>CABXZJ010000015.1 GCA_902516685.1 uncultured Formosa sp.
AAGAGCTTACAGGCCTTGGACTTAAAGACGCTAAGGGTCTAGTTGATGATGCTCCAAGTGCGATCAAAGAAGGTGTTTCTAAAGACGAAGCTGAAGGCTTGAAAAGTTCCTTAGAAGAAGCTGGTGCTGAGGTTGAGCTTAAGTAAGTTTTAACCAATCACCAAACAATGGTTTAGGTACAGAATTAAGTATTCTTAGGCCTAAACCCTTTTGTGTATAGAGTGTTATGCACCCAATTTATTTTTTTTAATCAATAATTCGTCCATCGATGTTATCACAAAAAACAGAAAGGTTAAATTTCTCATCTATTGTAAATAGAACTGAATATCCAGATTTCCTGGATATTCAAATAAAATCCTTCCAGGATTTTTTCCAGTTAGAAACAAAATCAGATGAAAGAGCCAACGAAGGTTTATTTAATACCTTTATGGAAAATTTTCCTATAACAGATACACGTAATCAATTTGTTTTAGAATTTTTAGATTATTTTGTAGATCCACCCAGATACAATATTGAGGAATGTATTGAAAGAGGTCTTACATATTCTGTTCCTCTAAAGGCGCGTTTAAAATTATACTGTACAGATCCAGAGCACGAAGATTTTGAAACTATCGTTCAAGATGTTTATCTAGGGACAATTCCTTACATGACACCAAGCGGTACATTTTGTATCAATGGAGCGGAACGTGTTGTTGTCTCGCAGTTACACCGCTCGCCTGGAGTATTTTTTGGGCAATCATTTCATGCAAATGGGACTAAATTGTATTCCGCTCGTGTAATCCCTTTTAAAGGATCTTGGATTGAGTTTGCAACAGATATCAACAGTGTTATGTATGCATATATCGATAGAAAGAAAAAATTACCTGTTACTACCCTTTTTAGAGCAATTGGTTTCGAACGAGATAAGGATATTTTAGAGATTTTTGATCTTGCCGAAGAAATTAAAGTTTCCAAATCTGGTCTAAAAAAAGTTCTTGGTCGTAAACTAGCTGCTCGTGTATTAAATACATGGCATGAAGATTTTGTTGATGAGGATACTGGTGAGGTAGTTTCGATTGAAAGAAATGAAATTGTTTTAGATAGAGATACAATTATAGATAAAGAAAATTGTCTTGAAATTCTTGAATCAGGTGCAAAAACTATACTTCTTCATAAAGAATTTTCAAAGCAAGGGGACTACGCCATAATTCATAATACTCTCCAGAAAGATCCAACGAATTCTGAGAAAGAGGCAGTAGAACACATCTACAGACAGCTCCGTAATGCAGAGCCACCAGACGAGGAAACAGCACGTGGAATCATTGATAAATTATTTTTTAGTGATCAGCGTTACAATTTAGGTGAAGTTGGTCGTTATAGAATGAATAAAAAGTTAAATCTTGATATCGGTATGGATAAGCAAGTCTTAACCAAAGAAGATATTATTACAATAATTAAATATTTAATTGAATTAATAAACTCTAAAGCTGAAATAGATGATATTGATCATTTGTCTAATAGACGAGTTCGTACTGTAGGAGAGCAACTATCGTCCCAGTTTGGAGTAGGGTTAGCCCGTATGGCGCGTACAATTAGAGAACGAATGAATGTTCGTGATAATGAGGTTTTCACACCAATTGATTTAATAAATGCCAAGACATTATCCTCAGTTATCAATTCTTTCTTTGGGACTAATCAGTTATCTCAATTTATGGATCAAACCAATCCTTTGGCCGAGATAACGCACAAACGAAGACTATCTGCACTTGGACCTGGTGGACTTTCTAGAGAACGTGCAGGATTTGAAGTTAGAGATGTTCATTACACACACTACGGACGTCTTTGTCCAATTGAAACTCCTGAGGGACCAAATATTGGCCTCATATCTTCCCTTTCAGTATATGCAAAAGTTAATTCTATGGGTTTTATTGAAACTCCCTACAGAAAAGTACACGAATCAATAGTTGATATCAAAGGAACTCCTATCTACCTAACAGCAGAAGAAGAAGAAGACAAACTTATTGCTCAAGCTAGTACCCCAGTAAACAATAAAGGCAAGATTGTTATCGACAAAGTTATTGCCCGTCAAGAAGGTGATTTTCCTGTAGTTGATTCCTCTCAAGTTCATTATACTGATGTCGCTCCCAACCAGATATCGTCAATTTCAGCTTCTTTAATTCCATTTTTAGAGCATGATGACGCTAACCGTGCACTAATGGGATCAAATATGATGCGTCAAGCAGTTCCTCTGTTGCGTCCTGAGGCTCCAATTGTTGGAACAGGTCTTGAGCGCCAAGTAGCTTCAGACTCAAGAGTGTTGGTAAATGCTGATGGAGATGGTTTAGTTGATTATGTTGATGCTGAGAAAATTGTAATAAAATATAATAGAACTAGTGAAGAAGAACTCGTTAGTTTTGATTCTAATATTGTAACATATCCTTTAACAACATTTAGAAAAACCAATCAAGGAACATCCGTTAATCTTAAAGCTATTGTAAACAAAGGAGATAAGGTTTCTAAAGGGCAGGTTCTTTGTGAAGGCTATGCTACAGAAAATGGAGAATTAGCTCTTGGAAGAAATATGAAAGTAGCTTTCATGCCATGGAAAGGATATAATTTTGAAGATGCAATTGTAATTTCTGAAAAAGTTGTTCGTGACGACATTTTTACTTCTATTCATATTGATGAATACTCTCTTGAAGTTAGAGACACCAAGCTTGGTAATGAAGAACTTACCAATGACATCCCAAACGTATCAGAAGAGGCAACCAGTGACTTAGATGAAAATGGAATGATTCGTATTGGTGCAGAAATTAAGCCCGGAGATATACTTATTGGGAAAATCACACCCAAAGGGGAGAGTGATCCTACTCCTGAAGAAAAACTTCTTAGAGCTATTTTTGGTGATAAGGCAGGAGATGTTAAAGATGCTTCTTTAAAAGCTTCTCCTTCTCTGAATGGTGTAGTGATTGAAAAAAAGCTTTTCTCTAGAGCAATAAAAGATAAACGTAAGCGTGCTCAAGATAAGGAAGATATAGCTAAACTAGAAGATATATTTGATGTTAAATTTGATGATTTAAAATCCGTTTTAGTTCAAAAATTATTTTCAATTGTTGGTGGGAAAACTGCTCAGGGAATTTTTAATGATTTAGGTGAGGAAGTATTTCCTAAGGGAAAAAAATATACTCTAAAAATGCTAAATGCAGTAGATGATTATGCTCATCTTATCAATGGTAAATGGACTACAGATAGTAGATTAAATAAATTAGTTAAAGATTTGATTCATAATTACAAAATTAAAGAAAATGATCTTCAAGGGTCTCTAAGACGTGAAAAATTTACCATTTCAGTTGGTGATGAACTTCCTGCCGGAATTATTAAACTTGCTAAAGTTTACATTGCTAAAAAACGTAAATTAAAAGTAGGTGATAAAATGGCAGGACGCCACGGGAATAAAGGAATTGTAGCCAGAATTGTTCGACAAGAAGATATGCCTTTTTTAGAAGATGGAACACCTGTAGATATTGTTTTAAATCCTCTTGGCGTACCATCCAGAATGAATATTGGGCAAATTTATGAAACTGTACTTGGATGGGCAGGAAAAGATTTAGGACGTACCTTCGCCACCCCTATCTTTGACGGAGCTACATTAGACCAAATCAATAAATTTACGGACGAGGCAGGTATACCAAGATTTGGACATACCTATCTATTTGATGGAGGTACAGGTGATCGTTTTGATCAACCAGCAACCGTTGGAGTTATTTACATGTTAAAATTAGGACATATGGTTGATGACAAAATGCATGCACGATCGATAGGACCTTATTCATTAATTACTCAACAACCCCTTGGTGGTAAAGCCCAATTTGGTGGTCAACGTTTTGGCGAGATGGAAGTTTGGGCTTTAGAAGCATATGGAGCCTCAAGTACTCTGAGAGAAATACTAACAGTCAAGTCTGATGATGTAATTGGAAGAGCAAAAACATATGAAGCTATCGTAAAAGGCGAGCCTATGCCGGAACCAGGTTTACCAGAATCATTTAACGTTCTTATGCATGAATTAAAAGGTTTAGGATTAGACATTAGATTAGAACAATAATTTTAAAGTATCATATATTATACATAATGGTAAGAAATCAAGATAATACAACGCAAAAAAAGTTTAATAAAATTTCAATAGGATTAGCTTCACCTGAGTCTATTTTATCAGATTCACGAGGTGAGGTTCTAAAACCAGAAACTATTAATTATAGAACTCACAAACCAGAGCGTGATGGTTTGTTTTGTGAACGAATTTTTGGTCCAGTCAAGGATTATGAATGTGCTTGTGGTAAGTATAAGCGAATAAGGTACAAAGGAATAATTTGTGATCGCTGCGGAGTTGAAGTAACTGAAAAAAAGGTTCGTAGAGAACGTGTAGGGCACATTAATTTGGTAGTACCTGTTGCTCATATTTGGTATTTTAGGTCTTTACCTAACAAAATAGGATATTTACTAGGTCTTCCCTCAAAAAAGTTAGACATGATTATTTATTATGAGCGATATGTTGTTATTCAACCTGGTATAGCTTCAAACTCAGAGGGTGAACCTGTTAAAAAAATGGATTTTTTAACTGAGGAAGAATACTTAAATATAATTGAAACAATTCCTCAGGAAAATCAATATTTAGACGATACTGATCCAGAAAAATTTATTGCCAAGATGGGTGCAGATTGTTTGATTGAGTTACTATCTCGTATAGATTTAGAAGAACTATCTTTTGAATTACGTCATAAAGCTAATACAGAGACTTCGAAACAAAGAAAAACAGAAGCGTTGAAGCGCTTGCAGGTTGTCGAAGCACTCAAAGATGGAAATCAGAATCGTGAAAACAGACCAGAATGGATGATTATGAAAGCAATTCCAGTTATCCCTCCAGAACTTCGTCCACTAGTACCTCTAGACGGTGGCCGTTTTGCTACTTCTGATTTGAATGATTTATATCGACGAGTGATTATTAGAAATAATCGATTGAAGCGTCTTGTAGAAATAAAAGCTCCTGAAGTAATTTTAAGAAATGAAAAACGAATGTTACAAGAATCTGTTGATTCTCTTTTTGATAACACACGTAAATCTTCAGCTGTAAAAACTGATTCTAACAGGCCTTTGAAATCACTCTCTGATTCACTTAAAGGGAAACAAGGTCGTTTTCGTCAAAACTTACTTGGTAAACGAGTTGATTATTCTGCTCGTTCCGTTATAGTAGTCGGGCCAGAATTAAAATTATTTGAATGTGGACTCCCAAAAAATATGGCAGCAGAATTATACAAACCTTTCATAGTTCGCAAATTAATAGAACGAGGTATCGTCAAAACTGTTAAATCTGCAAAAAAAATTATCGACAAAAAAGAACCAGTAGTTTGGGATATTCTGGAAAATGTACTTAAAGGACACCCAGTTCTGCTAAACCGCGCTCCTACCTTACACCGTTTAGGAATTCAAGCATTTCAGCCTAAGCTAATTGAAGGAAAAGCAATCCAATTACACCCTTTAGTATGTACGGCATTTAATGCAGATTTTGATGGAGATCAAATGGCTGTTCATTTACCACTTGGTCCTGAAGCTATTTTAGAAGCACAATTATTAATGCTTGCGTCTCACAATATTTTAAACCCCGCTAACGGCTCGCCAGTTACAGTGCCTTCACAAGACATGGTACTTGGTCTTTATTATATGACCAAATTACGTGAGTCAACAAAAAAAGTGAAAATTTTAGGTGAAGGTCTTGTATTTTACTCTCCTGAAGAGGTCATTATTGCTTACAATGAAAAAAGAGTCGAATTAAATGCAAAAATTAGAGTAAGAACTGAAGACTACAATTCTGATGGTACTCTGGAAACTCAATTAATTGAAACTACTGTAGGTAGAGTACTATTTAATGAAAAAGTACCAAAAGAAGCTGGTTATATAAATGAAGTGTTAACCAAAAAGTCATTACGTGATATTATACACGATATTCTGAAAGCCACATCAGTTCCAGAAACTGCAAGTTTTCTTGATGAGATTAAAACTTTAGGCTATAATTTTGCTTTTAAAGGCGGATTATCTTTCAGCCTAGGAGATATTATAATTCCTCAGGAAAAACATAGTATGATTGAAACTGCTAATAAGCAAGTTGATGGTATAATGGCAAACTACAACATGGGGTTAATTACAAATAATGAGCGTTATAATCAAGTTATAGATATTTGGACTTCTACAAATGCTGAATTGACAGAACTTTCAATGAAACGTATTCGTGAAGATCAGCAAGGATTCAATTCCGTTTATATGATGCTAGATTCAGGAGCTCGTGGGTCCAAAGAACAAATCCGTCAGTTGACCGGTATGCGAGGTTTAATGGCTAAGCCAAAAAAATCCAATGCAGGAGGTGGAGAAATAATCGAAAATCCAATTCTTTCCAATTTCAAAGAAGGATTATCAATTTTAGAATACTTTATATCAACGCACGGAGCTCGTAAAGGTTTAGCGGATACAGCTTTGAAAACTGCAGATGCAGGATATTTAACCCGGCGATTAGTCGATGTTTCACAGGACGTAATAGTAAATTCACATGATTGTGGAACATTACGTGGAATAAAAGTAGAACCTCTTAAGAAAAATGAAGAAATAGTTGAAACTCTTGAGGAACGAATTATTGGACGTACATCCTTAAATGATGTTTATGATCCAATTTCAGAAGAGCTTTTAGCTTCTTCTGGTGAGCATATTGATGAGGTTGTTGCTAATAAAATAGAATTGTCTGCAATTGAATCAATTGAGGTTAGGTCTCCATTAACATGCGAAGCAAAAACTGGAATATGCGTCATGTGTTATGGACGTAATCTTGCTACTGGTAAAATGGTTCAAATTGGAGAGGCAGTTGGTGTTGTTGCTGCGCAGTCCATTGGTGAGCCAGGAACACAGTTAACACTTCGAACCTTTCACGTTGGGGGAATTGCTGGAAATATTTCTGAAGAAAACAATCTTGTAGCTAAGTTTGATGGGTTAGCTGAAATTGATGAACTGAAAACTGTAAATGGTAAGGACAACGAAGGAAATGATGTTAACATTGTAATTTCCAGGACCTCCGAAATTAAATTGGTTGATATGAAAACAGGTATTATTTTGAGCACTAATAATATTCCTTATGGTTCTAATATTTTTGTTAAAAATGGTCAAAAATTAAAGAAGGGTTCAGTTGTTTGCCAGTGGGATCCATATAATGGGGTTATTATTTCTGAATTTTCAGGAAAAGTTCGTTTCGAAAATATAGAACAGGGAGTTACTTATCAAGTTGAAATTGATGAACAAACTGGGTTTCAAGAAAAAGTAATTTCTGAATCTAGAAATAAAAAACTTATCCCTACACTTCATATTGAAGACGGTAAAGGTAGCGTAATTCGTTCGTACAATTTACCAGTTGGTGCACATTTAATGATTGAAGACAATGATAAGATAGCTATAGGTAAGATTTTGGTAAAAATACCACGTAAATCCTCTAAAGCTGGAGATATTACTGGTGGTTTACCACGTGTTACTGAACTTTTTGAAGCTCGAAATCCATCAAATCCAGCAGTAGTTAGCGAAATAGATGGTGTTGTTTCTTTTGGTAAAATAAAACGAGGTAATAGAGAAATAATTATTGAATCCAAAACGGGTTCAATTAAGAAATATTTGGTTAAACTCTCAAACCAAATTTTAGTACAAGAAAATGATTTTGTTAAAGCTGGTATGCCACTTTCAGATGGTTCAATTACCCCAAATGATATTTTAAATATCAAAGGCCCATCTGCAGTACAACAATATTTAGTTAACGAAGTACAGGAAGTTTACCGACTTCAAGGAGTTAAAATTAATGATAAGCATTTTGAGGTTGTGGTACGTCAGATGATGCGTAAGGTACGAATTCAAGATTCAGGAGATACAATTTTCTTAGAAAACCAATTAGTCCATAAGTCAGACTTTATTAATGAAAACGATGATATATTTGGCAAGAAAGTGGTTGAAGATTCTGGTGATTCTGCAATACTTAAAGCTGGACAAATTGTCACAGCTAGACAACTAAGGGATGAGAACTCAATTCTTAAGCGTGAGGATAAATCCTGTGTCTCAGCCCGAGATGCACGTCCTGCAACAGCTACCCCAATTTTACAAGGTATTACACGTGCATCACTACAAACGAAATCCTTTATCTCAGCTGCATCTTTCCAAGAAACAACTAAAGTACTTAACGAAGCTGCTGTAAATGGAAAAGTAGATAGTTTGGAAGGACTTAAGGAAAATGTCATAGTTGGACATAGAATACCAGCCGGAACGGGATTAAGACAGTATGATAATATGATTGTTGGTTCAAGTGACGAATTGGAAAGTTTGATTAAAGCTAAAGAGGAAAAACAAATATTTAATATTTAATTTATGGGTGAAACAAAGAAAGGAAATAAAGCCCAAATTAATATCGAACTCGATGCCTCTGTTGCTGAAGGTATATATTCAAATTTGGCAATTATAAACCACAGTGTTTCTGAGTTTGTTGTAGACTTTGTTAATATAATGCCTGGGATCCCTAAAAATAAGGTAAAGTCAAGAATTATATTAACCCCACAACATGCTAAGCGCTTAACTAAAGCTCTGCAAGAAAATGTCAAACGTTTTGAACAGGCACATGGTGAGATTAAAGATTACGAGCAACCACCAATGCCACTTAATTTTGGACCTACAGGTCAAGCATAAAAAAAACTCCGTTTTATACTAGGTAGATTTTTTTAATTTAAAATTCTGAGTTCATATGAAATTTAATGGATGGGTATTTTTGTTCGGTCATCTGTAATGAGAATTTTGAATCGGCCAAAAACACCAACTGACCTTGTTTGTCCTTTGCTAGAAAGCGTTGCTTAATCCGCTTGAATTCATTAAACTCTTTACTCTTTATATTTTCAGGCTCTACCCAAGCAGCTTTGTGTATGTTTAAATTTTCATAGCTGCATTTAGCACCATATTCATGTTCCAGGCGATATTGAATCACTTCATATTGCAGGGCGCCTACAGTTCCAATAATTTTACGACCGTTCAGGTCTAAGGTGAATAGCTGTGCAACGCCTTCATCCATCAATTGATCAATCCCTTTAAAGAGTTGTTTCGATTTCATGGGGTCTGCATTATTAATATATCTAAAATGCTCCGGTGAGAAACTGGGAATGCCTATGTAATTTAAAGTTTCTCCTTCTGTGAGTGTGTCACCAATTTTAAAATTGCCAGTATCGTGGAGTCCAACTATATCGCCAGGATATGAAATGTCTACTATTTCCTTTTTTTCAGCAAAAAAAGCATTGGGACTTGAAAACTTTAATTTTCTATTTTGACGAACGTGCAAATAAAGCGTATTACGTTTAAATGTTCCAGAGACAATCTTGATAAAGGCTAAGCGATCTCGGTGTTTTGGATCCATATTAGCATGAATTTTAAAGACAAAGCCAGAAAACTTATTTTCTTCAGGATGTATTAAACGCTCTTTGCTTGCTTTTGGTCTAGGCATGGGTGCAATATCTATGAAACAATCCAATAATTCTTTGACACCAAAATTATTTAGGGCAGATCCAAAAAACACAGGGTGTAAATTACCTTCTTGGTAAATATCTTTGTTAAATTTTGGATAAATTCCGTGTATTAATTCAATTTCATCTCTAAGTATTTTTGAAGCAGAATCTCCTACGATAGTATTTAGTTTTGAGTCATTCAAATCTGAGATTTCAAGCGTATCACTAATATTCTTTTTACAGTCTCCAGAAAATAGATTAATATTTTTTTTCCATAAATTATAAATTCCTTTAAAATCGTAACCCATACCAATAGGAAAACTTAAAGGGGTGACTTTTAGCCCTAATTTTTGTTCCACTTCGTCCAAAAGATCAAAAGCATCTTTTCCCTCACGGTCTAATTTATTGATAAATACAATTATTGGGATATTCCGCATTCTACAAACCTTAACTAGTTTTTCGGTTTGCTCTTCTACCCCTTTAGCCACATCGACAACGACAATTACACTGTCTACAGCCGTGAGGGTTCTAAAGGTGTCTTCGGCAAAATCTTTATGCCCAGGGGTATCAAGAATATTAATTTTGATTCCATTGTACTCAAAGGCCAAAACAGATGTGGCTACAGAAATCCCACGTTGACGTTCAATTTCCATAAAGTCGCTGGTAGCCCCTTTTTTAATCTTATTGCTTTTAACAGCTCCAGCTTCTTGTATTGCCCCCCCAAATAAAAGTAGTTTTTCGGTAAGGGTAGTTTTACCAGCATCTGGATGTGATACGATTCCAAAGGTGCGTCTACGTTGGATTTCACTGACAAAAGACATTGAAAATAATTTTTGGCAAATATAGCATTATCAAATCAAGATATGATGTAATTTATATGCATAATGATAATTTTGTAAAATTTAAAAATTGCATTTTAGCATTTAATTAATACAAAATATAAAATTAGTTGATAATTTAGCACAATGTTGGAAGAACAGGTCATATTAGTGAATGAAGAGGATGAGCAAATTGGCTTAATGCCCAAAATGGAAGCTCATGAAAAAGCAGTATTACATCGCGCTTTCTCAGTCTTTATCTTTAATTCAAAAAATGAATTAATGCTACAACAGCGTGCAGCACACAAATACCATTCTCCGCTTTTGTGGACCAATACTTGCTGCAGCCACCAACGGGAAGGAGAGTCTAATATTGAAGCCGGTACCAGACGATTAGCCGAAGAAATGGGATTTACAACTGCCTTAAATGTAGTAACCTCTTTCATTTATAAAGCACCTTTTGATAATGGCCTGACAGAATATGAATTTGATCATGTGATGACTGGTTTTTACGAAAAGGATCCAGTTATTAACAAGACAGAAGTTAAATCTTGGAAATGGATGTCAATGGAAGCAATTAAATGCGATATTGTATCAAAACCTGATTGCTATACTGCTTGGTTCAAAATTATATTTCAAAAATTTTACACTCACTTAAATTATAAAGCATGAAAGTAACAGTTAGTCGTAGAGCCCATTTTAATGCTGCCCATCGTTTATACCGCCCTAATTGGAGTGATAAAAAAAATGAAGCTATTTTTGGAAAATGCAATAATCCTCATTACCATGGACATAATTACGAATTAATTGTAAGTGTCACTGGTGAGGTTGATCCCGAGACAGGCTATGTCGTGGATGTAAAAATCTTAAAAGATTTTATAAAATCTGAAATTGAAGATGCTTTGGACCATAAAAATTTGAATTTAGAAGTCCCGGAGTTTAAACATAAGAATCCAACCGCAGAAAATATTGTCATTTTTATCTATAGCAAACTTAAAGTTGTTTTAGAAGATGATTTGGATTTGGAAGTTACGCTATATGAGACCCCTAGGAATTTTGTGTCCTATTCTGGAAAATAATTTTTATCTGTACTATATTTTAAAATTGGTTTAAATTCGCACTATAAAAAATCTAATTATGGCAAATATCAGAGGTTTAAAGAAAGATATCAACTATATCCTAGGGGATATCATTGAAGAGGTTTACATATGGGAGAATGCAAATCCAAAACATGATACTAAAGAGAGCGAAGCCATTATTGATGAAGCCATTGCTACTTTCGATTCTCTGATTAAAAAGGTGAATGCGAAAAATATTGAAGGTCAAAAACTGTATTTCAAAGGTATCACCACTGAGCTCGAAAAAAAAGGCCGAGCGATGATTGAAAAAATTAATAAGCTTTGAGTTTTATTCTACAGATTCTAAATTTGCAATAAAATCTTTAAAAATCATTCCGTATTTTGAACTAGGGTTTTATTGCAACCAAGCAAAGCGATAATTAAGAATACACGTTAAAGTTTTTACATATATAAAATTATTTTTAAGCAATACCAGCGGCCAAAGCCATTAGGATAGTACATCCAATGGCTGCTACGGTTCCAATAGCATAACCAAAAACGGCCAATAAAACGCCTACTGTTGCTAATGATGGGTGAAAAGCTGCAGCTACAATGGGTGCCGAAGCCGCTCCACCCACATTGGCCTGACTGCCTACTGCTAAAAAAAAATAAGGGGCTTTTATAAGTTTAGATACCAAAATGAGAAGCAGCGCATGAATACACATCCAAACTACTCCTACAGCGATCAGTCCCGTATTATCAAAAATAAGTTTTAAGTCTATTTTCATTCCAATGGAAGCAACTAGGATATAGATAAAAACACTGCCAAACTTACTGGCACCTGCACCTTCGTAATTTTTTACTTTGGTAAAAGATAGTCCAATTGCAATGAGCGTAGCTATGCTGATAATCCAGAAAAAAGACGATCTCAAAAAAGTAAATATATTTTTTAAAGTTTCGGATGCAATCGTTTCTACAAGTGAGTCGAAGTAAGTTGCCAAATATCCAGCTGATAAGTGGGCAAAACCAACTGCTCCAAAAGCAATTCCCAACATAATCATCAAATCAGTAAGGCTTGGATTTTTTTTTACACTTTCTGAAAATGCAGATACTTTTTGTTTTAAATCTTCAATCGTTTCAGTATCGGCTTTCAGCCATTGATTGATGCGTTTTCGTTTGCCAATTCCAATCAATAAAAGAGCCATCCATATATTTGCTACTACAATATCCACAAACACCATGCCTCCGTAAAGCTTTGGATTGTATCCGTAAATTTCTAGCATAGCCGTTTGATTGGCACCTCCGCCAATCCAACTTCCTGCTAGTGTTGATAAGCCTCTCCAAACCGCATCTGGGCCAATACCTCCAACGGTTTCAGGGGAAACTGTGGCAATTAATAAGATTGCAATCGGCCCACCAATGACAATACCCAATGTGCCTGTGAAAAACATTAGGAGGGCTTTCCAGCCCAATTTAAATATTGCTTTAAGATCGATGCTTAAGGTCATAAGCACCAAGGCTGCTGGTAATAAATAACGGCTTGCGACATAATACAATTGACTCCTTTCAGCCACCAAAGTTCCAGAATTAGTAATACGTTCCCAATCTGGTGCAATCCAGCCTAGAGTCGTAAAAACAGCGGGCAGCATATAAGCCATAAAAAGTCCAGGAACGACTTTATAAAACTTAGACCAAAAACCTGAGGTTTTTGATTCTGTGTAAAAAATGAAAGCAATGGTCAACATGAGTAATCCAAACACAATTGAATCGTTTGTGAAAATTGGAGAAGTATCAAGCATATAATCTTATTTTATTGGCCGTGAATTAGATTAGGCTTTGTAAATATAAGAATAAAAGTAATGGTTTATAATAATGGTTTTATAGCGTATTAGCCAAAGCCTAATAGATACATATTCAATTGCTTAACTTTCCAAAAACTAAAAATTTATCATAAATAAATAAAAATCAATTTCTGGCACGGTACTTGTTTAATTTATTATATATTATTTAATTTTTTGTTAGTAATATATTTTGGTTGGTTAGTGGTTAAAGCATCATTCTAATGATGCTTTTTCCTTTTAAAAGAGTCCACGGCGGCAATATATTTCATGATTTGCTTAACTTTTCTTATAAGTTTTTATTTTATAATTCTAAATGTTAGATTGATGCGTTCTTCAATCTTTTTTTTAGTTTTAGGTATTTGATGCAGCCAGTGATGTTGGGTGCCTCCCCGCATAATCAATAAACTTCCATTTTCTAGTTTTAGTTTTAATTTATGACGTTTATCATGGCGGTGTTTCATGTGAAAAAGTCTTTCGGCTCCAAAACTAACCGATGCAATGACTGGATCTTTACCTAATTCTTTTTCATTGTCGGCATGCCAACCATTACTGTCTTGCCCATCCCTATATAGGTTAAGTAAGCAACTTGTAAAATCTAAAAGTACGTATTTTTCAACCTGAGATTTAATTTCTAACAACTTAGCTGAAAATTTTGTAGGGTGCATTGTAATGTTTGAATAACGGTAAGGCTTGTCGTTATTTGCATAAAGTGCGGTGAGTCTGGGTTGTGGATATGTTTTTCCGAAAATTTTGATATTGTCTTGCTGCCACTTGATTTCATTTCTTAAGATTTCAAAGTATTGGTTTGCTTTTTTGGCTTTAAAAAAACAAGGATCGTAAAAAACACTTCCATCTTTTAGAGGAATAGTTACAGGTTTTTTAGATTCAAAAAGCATTCGATTTTTTTATGTAATTTAATATAAGTTCACAATTTTTGCAAAAAAATCAGCTTTTAAGTCATATATAACTAACAAAAAAGACGGTCCTTTAAGAACCGTCTTTTTTTAAATTTATAATAATGTTATTTAATGATCTCGTAGCTTCTTTTGATAAAGTTTGTAAGCGCTTCACCTTTGAGAAGACCTTGTGATAGTTGTGCTAAATCTAAACTTTGGTTGATTAATCGCTCTCTTTTTTTAGCTGTTTTGGTATTCAAGATTTGATTTACCAATTCAGAATTGGTGTTCACAACCAAGTTGTACATCTCAGGCATGTTACCCATTCCAAACATACCGCCACCGCCGCCACTTCGTTGCATTTCTTTCATGCGGCGCATGAATTCTGGTTGGGTAATCATAAATGGCGCAGCATTACTGTCCATTGCTTCTAATTGTACTGTGAATTTTTCCGCTGGAATCACCTCTTTCAAATGTGAGTCTAAAGTTGTTTTTTCATCCTCTGTTAATTTAGAAATGTTGTTTTCTTCTTTTGAGATCAGTTTATCCAAATGATCTGCATCCACACGACTGAAGGAAATTTTTTCTTTACTACCTTCCAACTTTTGAATCAAGTGGGAAACAATTGGTGAGTCTAGCAGTAAGACCTCATAGCCCTTGGCTTTGGCAGCCTCAATATAACTGTGTTGTTCTTCCGCATTGGATGCGTATAAAATTACCAATTTATCATCTTTATCTGTTTGTTTGGCCTTGATTTTATTATACAGTTCATCATAAGTATAATAATTACCATCTACAGTTGGGAATAGGTTAAATGCCTCAGCTTTTTCAAAGAATTTTTCTTCTGAAAGCATTCCGTATTCAATCACTATTTTGATGTCGTTCCATTTTGATTCAAAATCTTCTCGATTGTCTTTAAATAATGATTTCAATTTATCGGCTACCTTTTTCGTGATGTAAGATGAAATCTTTTTTACCGCACCATCTGCTTGTAAATAGGAACGCGATACATTTAAAGGAATGTCCGGAGAATCAATCACACCGCGGAGCATAGTCAGAAATTCTGGTACTATACCTTCTACATTATCAGTTACAAATACTTGATTTTGATACAATTGAATGCGATCCTTTTGGATATTTATGTCGTTGGATAACTTTGGAAAATATAGAATCCCAGTCAAATTAAACGGATAATCAACATTTAAATGAATATTAAAAAGGGGTTCTTCAAATTGCATCGGGTACAATTCCCTGTAAAACCCTTTGTAATCTTCGTCTTTGAGTTCCGATGGTGTTTTAGTCCATGCAGGGTTTGAATTGTTGATGATGTTATCAACAGTAATCTTGCGCTGTGGCTCTGTAGTTTCTTTCCCGTCTTTATCTGTTGTGGTTTCAGGAGTGTGATCAGGGTCATTGATTTCCTTGGTACCAAATTTAATCGGAATCGGCATGAACTTGTTGTACTTGTTCAATAATTCAGTAATACGAGTGTCCTCTAAAAACTCTGTAGAATCCTCGGCGATGTGTAAAATAATTTCTGTACCGCGCTCTTTTTTATCACTTTTTTCAAGACTGTATTCAGGGCTTCCATCACAAATCCAATGTGCGGCATCGGCCTCTTTGTAAGATTTGGTGATGATTTCAACTTTTTCAGCTACCATAAAGGCGGAATAGAAGCCAAGTCCAAAATGACCTATAATACCAGCATCCTCAACCTTATCTTTATATTTGTCCAAAAATTCTTCAGCACCTGAAAAGGCGACTTCATTGATGTATTTTTGAACCTCCTCTGATGTCATGCCAATCCCTTGGTCAATGAGGTGTAATTTTTTAGCTTTTTTGTCAATTTTCACTTCGATTTTTGGCGTGCCATAATCTACTTTAGCTTCTCCAATGTTGGATAAATGTTTCAGTTTTAAAGTAGCGTCTGTAGCATTGCTTATCAGCTCTCGTAAAAAGATTTCATGGTCACTGTAAAGAAATTTTTTAATCAGTGGAAAAATATTTTCTACAGAAACATTGATGGTTCCCTTACTCATAATTTTATTTTTTTTGTATTAATTTATTAAATTTATTCAAAAAGAGTACCAATTTATTAAATATGACAAACTGACACTTTATAAAGTTTATATTTGTCTAACATTTCGAATAATTAGTTTATGTACAATTCAAGAATTATCGGCATGGGGCATTATGTTCCTGAAAATATTGTTACAAATGACGACTTGTCCAAATTGATGGATACAAATGACCAGTGGATTCAAGAGCGCACTGGAATACATGAAAGGCGTTGGGCTGTTAAAGGCGATGGTAACAGTACTTTTAGTATGGGTTTAAAGGCCGCCGAAAAAGCTATCAAAAATGCAAAAATTGATAAAGATGACATAGATTTTATTGTATTTGCAACCCTAAGTCCAGACTATTATTTTCCGGGTCCTGGTGTTCAAGTTCAAGAAGCCCTTGGTATTGATACCATTGCCGCCTTGGATGTGAGAAACCAATGTTCCGGTTTTATTTACGGGCTCTCTGTTGCGGATCAGTTTATTAAAACTGGGATGTATAAAAATGTATTGGTGATTGGAAGCGAGTTGCAGTCTCAAGGCATTGATGTTTCTACCAGAGGCAGGAGTATTTCGGTTATTTTTGGAGATGGCGCAGGAGCAGCAATTCTCACTAGAGAAGACGATTCAAACAAAGGAATTTTATCCTCACATTTACATTCTGAAGGGGCGCATGCCCTGGAGCTTACAGCTGAAGCGCCTGGAATGGGAAAACGCTGGGTTACAGACATCATTGCTGAAAACAATCCCGATGATATGAGTTACAGGCCCTATATGAATGGACAGTTTGTTTTTAAAAATGCCATCAGACGTTTTAGTGAAGTGATTCATCAAGGATTGGAAGCTAATAATTTACAAGTTTCAGACATTGATATGTTGGTACCCCATCAAGCCAATCTTCGAATTTCTCAATACATTCAAAAAAAATTTAAACTCTCAGATGATCAAGTTTTTAACAACATTCAAAAGTACGGAAACACCACGGCTGCCTCCATACCTATTGCATTGAGCGAAGCTTGTGAACAAGGGAAGATTAAGTTTGGCGATAATATTGTATTGGCTGCGTTTGGCAGTGGGTTTACATGGGGGAGTGTAATTATCAAATGGTAGAAGACTTTAAAACATTGGTCTTAGGCACCTCATTAAATCCTATTCGTTACTCCAATAAAGCGGTTTTGATGTTAAGTAATGCAGGTATTCCAGTGGTGGCTTTTGGTCTTAAAAAGGGATCTGTTTCAGCTGTTCAAATTGATACTTCTTTAAAATCTTATAAAAATATTCATACCGTCACGCTTTATTTAAATCCAAAACATCAAGAGGCCTATTATGATTATATAATCCAATTGGAGCCAAAACGTATTATTTTTAATCCAGGTACAGAAAACCCTATTTTCTACGGTCTTTTAAGAGAAGCCAATGTGTCTTATGAAATAGCCTGTACCTTGGTATTACTTTCTACGAATCAATACCAATCCTAAAAAAGTAAGCAAGCCATTGAACGGAAGAAGTTCATAACCAATTACATATCCACCAAGGAATTCAGTAGAAGTTTCTCCCAATGTATAAGACAATGCAACAGATGACAGAGCGACACACCAAACCCACTGGTCTTTAACTTTGTAGTTGGTGAAAATCCCAAAGGCAAAAAGGCCTAAAAGCGGCCCATAGGTATAGCCTGCAACTGTAAGTAAGCTGTCAATAACATTTGAATTTAAAAGATACTTAAAGGAAATGATCACTAAAATCAATAAAAAACTCATGCCAATATGTGTTTTTTTTCTAATGTGTTTTTTTTCAGACTCAGAATGGTCTTTCAAATCTAAAATATCCACACAAAATGAGGTTGTAAGAGAAGTCAATGCACTGTCTGCACTGCTGTAGGCGGCGGCAATTAATCCAAGTATAAAAACAGAACCCAATGCCAGACCTAAGCCCGAGTTAAGTGCTATTTCAGGAAATAATAAATCTGTTTTAGGATTGCCGTCAAGCAATGGAAGTTTCACTCCAAAGCGTTCGGTATAGATAAATAACAGTGCACCCAATAATAAGAATAAAAAGGTGACAAGGGTTAAAACGAGGCTGAACCACAGCATGTTTTTCTGAGCATCTTTTAGTGTTTTACATGTTAAATTCTTTTGCATCATGTCCTGATCAAGTCCCGTCATGCATATCGTGATAAACATGCCACCAAAAAATGATTTTAAAAAATGATCTTTGTCTAAAATGCTTTCTATTTGAAAAACAGTACTATATTGTTTTAATTCATCAGAATTTAAAAATTCATCAAAACTCCAGCCTAATGCATCCGTTATCATATAAATTGAAAGTATAACGGCACAGACCATAAAAAGGGTTTGAAAGGTGTCAGTCCATACAATGGTTTTTATGCCTCCTTTATTGGTGTATACCCAAATCAAAACAATGGATAAAATCACAGTCATTTCAAACGGAATATTCCACTGTTCAAACACAAATTGTTGCAATACAATGGCCATGAGATACATTCTAAAGGCAGCGCCTAACACACGAGATACAAAAAAGAAAAAGGCCCCAGTTTTATGACTTACCTTTCCAAAACGTTGTTGCAAGTATTCATAAATTGAAGTCAAATTTAATCTATAGTATATTGGCAAAAGTAAAAACGCCACGACTACATATCCAGCAATATAGCCCAAGCAGACTTGGAAATAACTAAATTTAGAGGCTTCTACCCATCCTGGGACGGAAATAAACGTAACTCCTGAAAGCGAGGCCCCAATCATCCCGAATGCGACCAGATACCATGGGGATTGTTTACCTGCCTTAAAAAAATCCACATTGCTGTCATTTTTTCCAGTAATTCTTGCGATTATAACTAGAAAAACAAAATAAATTAAAGTGAGTAGTAGAATGTGTTGTCCTTTCAACTTAATAAATTTATATTTGTAAGGCTTAACAATTCCATTTAAGACCTACATCAAATGTATAATTTTCTACGGCAACCGGACAGTTTCCTTAGGGTTTTTTTAGAATTTTTCATTTGTTAAAAAGGAAAAAAATTTTTTAAAATTATAACAACGAAGCCAACGATGGAATTCTCTTCGAAATTATTACAAAATGCTGTCAGTGAAGTTGCTCAGCTTCCAGGGATAGGCCGCCGCACTGCTTTGCGTCTAGTATTGCATTTGATGCGACAGCCACAAGCCCAAACAAATCAACTTTCCAACGCTTTAACAGAAATGCGTGAAAAGATTAATTTTTGCAATTCATGTCATAATATTTCTGACGAAGCGATATGTGAAATTTGCGCAAATTCCAAAAGAAACCATAGTACCATTTGTGTTGTTGAAGACATTCGCGATGTTTTGGCTATTGAAAGCACTGCCAGTTTTAAGGGGATTTACCATGTTTTGGGTGGTAAAATATCTCCCATGGATGGAATTGGACCAAATGATTTAAACATCCAAAGTTTGGTTAAAAAAGTAGAATCAGGAACTATTAAGGAAATCATTTTTGCATTGAGTTCTACCATGGAAGGCGATACCACCAACTTTTATATTTACAAGCAAATTCAAGATGCAGGTATAATAATGTCTACCATCGCCCGTGGTATTTCAGTAGGAGATGAATTAGAATACGCAGATGAGGTCACTTTGGGAAGAAGCATTACCAACAGAGTGCCTTTCGAGATTTCCTTTAAATCCTAGTTATTTTGAAAATATCTGTCGTCATTCTCAATTACAATGTTCGCTTTTTTTTAGAGCTGTGCTTGCAAAGTGTCCAAGCCTCTTTAAAAGGTATTTCTTCCGAAATCATCGTTATTGATAATAACTCCTCCGATGATAGCTGTACAATGGTGAAATCGTTATTCCCAAAAGTTAAACTTATTGAAAACAATGAAAACATTGGGTTTTCAAAGGGAAATAATTTGGCTACTGGGTTAGCCAAAGGTGAGTATTTATGCATTTTAAATCCAGATACCGTTGTTGCAGAAGATATTTTTCAAAAAATATTAAAGTTTTCAGATACTAAAACCAATTTAGGGATTGTGGGTTGCCGTTTTATGGACGGTTCTGGTAAATTTCTACCGGAATGTAAGCGCAATATTCCTAAACTTTCTTCGGCTCTAGGTAAACTTTTGAGAAATGGAAAATCTTATTATGCGACTGCGGTGAATCAAAATTCAATTGCTGAAGTTGATATTTTAACGGGTGCTTTTATGCTCATGCGACGAGAACTTTTTACAGCCCTGAATGGCTTTGATGAGGATTTTTTCATGTATGGAGAGGACATTGATCTCTGCTACAGAGCATTAAAAATGAACAGAATTAATTATTATTATGGGGCATCGACTCTGTTGCACTTCAAGGGGGAAAGTTCTCCAAAAAACAAAATTTATTACAAAAGATTTTACAAGGCCATGCAGCTATTCCATAGCAAGCATTTTGAATCTAACTTTTTAATGCGATGGGCTGTCAATACAGCGACAAAAATGGTGCCCTATTTCATGTCAAGCTCTCCAATTCTTCTGGCGAATAGCAAAGAAATCGTCT
>CABXZJ010000016.1 GCA_902516685.1 uncultured Formosa sp.
ATCTAACTCAGACTTTAGATACACACTTCCTATTCCAGTAAGTGAGTTGACTGCTAATGATGTAGTACAAAACCCGGGTTATTAATATTTAAATTTATTGAGATATGAAAAAAATAAAATTATTTAGCGCCCTTATTATTGCACTAGCTTTCACTGCCTGTGACAAAGAAGACGCTATCATAAACAACGTATATGACGGAAGTCAAATAGGTGTTGGATTCACTGACACCTCAGCAGCAGCTGCGGTTAAAGAAGAAGGAGCAGTTGTCACGTTAGGTGTTCAATCTACTGTATCAACTGATACTGATAGATCATACAACGTATCTGTGAATTCTGAACTTTCAGACGGTAGTGCTGGTCACTATTCAATCGGAGGAATAACTATTCCTGCTGGTTCATATGACGGTATACTTACTGTAAACATGATTGATGATGGTACACTCGCTGAAGGAATTGCATACACGCTGGTTCTGGATTTAGATCTTCCAGACGGAATCGCAGTACATACATCAAGTAGAGCAACCATTACGTACAACAAATATCAGTTATGTAATGACTACACCCTTACAATCGTTGACGATTTCTGGTCTTCAGAGAGAACATGGGATGTCGCTGACAGTTCTGGTGCAATTGTAGTATCAGGTGGACCTTATGCCAATGCAAATGGTCCTACTATACACACTGAAAACTTTACACTAGCCGATGGTTGTTACACGTTTACAATTCGTGATAGCTGGGGCGATGGTCAAGTTTCAGATATTAGTGGTACTTATTCGCTTGATTGTGGTATATCAAATGCTGCCTCTGGTGGTGGTGGCTGGGGATTCGAAGAAGCAACTGACTTTTGTGTTAACCCATAATAATTTAAAAACTTAGATAAAATGAAAAATGTATTAAAATTATTAAGCTTATTTCTTGTAGTTTCTGTTGCTGTTTCTTGTGATAGTAACACAAGTGACGATTTGGGCTATGGTGCTCAAGATGAAAGAGGCTGGGTCTACTTCATGGAAGATAGTCCAGTTATTACGGCCTTTATTGGTGCTGAATCAGATATTGTACTTGATATAAATCTTCAAGTACCTAATACTAGTTCAGATTTAACAATCAACTATGAGATGGCCAGTGTTAGTGGAGCTGATCCTAATTCAGTATTTTCTAATTCAGGCCAACTTGTTGTTCCTGCAGGAAATACAAGTTTTATGGGACCTGATAACATAACAGGCCTTGAATATGTCTTTCTCTCTTCACTCACATTAGATATGAGTGATTTAGTAGGAACTGTTTTAAACGAACCGATGGTGTTTGATGTTGTCTTAACTGGAACAAGTTCAAGTTCTATAACTGCTGGTCTTGAAGGTGAAACATATAAAGTAGAACAAAGAGTTGTTATCAACCCTTCACTTGTATCACTTGAAGGTACATATAGTGTATTTGAAAACTTTACAGATGGTGTAAATTCACCACTTGGTTTAGGTGACTTCTTTGGAGAAAGTTATCAAGTAGAGCTTTCAGTAGTGGCAACTGACCCAGCAGCTGCAACAATGGTTGTTGTTAACTCTGCTGGTTATGACACTTATTTCTTTGACGATACTCCAATTGATTTTTCTGCAAACCCAATAAGTTTTGATGATGGATTTACTGCAAATATGCCAGTAGTTGCACTTTTCACAGAAATGATTGTTGAAGAATCTATTGTTGATTTTGGTAATGGTGTTATTCAGTGTCTTGGAGATTCAGGAGGCTTTGGACCATATCAGTTTACTCTTACAAAACAGTAAATTCCAAATATCGATATAAAAAAAAGCCTGTGATTCTCACAGGCTTTTTTTATACTTAATTTAGCTTATATTTTGAATGATGCAAAGAGAAACAAAAATTTATGGTTTGAGGGCTATTATTGAAGCCATTGAAGCAGATAAATCTATTGATAAAATTTTTTTACAAAAGAATTTAAAAGGTGAGTTGTTCAAGAAATTGGAAAAAAAAATTAGAGCAAAAGGGCTTAATTTTTCTTATGTCCCGACCCAAAAACTAAATCGACTAACAAGTAATAAGCACCAAGGGGCAGTTGCTCAAATGGCTCCTATTACTTTTCATGATTTAGATAAATTAGTAACTAATGTTATCCAAAATAAAAAAAACCCGTTATTTTTAGTTCTTGATCAACTAAGTGATGTGAGAAATTTTGGAGCCATTATTAGGACAGCTGAGTGTACTGGTGTTAATGGTATAATAATACCAAAAAAAGGAAGTGCCCCAATTAATGGAGATACCATTAAAACAAGTGCTGGTGCAGTCTTTAATATTCCAATATGTAAGGTAGATCATATAAAAGATGCATTGTTTTATTTTAAGGCGTCAAATATCAAAACAATCGCAGCCAGCGAAAAAGCTGAGATTACTATTCATAAGACTGATTTCACAAAAGGTTGTGCCATTGTTATAGGCTCTGAAGGAAAAGGTATATCGCCGTCAGTGTTAAAAATAATAGACTATAAAGCTAAGCTTCCAATGTTTGGAACTATTGCTTCATTAAACGTTTCTGTTGCCTGTGGAGCATTTTTGTACGAAGTAATTCGCCAGCGTCAATTCTCAGATTTGTAATCATAATTGATTGTTGTATTATCAATTGAATTATTTAGATCATCTTGATCTATAAAATTACCATCTTCATCAAATTGTTTTAAAAAAAGGTCTTGAGATTGGTCATAATTTTCAGATTCCCAATCGTATGATTCAAAATTAAGCTTATGTGATTTAAATAATAATGCAAATAAAAGACCCACCACAAAACCAGAAAGATGCCCTTCCCAAGACATTTTCTCTTTAACAGGAAATATATACCAAATCATTCCTCCATAAATAAAAACAACTACAAGCGATAGTGCGATTAGTCTTTTATGTTTAGAAAGTAATCCATTAAATAGTAAAAAACTCATTAAAACGTAAATTAATCCACTTGATCCAATATGATAACCCTTTTCTCCAATGCACCAAGTCAGAAAACCAGAAAAAACAATACCTAATAAAATAATTCTCCAGGACAATGGTTTATAAAAATAAAATAGTGCTACTGACAAAACGAATAGTGGAATACTATTTTGGTATAAATGTGAAAGTGAAGAATGAACAAAAACACTGGAAAAAACACCAATAAGGCCTTGTATTTTACGAGGGTAAATACCAAATGTTTTTAAATTTAACCCAAAGCGAATTTCAGCCCAAAAAACAAGCCAAATTAATATAAAGAATAATATTGGATAACCAATAACTCCAGTAGTAAAACGGGATGAATAAAAAGTCTTCATTAATTTAAAAATAGGCTGTTAAACACAGCATTAAAATGAATTTATTAAGGGCTCAATAACTATCCTTTTATTTATTACATATTCACGTACCCAAAGGTTTCCTCGTTTATATGCAATTCCAGTTAACTTGTCAATAATAAAAACACCTTCTTGTATTGTCTCAAATAATGAATATAACACTAAACCCTTTTGGTTTATAATATCATAGCCATAGACTGTGAGATTAACTTTTATTTTATTTAGTTCTTTAGAATCAGCCTTTACTGGAACCTCAAGCTTAGCAACAGAGATTTCAGAATTCTGTACTGATTGAATGTTTTTATTAATTAAAGATGTTTTTTTCTTTGAAATAATATTTTTTTGATAACTATTATCATATTTATAATTAAGATCTTTTATAGACTCAAATGCATCTCGTAGTGCTTGATGATAAGCTTTTTTAAAATCTTTTTCCTTTGAAGTACCATAACTAGTTTTAAAAATGATTTGATCTTTACAATCAACAAACTGAATTTCTAATTTAGTCTTTAAAAATGATTTTATTTTAACAACATTAATATCAAGTAGTAAACAGCGATTTAAAGCTAAATCTGAAGGGTAATCTTGGGTGTCTTCGAGTACGGTAAAACCATTTTTTCTTAACAAGAATTTAGTAAGTGAACTGATTTGGTATTGATCTGAAGATTTCATGAAATCAAATCTTTCTGAGACAGAAACATATTTATATTCGTTCAAATTTGACTGAGCAGTTAGTGAAGTTTGAAATATTACAAAAAATCCAATAAACTTTATTAGCAATGTTTTCATTTTAATTATTTTGATATCAAGGTAGTATATTTTTCTTTTAAAGATATTTTTTAAGTTCCAACAGATTTTTAATAGAAATTATTCCATCTGGAATGCTGTCATTATGATAATTAAAAAATAAGGCGTCCATACCCATATTTATAGACCCTAAAATGTCAGCTTCGAGATTGTCTCCGATCATCAAACTAGTTTTGATATCAGCATTTGCTAGACACAATGCGTAATCAAAAATTTTTCGATTTGGCTTTTTCACTCCAACTATTTCAGAATTAGTTACTGTTTCAAAATAATTTGATATTCCAGATTTTATAAGTTTACAATGTTGAACTTCTTTGAAGCCATTAGTAATAATATGTAATTTATAATTGATACTTAGATACTCTAAAATTTCTAAGGATCCTTCAATTAAATAGTTATAGTTTGTTAAATATTTAATATACTCATCTGAAATAACATTAATAATTGAGGGAGAAATATCTAGATTTAAAGCTGAAAATGAGTCTGATAGCCTTGCAAAACGCAAACGCGATTTATCAATTTTTTCCTCACGGTATAATTTCCAATAATTTAAGTTAATTGGCATGTATACTTTTAAAAAGTTATCTAAACTTATTGTAATATTATGGTGTTTAAAAAGCTTTTTAAAAGTCAAAGCAGAATTTCTATCAAAATCCCACAAAGTGTGGTCTAAGTCGAAAAAAATATGTCTTTTACTGTGGTACATTATTTGTAGATTCTAAAATAATATTAAATAAAGTCTTAAAATTCCTCCACCTATTCAACTCGCTAAAACTGTAATTGTGAAAAACTGGTGTAAACACGCCTCCTACTTGTTTGACTTGTGCTATCACTTTTTGTAAATTTTCCTTTTTGTCTAAAAATGATTCAAATTTTAAAAGGGAAAAGTCCATTACCTGGTAAGGATGAATCATCAGAGGAGTTTGCACCTCATAATCAATATCATAGAATAAAAAAGGAAAAGATGTACCAGCACGAAATGCAATTGAATCAGGATACCCCATTGAATAATCATTTTTTATGTCTAATTGCACATAGTTTCTGTAAGTTGTTGGAAGGTTTACTTTTGAAAATGAAGCTCTAACCTTTTCAACATCTAAATTCAAAATACTACTTATTCGCTTTATTTCTTTATCTAAAACTGAATAGTTTTCCAGTGCTGTAAATGAGGACTTTAAACCTACTTCACAATAGTCTCGCATTGACTTTATTAAAGTAACAAAAGATTTTTTATTGATACTTATATTTTTGTCATAACTATTATAATCTCCGATAAGAAAAAAAATATTGAATTTGCATTTACTTTTCTTTTGGATATTAATAATCCAATTAAAATTGTCGTACGGATCCTTTTTTAAACCTAATAAAACAAAAAAACGTTCATATGACAATTGAAACCTTAAATTTATCAAATCTGAAAAAATACCACCAAAAGTACGTATTAGCCCTTTATTTTTAAAATAATATGCCATTGGTACATCAATAATTGGATCGATTGAATATTGCGATTTCTCAAATTTTATTTTTGGAAAAAATATTTCAAGTTCTTTTTTAAAGTACATAGACCATATATCGACTACAGGTTGGTTTAAAAAACTATTTTGATACGCCAAACTGTCTTTTTTAGTAAACCGCCCATAATTATCTTTCACGTGAGGTAAATACTCTTCATAACGACTTAGCAAATAAAAAGCAGCTGAAAAAATATCATACGGAATATGACTTTTATCACCTGTATGAAAAAAACACTTTGTATCTCTCCAATCTTGAACTTTTATATCTAAACCTGAAATGCCATGTTCAAATAATAACCCATGGCTTTTAATAAAAAACTCAGTCCCAAGCGGTTGAAAACCATATGAAAATTTCATATCATCATGTGCAATAAATGTCTCAACTTTGTTAGTAAAATTAATAGGTGTTTTAAGTATTTGCGTACAAATATGTCTAAAAACAAATTTCACTCTACTAGTAATTTCTGTTGTATAAATCAGTAGCATTGAAGAGAGTTTTTTAAAGATTCTAAATCAAAACCACAAAAATCACCTGAGCTCATTAATAAGATAATTGTATTGGAATAATTACGAGTCATCATAAAATTTTGAAAATTTATACTATTGTCAAACACCTTTAAATTTTGGTGATTAAATGCATTTTGGATGTGCTCAGAATCAATAGCTTTCATATTTTTTATTTTTAAGTTTTTGGATGAATAGAAAATGATTGCTTCATCAGCCTTAGTTAAAGATTTGCTATATTGATTTAAAAAACTCTCGTTTAAACTACTAAAAGTATGTAATTCTAAACATGCTATCAAATGCCTATTCGGATATTGTGATTTTACTGCTATTGTAGTAGCGGTTACTTTACTCGGAGCATGTGCAAAATCTTTATAAACATCCGTAGATTTGTAGCTCATTATTTTCTCTAGGCGTTTACTGGCTCCAGAAAAGGATCCAATGGCTTCATTAAAATCTGCCTCATCAATTCCCATGTGCTGGCAAATCCATTTAGCACCTGCCAAATTATTGAGATTATGTACTCCAAAAACTTCTAAAGGTATAGGGCCTTCATCTGTTTCTAAATAAGTCACACCCGCTTCGATATTGTGTTTCGGAGTTTTGTAAGGAAACTTTCGTATAGGATTTTCACTGTACTCAACAATTTGTCTGACTTCAGCATCTTCTTCATTGTAACTAATGCTACCTCCATTAACAATAGAATCTACAAAAATTGAAAATTGTGCTTTATAGTTTTCAAAAGTTGGAAACACATTGATATGGTCCCAAGCAATGCCACTGACCAGTGCAATATTGGGTTTATAGTGATGGAACTTTGGTCTTAAGTCTAAAGGCGAACTCAAATACTCATCCCCTTCAAGTACTATAAAATCATTGTTATCTGATAATTGCACCATAATATCAAACCCATCAAGCTGCGCTCCTAACATATAATCACATGTCTGACCGTGGTAATCAAGCACATGAAGTATCATGGCTGTAATTGTAGTTTTTCCATGACTACCTGCGATAACTATCCGAGTTTTCTCTTTGGATTGTTCATAAATAAATTCAGGGTATGAGTATATTTTTAAACCCAACTCTTGCGCTCTTATAAGCTCCGGATTATCTATCCTTGCATGCATACCTAGAATAATAGCGTCTAAATCTAAAGTTATTTTTTCAGGGAACCAGCCAAAAGTTTCAGGCAAAAGACCACGTGATTTTAAACGTGATTTTGAGGGGTCAAAAATAGTATCATCACTTCCACTTACCTCAAAACCCTTCAAATGTAAAGCCAATGCAAGGTTGTGCATCGCAGCGCCACCTATGGCAATAAAATGAACCTTCATAACCTTTTTGATATTTAAAGTAAATATACGTTTTAGGTCTCAAATTTATGGATACTTTTGAATCAAAATTTGTTTTTTTTCTAGCTTTGCTTTTTCAAAATCCGGGTTGACTTTTAAAGCCTCTTCAATATTTCGCAAAGCCAATTCAGGCTGATTCATTTTGATATAAGTAGTTGCAATCTTCAAATAAGCCTGATCTAATCCTATACGATCTTTTGGCGTATAGTTTTCAGTATATTTAATAAAAAAATTAACAGACTCCTTTAAATTAGAATGGTAGGAATTTAGTGCAAGACCAAGCTGATACAGGAGGTTATTGTTGTGCGGAATACAAGAAATATTATAATCAGATTCGACATTGTAGCATTCTAACTTAGAAAGTGCAGACAAGCCTTTAATATCGTAAGTTTTTGATTTTTTAAAGTTATTTTGTGTATGATAAATATATGCTTTTGCAAAAAAACCGTTAATTTGAGATAATTTTTCTAAACGTTCGGCATGGATAAATGCTTTTTCAATGCTACCACCTAAAATGGTAGGTAGTTGAGTATAGAATTCGACTTGAGCCCACTGGACCTGCCAGTGCTTTGGATCTAAACTTTCCGCTTTTGTAAAGGCTTTTTTCACTTTGACTATCAAGCTAAAAGCTTTTAATTTAGAGCCTTCTTTTGCCATCATCCCTAAAACTCCGCCATATTTGAAGTGGTAATCTGCATTATCATAATCTAAGTCTAAAAGTTGTTTGTAAATCTCAGAAGCGTATTCCCATTTACCATGAGTACCATACAAATCACCCAAAGCTTCCAAAGCAGATTGGTTGTTAGTTGAATTATTAATTTTAGCCTTATACTTTGATTCTAAATTGGTAAAATCCGTATCTGAGATGGATTGTGCTTTTAGCATTGTAATTACAAAAAGAAAGGTCCAAAAAAAACTAAATTTTTTCATAAAAGTTAAAATGGCATCCACATCAAAAATGGAACAAAATAATTGTTTGCTACTTGTTCAATTGTTCCCATAGTAAATCTTTAAGGTCCACGATTCCCATTTGAGTTACCGATGAAATAAATAAATAGTCTACGGGCAATACTTTATCTAATTCAGCCTTAAGCTCTGTTTTTAACTCATTGTCCAAAAGATCACTTTTGGATATTGCCACCAAGCGTTCTTTGTCTAACATTTCAGGGTTGTAACGCTTTAGTTCGTCTAATAAAATATCATATTGTTTTTTAATATCATTGGCATCTGCAGGAATCAAAAACAACAAAATAGAATTTCTTTCAATGTGTCTTAAAAAATAATGCCCAAGGCCCTTGCCTTCAGCAGCTCCCTCGATAATTCCAGGGATATCTGCCATGACAAAAGATTGGTAGTCTCTATAGTCAACAATGCCTAAATTGGGTTTTAAAGTAGTGAATTCATAGTCGTCAATCTTTGGCTTGGCTGCGGTTATAACTGAAAGTAAGGTTGATTTTCCAGCATTGGGAAATCCAACTAGACCAACATCAGCCAAAATTTTAAGCTCAATGATTACATTTTTTTCTTCCCCAGGCATACCTGGTTGAGCATAGCGCGGGGTTTGATTTTTTGAGGATTTAAAATGCCAATTACCACGCCCCCCCCATTCCTCCTTGACAAAGTATAAGTTCTTGATCGTGGGTTGTAATTTCAAAAAGCATATTATTCGTTTCATTATCTTTCACAACAGTGCCAAGAGGAACATCAATATAAACATCGTTACCATCAGCACCTGTACTTCGACTTTTACTGCCATGCGCACCATGTCCGGCTCTAAAATGTTTTTTAAACTTTAAATTGTGGAGGGTCCAAAGATTTTGATTGCCTTTAAGAATGATATGACCACCACGTCCCCCATCGCCTCCATCTGGACCGCCTTTTGTGATGTATTTTTCGCGGTGTAAATGCATAGAGCCCTTGCCTCCATTCCCGGAGCAAACATACATCTTGATATAGTCTACAAAATTCCCCTCAGTCATTCAAATTATTTTAAAGCGTGTTGACTACAGCATTTAAGCGTTCTGTAATGGCTTCAATAGCGCCAACACCATCCACACCATGGTAACGGCCTTTGGCTTCATAATAAGATTTTAAAATAGCAGTTTCAGAATAATAAATTTTAATCCGATTTCTAACAATATCTTCTGAGGAATCATCCGAACGACCACTTATTTTACCGCGTTTTAATAGACGCTTAACAAGGATTTCATCTTCAACTTCCAAAGCAATCATGGAATCCACTTGGGCACTGTGCTTTGACAATAGGGATTCTAGGGCATCTGCCTGAGTGATATTTCTTGGAAAACCATCAAAAATAAACCCTTTGCCTGTGGTATTTTTAGACACCTCATCACTCAGCATATCGATGGTAACTTGATCTGGAACTAAAGCCCCTTTATGAATGTAAGACTGGGCTAGAATTCCAAGATCAGTCTCATTTTTAATGTTTTTTCGAAACACATCTCCTGTAGAAATATGAACTAAATTAAAGGTTTCTTTTAAAAAATTGGCTTGGGTACCTTTGCCTGCACCTGGAGGGCCAAATAAAACAATATTTAACATCTATATGGGTTATTGATTTACATAAAAACAACAAAAATTTGTATTTCTGTATTGAACTAAATTAGTTCACAAATATAATCAAATACAGAAGCCAAATCGTCTTTTAGAATGACATTTTAATGGGGGATTCCATTTTTAAGTGTATTTTTGTTTCATAATTCAATTTTTATGGATTTGCAGTATTTTTCTTCCAAACATAAACTCGGTATCTTAGGGGGCGGTCAGCTGGGAAAAATGATGCTTTACAATACCCGAAAATTTGATATCAATACCAGCGTTTTGGATCCCAGTAATGAGGCTCCAAGTAGATTAGCTTGCAATCACTTTGTGCAAGGAGATTTAATGGATTATGAAACTGTTTTCAACTTTGGAAAAAAAGTGGACACCCTGACTGTAGAAATTGAAAATGTAAATGTAGAAGCGCTCAAAGCATTGGAAAAGAAAGGGGTCAAAGTTTATCCAAATTCTATTACACTTGCAACCATACAAAACAAGGCCGAACAAAAAAGGTTCTATACAAAACATAATCTGCCTACCGCAGCATTTAAAGCCTACAATAAAAAAAGTACATTAGAAAAGGCCGTTTCAGAGAATGTTCAATCCCTCCCGTTTGTTTGGAAAAGTGCACGCTTTGGCTATGATGGAAATGGGGTGAAAATTGTCCGAAAGCACTCTGATTTAGAACAACTCCCCAATGGGGAATGCATTGCTGAAGACCTCATCTCTTTTAAAAATGAATTGGCCGTTATTGTCGCTAGGAACCCCAAGGGCGAGGTTAAGTCCTATCCTGTTGTCGAAATGGAATTTCATCCTGTAGCAAACCAGGTAGAATATGTCCTTTGTCCCGCAAGAATTCCAGAACCCATAGCAACAAAAGCAACAGATTTGGCGCTTAAAACAGCCAAGGCATTTCACCATGTGGGACTACTTGCTGTAGAGATGTTCTTGACACAAAATAATAACATTCTTATCAATGAAGTGGCGCCACGACCTCACAACTCTGGACATCAAACCATTGAAGCCAACCATACCTCACAATTTGAACAACATCTAAGAGCTATTCTTAATTTGCCATTGGGTTCCACTAAAAATAAAGCCTGTGGTGTGATGGTCAACTTGGTAGGTGCTGAAGGCCATCAAGGCGCTGTGGTTTATAAAAATATTGAAGCCATTATGGCGCTTGAGGGAGTTACACCTCACATCTATGGTAAAAAAATGACTCGGCCTTTTAGAAAAATGGGGCACGTTACAATTGTGAATTCAAATATTGAAAAAGCAAGAAAAATTGCACAAAAAGTTAAAGAATCAATCAACGTAATAAGTGAATAATATGGCACAAGTAGGAATCATTATGGGAAGCGACAGCGATATGACTGTCATGAAAGCAGCAATAGAAATTCTTGGGGATTTTGATATTGAGGTTGATGTAGATATTGTTTCGGCACACCGAACTCCTGAAAAATTATTTGAATACGGAGCTTCTGCACACAAAAAAGGACTTAAAGTCATAATTGCAGGTGCGGGTGGAGCAGCACACTTGCCTGGAATGATTGCTGCCATAAGTCCACTGCCAGTTATTGGGGTTCCAGTAAAATCCAGCAACTCCATTGACGGCTGGGACTCCATACTCTCTATACTTCAAATGCCAGGGGGTGTACCAGTCGCTACCGTAGCCTTGAATGGTGCGAAAAATGCAGGAATTTTAGCCGCTCAAATTATTGGCAGTTCAGATCAATGCGTATTGGATAAAATTTCGGTTTACAAGCAAGGAATGAAGCTTAAAGTACAAAAAGCCTCCAAAAAATTAAAATCCTAAAATAGTATTTTTCCTTATGAATGTCCTCAACTTGGAGTTTGATACCCCTTACAATTCTGCACCCTTTTCAAATATAAAAATAACTGATTTTTTACCAGCTTTTAAAACGGCTTTGGCCGAAAGTAAAAAAAATATTGCTGCGATTGTTTCAAATCCTGAGCCGCCAAATTTTAAGAATACCGTTGAGGCTTTAGAGTTTTCAAGTTTAAGATTGGATCGAATCTCAACCCTTTTTTTTAATCTTAATGCCGCTGAAACCAATGATGCTATTCAGAAAATCGCACAAGAAGTTTCTCCATTGTTAACGGCGTTCTCCAGCGACGTTGCCTTGAATAAATCACTTTTTGATAGACTGAAGATCGTTTACAATCGGTTGGAAAATTTAAACTTGACAACAGAACAAAAAACACTACTGGAAAAAAAATACAAAGGCTTTGTCCGAAATGGTGCCAATTTGAATCTAAATGACAAAATAAGGCTTAGAAAAATTGATAAGGAACTGAGTGTTTCAAAGCTAACTTTCGGGGAACATTTGCTTGCGGAAACCAATAAATTCAGACTTGAAATTAACAAAACTTCTCAGTTGGAAGGACTTCCAGAAAATTTAATTGCTGCTGCAAAACTATTAGGGGAAAAAGAAGAAAAAAAAGGATGGGTCTTTACACTTGATTATCCTAGCTATGTTCCATTTATGACCTATGCAAAAAATAGAACCCTGCGAAAAAAAATGGCTTTAGCCTTTGGAAAAAAAGGATTTCAAAAGGATTCTTTGGACAACCAAGAACTGTTGCTAAAAATTGCAAAATTACGTCACATTCGCGCTAATTTATTAGGCTACAAAACACATGCTGATTACGTTCTTGAGGAGCGCATGGCCAAATCCCCTGAAACCGTACTGGGTTTTTTAAAAGATTTAAAGGTCAAGGCTTTCCCGGTAGCGCAATCGGAATACAAAGAACTGAGCGCTTTTGCCAGAAAATTAGATGGGGTTAAAACCCTTCAAAAATGGGATAGTGCCTATTATTCCGAAAAACTTAAAAAGGAACGATTTGATATTGATGACGAGCTTCTTAAACCCTTCTTTAAATTGGAAAATGTCTTGGAAGGCGCCTTTGCAATTGCCAAAAAATTATTTCAAATTCAATTTATCAAAACAACAGAAGTCGATACCTATCACGAGGAAGTTGTGGTTTATAAAGTCAAGGATGAAAAAGGCAAACTCGTAGCGCTTTTTTATGCAGATTTCTTCCCAAGATCTGGAAAACGTGCGGGGGCTTGGATGACCACTTTTAAATCGCAATATCAATTGGAGGGTCAACAACATCGCCCACATGTCTCTATTGTATGCAACTTTACAAAACCAACAAAAAAATCCCCTTCATTATTGACATTTAATGAAGTAACAACCTTGTTCCATGAATTTGGACATGCCCTTCATGGCATGTTGGCCAACACCAATTATCCCAGTCTTTCTGGCACTAATGTTGCTTGGGATTTTGTAGAACTTCCAAGCCAACTTATGGAGAATTGGTGTTACGAAAAAGAAGCACTTGAGCTGTTTGCTAGACATTATGAAAGTTCTGAAGTGATTCCCATGCAATGGATTGAAAATATCAAAGCAGCGGGACGATTTCAACAAGGAATGCAGACACTTAGGCAATTGAGTTTTGGTCTTCTTGATATGAGCTGGCACGGACAAGACCCCAGCTCAATAAAGGATATTAAAGCGCATGAAAAAAAAGTTTTTAAATCATTGCAATTATTCCCAGATATCAAAGAGAATTGCATGTCAACAGCATTTGCACACATTTTTCAAGGCGGGTATTCTTCTGGCTATTACAGTTATAAATGGGCTGAAGTACTTGAAGCAGATGCTTTTGCATACTTTAAAAAAAATCACGTCTTTGATCCTGTAATAGCATCTAAACTAAAAACCCATATTTTAAGTCAAGGTGGCATTGAAAATCCAGAAGTTCTTTACAAGCGTTTTCGAGGTAAAAAAGCATCTAACAAAGCACTTTTAGAGCGTGCTGGGCTGCAATAATAAATTAGAAATCCAAACTAAAAGGGCCCAAAATACAGGAATCGATTCAACCCAAAAAGCCGTAAAATAAAATGGTTTTTTTGGATGGCTGAATAATAAAAACAGCCCTGTAACCACCATCACAATTGTTGAAATTAAAATATCTATTGAATTATTGTGCAATAAAAAAGAAAGTAAAAAAATCATAAAAAGGCCTAAAAAACCCAATCGCTTGGAGGTGGTAATTCCAATTTTTTGAGGAATGGTAGATAACCAGAGGTCGTCATTATTAAGGTCTCTTATTTCAAAAGGCAGCATTAAAACTAAAATAAAAATAAAACGCTGAATAAACGTTAAGAAAATACTTACTTGAAATTCAACACCGGCTTCAAGCAAAGGGAGCAGAACCGTAGTCATTGCCCAAACAAAAGCAATAATATAAATTTTTAACCCCTTTATCCTTCTTAGACTTGCAACTCTTTCAAAAGGAATTTCATAGAAAAATGTTACAGCTCCTAAGCAGAGAACTAATAGTTTGGTGGTATTGTTTAATTCATAAAATGTAATGATAAGTCCAAAAAAACAAAATAAACTTAACAATTGAATTTCTTTAAGCCGAATAGTTAAAGACCTGTAATAAAATTTTGAAATACCAAAATATTTGATAAAGTTGTAGGCCAGAACGCTGGAACAAAACAAAAAAAGAAATAAATTTTTATCACATTTTATAGCAAAGGATTGAGCCGTTATGAAACTGAGTGACAAAACAGAAAAAGCAATGTGTAAACTGCAGTTTAAATAAAATTTAAATAGGCGATTGATAAAATTCACGTTGCAAAAGTAGAGAAACTGTTGATAAGCTGAAAAAACGGTTAAAAACTTTAATTTTTAAGCCAAAAAAAGGCTGAATAAATCCGTAATTTTGTTTCTTAAATAAAAGACAAAATATGAACCCTGATATTTTTTCCGAAAGACATATTGGTCCCAGAGGATCACAAATTCAAGACATGCTAAGTCTCATTGGAGTTACTTCGCTTGACGTTCTAATTGACGAAACTGTCCCAAATAACATCCGCTTACAAAGTCCGATGAAGTTAGATCGACCTATGAGTGAGCCGGAGTATTTGGAACACATTCAAGCACTAGGTAACAAGAATAAAGTTTTCAAATCCTACATTGGAATGGGCTACCACCCTTCTAATTTACCTTCTGTCATACAAAGGAATATATTAGAAAATCCAGGATGGTACACCGCTTACACACCTTATCAGGCTGAAATTGCCCAAGGCCGTTTGGAAGCACTGTTGAACTTCCAAACCATGGTCACCGATTTGACTGGTATGGAACTGGCTAATGCTTCGCTTTTAGATGAAAGTACCTCAGCAGCTGAAGCGATGGCACTTTTGTTTGCTGTCAGAGAACGTGCTGCTGTCAAATCGGGGGTGGTTAAATTTTTTGTATCTGATGATATCTTTCCGCAAACATTATCCGTTTTAAAAACAAGAGCCGCTCCAATCGGCATTCAAATGGTGGTTGGTAAACCAGAAACATTTGATTTTTCAGAGGATTATTTTGGCGCTTTAGTACAATATCCGGGTGCTTCCGGAAACATTATAGACCTAAAGTCTTTTATTTCAAAAGCTAAAGAGAATGCTATTAAAGTGGCTGTGGCTGCTGATATTTTAAGTTTGGTGTTGCTTGAAGCCCCAGGGCATATGGGAGCAGACGTAGTCGTCGGAACAACACAGCGTTTCGGGATTCCAATGGGTTATGGAGGTCCCCATGCTGCATATTTTGCAACAAAAGAAGCTTACAAAAGATACATTCCAGGAAGAATCATCGGTGTGACCAAAGATATGAATGGAGACCGTGCTTTGCGCATGGCATTACAAACAAGAGAACAACATATTAAAAGAGGCCGTGCAACTTCTAATATATGTACCGCGCAAGTCCTATTAGCAGTAATGGCAGGGATGTATGCAGTTTACCATGGACCTAAGGGGCTTAAATACATTGCTGAAAAAGTTCAAAATAATGCTGCTGTCCTCGCAAAATCTTTAACCTCTGTTGGTTTTTCAATAAAACACTCTAGGTTTTTTGACACCCTACAAATTTCGGTACCAAATAATGAAAAAATAAAATCCATTGCCCTACGCAAACAGCTCAATTTTTATTATCCAGACGACACCACCGTATCAATTTCAGTAAATGAAACTACCTCCATTGATGATATTGAACTTATTTTATCCGTTTTTTCAGAAGCCTTTGAGGAGAATCTTCAAACAGAAAAAAGCTCAGAAAGTTATATACCGAAAGACCACACAAGAACCTCTGAAATTTTAACCAGTTCGATTTTTAACAGCCACCACTCTGAGACAGAACTAATGCGCTACATAAAGCGTTTGGAACGAAAAGACTTAGCACTGAATTATTCTATGATTTCGTTGGGATCCTGTACAATGAAACTTAATTCGGCAGCTGAAATGCTTCCGCTAAGTTGGTCCAGTTGGGGCAATATCCACCCTTTTGCTCCAAAAAATCAAGTTGAAGGCTACACTCAAGTCCTTCAAACCTTAGAACTTCAATTAAACGAAATTACAGGCTTCGCAGGGACCTCTCTGCAACCTAACTCTGGGGCGCAAGGAGAATTTGCTGGCTTGATGACCATTAAAGCCTACCACGATTCAAGAGGCGACCAGCACCGAAATATTTGTATCATTCCGTCTTCCGCTCATGGAACAAACCCCGCAAGTGCTGTCATGGCTGGAATGAAAGTCGTAGTAACAAAATCTTCAAAAAATGGTAATATCGACGTTGAGGATGTCCGTGAAAAAGCCAGGCTTCACAAAGATAATTTGTCAGCCCTGATGGTTACCTATCCTTCAACCCATGGGGTTTACGAATCTGAAATTAAAGAGATTACTCAAATTATTCATGATTATGGCGGACAAGTTTATATGGATGGTGCCAACATGAATGCCCAAGTGGGGCTTACGAGTCCTGGACAAATTGGAGCGGATGTATGTCATTTAAATCTTCATAAAACTTTTGCTATTCCACATGGTGGCGGTGGACCTGGTGTTGGACCTATTTGTGTCGCTGAACAATTAACGCCTTTCTTACCAGGAAACCCCCTTGTAAAAAGTGGGGGTTCTCGCGCTATCAATTCCATCTCTGGCGCACCCTTCGGATCAGCCTTGGCATGTCTTATTTCCTATGGATATATCAAAATGTTAGGTGCGAAAGGATTGACTGAAGCCACAAAAATTGCCATTTTAAATGCAAACTACATCAAGGAACGAATTAATGGTTTTTACGACACACTCTATACCGGTGAAAAAGGCCGTGCCGCTCATGAAATGATCATTGATTGTAGAGATTTTAAAGCAAAAGGGATTGAGGTCACCGACATCGCTAAGCGTTTAATGGATTATGGATTTCATGCCCCGACAGTTTCATTTCCTGTTGCAGGTACAATGATGATTGAGCCTACTGAAAGTGAAAGTAAAGCTGAAATTGATCGTTTTTGTGACGCCATGATTGCTATTCGTAAAGAAATTGAAGCAGCAGACAAAGCATCGCCCAACAACCCTCTTAAAAATGCACCCCACACCCTTCAAATGCTAAGCGGTGACCAATGGGATTTCCCCTATAGCAGAACCACTGCTGCATTTCCACTGGATTATATTAAAGCGGATAAATTTTGGCCAACAGTGCGACGTGTAGATGATGCTTATGGAGATCGAAATTTAATATGTACTTGCGACCCGATTGAAGCCTACACTGATGAATTTTCTGTTGATGCATACACTTTAAAAAAACGGAGCGACACAGCAATCAAAACAGCAGAAAAATTTCTTAAACTCAATACAATGGGTGGTGGTATCAGTCCCAGATTAAAAATCAATCAATGACAATTCGCATTACAGGAACTGGCAGTTACATACCAGAAATCATCAAAAAAAACAGCGATTTTCGCGGCAATTCTTTTTATACAATTGAAGGTAATGCAATCGATACACCAATTGATATTATAGTTGAGAAGTTCAAAGAAATTACTGGAATTTCTGAAAGAAGGTATGCAAAAAAACACTTGAAAACTTCTGACCTGGGAGCTGAAGCAGCTGAAAAAGCTATACTAGATGCAAATATTGATAAAGAATCTTTAGACTATATCATTTGTGCCCATAATTTTGGAGATGTGAAACACGACGCAATCCAAAGCGATATTTTGCCATGCTTAGCGGCTCGTGTCAAAAATTTGCTGAAAATTAAAAATCCTAAATGTGTTGCCTATGATATACTTTTCGGTTGTCCTGGCTGGGTAGAGGGTGTTATACAAGCCCAAGCCTACATAAAAGCAGGAATGGCCAAAAAGTGTCTGGTTATTGGAGCTGAAACACTGTCTCGTGTTACAGATGCTTATGACCGAGATTCTATGATTTATTCAGACGGAGCTGGTGCCTGCATCGTCGAAGCTTCTGAAGATATTGGTATTGTTGCACACGAATCTGCCTCTTACACACATGATGAGGTTTATCACTTGTTTTTTGGCAATTCAAACAATAAGTGCGAAGATGAAAATGTACGCTTTATAAAAATGCATGGCCGAAAAATTTATGAATTTGCCCTAAGCAATGTACCGGCTGCTATGAAATTCTGTTTAGACAAGAGTGGATATTCTATATCAGAAGTTAAAAAAATATTGATACATCAGGCCAATGAAAAAATGGATGAGGCCATCATAAAACGATTTTACAGACTGTATAATATGCCTGTTCCAGAATCAATTATGCCGATGACCATTCACAAATTAGGCAACAGTTCGGTCGCGACTGTACCTACCCTTTTTGACCTAATAAGAAAGGGGCAATTGAAAGATCATAAACTTTCCAAAGGAGATATTATTATATTTGCAAGTGTGGGTGCAGGCATGCACATCAACGCCATTGTTTACAAATATTAAATGTACGAAAATAACCATCCAAAGAAGCGCTATCAATTAACACTTGATTTTGTGAGACAGCACATTTCAAAAAACGATTCAATTCTTGATTTAGGGGTCAAAAATCCACTTTCGCAATTATTGAAATCTGAAGGTTTTGATATTTATAATACTGGTGGAGAAGATCTGGATATAGACTTTTCATCTGTAGAAAACAGCATTACCGAGGTCGTAAGTGCATTTGAAATCCTTGAACATTTGGTGGCACCTTTTAATATTTTAAGTAAAATTAAATCTAAAAAATTAATTGCTAGTGTACCTTTAAAGTTATGGTTTGCATCAGCCTATAAAAGCAAAACAGATCCATGGGATCGTCATTTTCACGAATTTGAAGACTGGCAATTTGATTGGCTTTTACAAAAAGCTGGCTGGCAAATTAAAGCCACAAAAAAATGGACAAATCCTACAAAAAAAAATAGGTTTTCGCCCTATACTTAGATGGTTTACACCAAGATATTACATTATTTACGCTGAGAAAGTTTGAAGTTTTACATTGTCATCGCTGTTCATAACGAAGAGGCTTTCATTAAAGATTGTCTAAGCTCACTCACCACTCAAACGCTATTGCCTAAAAAAATAATTGTAGTTAATGATAATTCTACAGATAAAACCCCTGAAATTGTTGAAAATATAGCGAAAAAATTCCCAGCGCTGAAGCTGATCCACAACCAATCCTCTAATCAGCACTTGCCAGGTGAAAAAGTAGTTCGTGCCTTTAACTTTGGGCTTCAACAACTGGATACTAACTACGATGTGATTTGCAAATTTGATGGGGATTTAATTTTTCCAAAAAACT
>CABXZJ010000017.1 GCA_902516685.1 uncultured Formosa sp.
CATCATATCTGTCAGCTGAAAAAAGCATTACAACATCAGCAGACTTGTCAAAAATAAAATCATATTTTTTAGTAGCAGCTATTTCTTGAACAGCTGTAAATATTTGATCTTGTATTGGTTGAATAAGTTGTTTTTTTTGAATCATTAAATCGCCATTAGGGCCAAATCTTTTTTGCTGGTACTCCAAAAGCTCATTTTCAATAATTTGAAGCTCCTCTAATCTTTCTTCAATAAGTTCATTTGTAAGTAACACTCGTTCGGCTTCTAATTGTTTCTTTTGGTTTTCTAAATCAGCGTTTCTACGATCAACTTCTGTTTTCCACTTATTTGCTTTTGACTCTAGCTGCTGCTGAGCCTGTTTAAGGTCAGATATATTTTCAAGTATATATTCTGTGTCTATATGTCCAATTCTAACACCTCGTTGTGAATTACCAACTAAAACAAATAAAAGTAATAGTGCAGTTGTGTAAAGCTTAGTTTTAAATTGCTCTAAAGTTATATTTTTTGACTTTTTCATTTTCTAATAATGGTAATTCAAAAATTGAATTTTCAAATAAACGAAATTAATTTTAAAATATTATAATTTTAAGAAATCAACTGTAATAATGATCACGCAAATTAAAATTGTTGACCAAGTACAAAATGAGTATTCCACCCACTTTTTGAAACTTCTCCTGGAATTGGATCAAAGCCATGGGCAAAATCTATTCCTAATAAACCAAAGGCAGGCATAAATAAGCGGATTCCTATCCCTGCAGCCCGCTTAATCACAAAAGGATTAAAATCTTTGAAATTGTTATATGACCCACCTCCTTCTAAAAATCCCATTGCATAAATTTTAGTTTGTCCTTTCAAAGTTATCGGGTGTCTTAACTCTAGTGAAAATTTATTGTAAATTGTTCCTCCGTCATTATCTGAGAGGGATTGGTTAGGATACCCACGTAGTGGTACCGCCTCTCTACCATCTAACCGTGCAAATTGTTGCATGCCGTCTCCACCAACAAAAAATCTTTCAAATGGTATAATTCCACGATCATTATTGTAAGCACCTAGAAAACCAAATTCAAATCTCGGTCTAAGTACTAAGTTTCCTTTTATTTTGGCATACCAATCTCCAGAAAATTTAATTTTATAGAATTCTAACCATTTGTATCGTTCTTGGTCAATTTCAGTAATTCTCTGACTTGCTTCATTACGTTCAATAATATCATTATCGTCAACACTCGTACTAAGTTCTTGAATAAGATTTGATTTTTCTTGACGTTCTTCTTTTAAAGCGGTATAATCTACTCCGTTAAGGGAAGAATAGGGGAATGTTAATTTTGCAGAAATACTAAAATTAGATCCACCAATTGGGTAAATTGGGTCATTATATGTGTTGTTTCTACTTAGACCAACGGTGTAAGCTAAATTATTAGAACTTCCATCCCCAAAAGTAAATAATCCCGTGTTGTAATTATTTAGGTCATAGTATTGATATTGAAAACTTTGAGATAATACAAAGTAGTCATCTGGAACATTTAGCTTTTTAGCAATCCCAAATGTAATTCCAGTGATATTAAAACTTCTATTTTTATCTGCAGAACGTGTTGCTCGATTGTATAAATATTGCTTTGTCTGTGATATAGATGTTGAAAATTGGACTGGTTTTTCTCCTCCTAGCCATGGTTCTGAAAAGGAAAAGCTGTATGTCGAGAAAAAGCGACTAGTTTGAAGTCTTAAGGACAAACTTTGGCCATCTCCCCTAGGGACAGGTTGCCATGCTTCTTTTTTGAAAATATTACCGATTGAAAAATTATTAAATGAAGCACCGACTGTCCCAATAAAGCCACCACCTCCGTACCCTCCCTGAAGTTGGAATTGACCTGTTCCTTTCTCGACAACTGAGTACTCAATATCAAGTGTACCATCATTTGCATTTACATTTTTTAGATCAGGAGAAATTTGCTGTGCGTCAAAAAAACCTTTTTGACCAAGTTCTCTAATTGTTCTAACAATGTTACTCTTGCTATATAGTTGTCCAGGTCGTGTCCGCAGTTCCCTGTAAATAACGTGGTCATTTGTAGCGTTATTTCCTTTAACTGAAACATTCTTAAAATAAGCAGGTTTCCCTTCTGTGACTCTAATTTCCATATCAATAATATTACCAGCAGCACTAACCTCTACAGGTGTAATTGTTGAAAACAAATATCCATTATTTTGGTACAAATTTGTTAAGTCAAATGCATCTGGATCTGAATTATCAGCAATTCTTTTTTCAAGCTCCACACCATTGTAAGTGTCTCCTTTTTTAATTTTAAGAACCTGATTAAGTTGTTCATCGCTATAGATAGTGTTACCAAAGAAATTTATGGTTCCATAAGAATATTTTTCTCCTTCCTCAAGGGTGATTTTTAAGCTCACATCACCATTTTCATCATTTATTAATGAATCTGAGATAATTCTTGCATCACGATAGCCTTTTTCTTTAAGTTTATCCACAATATTGTTTAAGTCTTCTTTGTAATCAGCTTCAATATATTTTGACCTTTTTAAGAACCTAAGTAGGTTTTTCTTTTTAGTCTTTTTCATAGATTTTAAGAGACTTTGATTACTCACTTTTTTATTTCCAGAAATTTTTATTTTATTTATTTTAACCTTGTCTCCTTTATTGATATCAATAATCATGTTAACTCTGGACTTTTTAACAGAGTCAATAACCTTTGATACACTAATTATGGTTTTAGCCTTTAAAAACCCTTCCTTGCGATATTTACTTTCAAGATAATTCTTTGTCGTAGTAATTAAATTTTCGGTAACCTTGAGTCCAGGAGTTAATTTATTTTCGTCAATAATAACACTTACTTTACCTTTTTTAACTCCTAATATTTTTACTTCTTTGAGCTCAGGTAAATCATCTAACTGAATTTGTAAATAAATGTCCGATCCCTTAATTTCAGAAATGAATACGTCAATATTATTAAATAAGTTGGAATCCCATAATTTTTTAATAGCATTGCTGATTTTTACACCACCTGGGATTTTAATATTCTCACCTTTTTTTAAACCTGAATAAGTGATAATAGTTTCAGCACTATATACCGTTTCTCCCTTGACAGATATTCCGGCTATATTATAATTCTTTCTCTTGGATATGTCGAAGTTTTGCGCATATGATACAGGGCTCACAAGCATAAAGCAGTAAATAGAGAGAAATAAGCCAAAGATATTCTTAGCTAACCTGTTCACTTGTCTTTCCAAATCGTCGTTCTCTTTTTTGGTAATTATCAATTGCCATGTACAAATCTTTATCTGTAAAGTCTGGCCATAAAACTTCTGTAAAATATAACTCAGCATAGGCAATTTGCCATAAAAGAAAATTACTTACGCGCTGCTCACCACTTGTTCGAATTAATAAATCGACATCAGGTAAATTTTGGGTGTAAAGATGCTGATTTATTACCGTTTCATCAATTTTTTCAAAAGAAATTAAATTATTTTTAATCTTCTCCCCAATTTCTTTCACACAATTGATGATTTCATCTCTTGAGCCATAACTTAAAGCCAAGTTAAGCACCATCCCTGAATTAGATTTTGTGGTCTCTACAACTTGAAAAAGCTCTTTAGATACTTTCAGAGGAAGTAAATTAAGGTTTCCTATGGGGTTGAGTCGAATATTATTTTTTTGAAGTTTATCAGATTCTTTTTTTAAAGATGAGATTAAAAGACTCATTAATGTTTTTACTTCAAGTTTTGGACGATTCCAGTTTTCTGTTGAAAAAGCGTACAATGTAAGACAATGAATACCAAGATTTGAACAGGTTTCTACAATATTTTTTACAGATTTTGTTCCATTTTCATGTCCAAAAATACGCAGTTTACCGCGATTTTTTGCCCATCGCCCATTACCATCCATAATTATGGCGATATGCTTAGGGTACGGAAATTTCTTAATGCTTTCTTCTAAATTCATTTTTGGTAAGTACAAAAACAAGGGTTTCTTCCAAAGGTGTAAGTTAGCGTAAATCCACTAAATACATACCAATCATTGTTATTAATGTTGCCAAACCTTAAAGCTTCAAATTCCTCAGTTTTAGTTTCAGGTACACTACCGTCGATTTCATCAGAAAAAGAGTAATGGGCTGTAATTTCTGCGCCGAGAATCAAATGCTGTGTTAGTGTAAATTTCGCACCTAATGCAATTGGTATACCCAATGTATTACTTCTAGTTTTGGCAGAGTATAAAGTGTTATTGTTGTAATAAAAATTGGGATGATTTAATACGCTTATTCCAGTGTAGATGTAAGGGCTGAAATTATAACTTCTCTTGTGTAAATCAAAATCTAAGAACGTAAACTCAATGCCCGCTGAGAACTCCAAACCTTTTGCATTAAAAAAGTATCCCCTTTCCTCTCTTTTTGGATCGTTAGACGTTCTATCGTCCGCGTGTAAAGTTGTGTAAATTAGACTGGCTCTGTACGAATGCCTTGGACTTCTGTTCCATTTAATAAGTCCACCAATTGCAATTTTGTTTGGTGATATAAAAGTAGTCGAGCCAACATCACCAATAAAATTTGTTCCACCACTAAAAATACCTATTTCATAGATTTGAGCATTTCCTAAAAATGCATTAATAATGCAGAAAACAAAGACGTACAGTTTTTTCATTACTTTTAAAATGACTGCAAATATAACAAAATTGAAATCTCTTCAAAACAGATTTTGCGTCTGCATATTAAACAATATAAATAAAGAAATATTGTTTAGTTTCTTTTGTCAACCCCCCACAAAAGTTTCTTGCGTAGGGTTTCAATAAAAGAACTGCCTTTTAATTCAATCATTTTGATGTGATAAGGTGCTATTTCAATCATAATCTCAACGGATTTATCTATCGAGCTTATTCTGGAATCCAAAGAAAGTAAAATTTGGTCTTCTCGACCACTAAGTTTTAATTTAATCTTGTGTCTGGAAGAGATTACAAGTGGTCTTGCATTTAAGTTATGTGGAGCGATAGGAGTTAATACTAAGCTGTCAGACTCAGGCATTATAACAGGGCCACCACAACTGAGTGAATAACCTGTTGAACCAGTTGGTGTAGAAATAATTAATCCATCAGCCCAATATGATGTTAAATACTCATTATCTAACCAAGTTTCTATGTTTATCATTGATGTTGTATTTTTCCTACTGACCGCAATTTCATTTAAAGCAAAATCTAAATTCAATTTAGAACTTTCAATATCTGTTTTTAATTTTAGAACAGTTCTTTTGGAAATACGGTATTTACCCTCATAAATTTGATTTAATGCATTTTTAATTTCGTCTGTCTTAATCGTCGAGAGAAAACCTAGCCGACCAGTATTTATTCCAATTACTGGAATTCCCAAATCTTTAATTTTTGTAATTGCTCTGAGAATTGTACCATCTCCACCAACGCTTATTAATAAATCATATGAATTATCTAGAGTTAAAAATGGCTTAAACCCATACTCATTTGTATTTAAACTTGACATATTTTGAATAGAATCAAAAAAATTATTCTCAATAAAAACATCTGATTTTTTGATTTTTAAAAACCTAGCAAGTATCAAAATTGTAGATTTTGATTGCTCATTTAAATCTTGACCATAAATCGCTACTTTCATTGTTAAGAAATTATAAGTTTAAATAATGGTCAAGGTAAGCTGATCTATCTTTTAGATTTTTCAAAAAACTGTCATCTTTATGCCCATTAACAATCGTATATTCATAACGCCTGAAGCTTTCAAAAATAGCAGTCAAGCTAGAATTCTCAATTTTGATAGTTATTTGTACTAAACCATTTTTGATTCTTGAAACAAATGCTCCGAGAAGTTTCACATTATTTGATTCTAAAATTTGACATATTTCGCTAAAAGAATAATCATTACACCCTTTTTCGACTATGATAATCCCGCCCGGCTGAGATAAAAAAGGTGTTCTATTAAAAAGAGAAATAATATCAGAGAGCTCATAATACCCCAAATAATTGTTTTCAGAATCCAAAACAGGCATAATATTACTGTCATTACTGGCAAAGGAATCCAAAACATCCAACCATAATGCATTATCTCTTACAAAAAAACCCTCAATTGAATATAAAACTTCATTTACTTTTTGTTCTTTATTGAAACAGTAAGTATCTGTTTCAGAAAGGCAACCTAAATACACCCCATCTTTTTGAATAGGTACATGTGAATATTTTAACTGATTAAAACCTTTTTGAATATCCGAGATAGTTGCTTCAACTTCAAATGGAATCAAGTCGTTAATAATACATTTACTTAGCGGCATAATAAAATTTGTAAGCATATGCAAAATAATCAAAAATAAGACATTATGAGCTAAGTACTTTGTATTTTTGTATGTAAAATAAGAAGTAATGGTCAAACTTAGTGTAAATATTAACAAAATTGCGACGTTACGTAATGCCCGTGGAGGAGATGTTCCAAATGTAATTCAATTTGCTAAGGATGTACAAGAATATGGTGCTCAAGGGGTCACCATACATCCTAGACCTGATGAAAGGCACATTCGTTATCAAGATGCCCACGACTTAAAATCAGAGGTATACACTGAATATAATATTGAAGGCAATCCAATTCCCAAATTCTTGCAGCTTGTCTTGTCAATTCAACCTACACAAGTAACCTTAGTTCCAGACTCCTCAAATGCTATTACAAGCAATGCAGGATGGGATTGTATTAAGCACAAATCCTTTTTGTCAGATGTTATTGGTGAATTAAAGAACAACGGAATTAGAACATCAATTTTTTTAGATCCAAACCCAATTCAAATTGAAGCAGCGAAGTCAACCGGAGCTGACAGAATTGAATTGTATACCGAACTTTTTGCTCGTGAATTCTCTAAAAATAATTTCAAGGCTGTCAAAGCTTATACCAAGTGTGCGGAAATAGCAATAAAAAATGATTTAGGTGTTAACGCAGGACATGATTTGTGTTTGGGTAATATCAAATTTTTCAAAGAAAATGTTCCAAACTTAAAAGAAGTGTCTATTGGCCATGCCTTAATATCAGAAAGCATCTATTTTGGAATTGAAAATGTTGTTAATATGTACAAACAAAGATTACTTTAATGATTTTACACTCAAAAATAGTTGGAAAAGGTACTCCCTTTTTAATTTTACATGGATTTTTGGGTATGGGTGATAATTGGAGGACTTTAGCCCTACGCTTTGTGAATTTAGGATATCAATTGCATCTAATCGATCAAAGAAATCACGGTAGAAGCTTTCACAATCCTATTTTTAATTATGACGTAATGGCTTTAGATTTGGAAGCTTATTGTAAGTTTTATAAGTTGGACAAATGCATACTTTTGGGGCATTCAATGGGTGGTAAAACCTCTATGAGATTTTCCGCTTTATATCCTTACAGGGTCCAAAAACTTATTGTAGTTGATATAGCTCCACGATTTTATCCTATACATCATCAACATATATTAAATGGGCTTTCATCTTTAGATTTTGCAGTCATCAAAACTAGGAAGCAAGCTGATGTTAAACTTTCTGAGTTTCTGTCGGATTTGGTACTACGCCAATTTTTATTAAAAAACCTTTATTGGCAATCTAAAGAGCGCTTAGCATTTCGTTTTAATCTAAAAGATTTAAAAACAAATATTGGAGAAGTTGGCAAGCCGTTATCAGCAGATTGTAAAGTTTTGATACCTTCCCTTTTTTTGAGAGGTAGCCGCTCTGACTATATTTTATCAAATGATCAAAAACAAATTTCCAATCAATTTCCAAACTCTTCATTAATTACAATTTCCAACGCAGGACACTGGTTACATGCCGAAAACCCAAATGCCTTTTTTGAAGCAGTAGCTAATTTTTTAAGTTAATTTTCAAAACTTTAAAATATTTGTACTCCATCAAAATTATTGTATTTTTGCCACCCAATTTTTAATCATTACAATGAATATTACTAGACAAAATAAAGACGCTTTAAATGCAGTTATTACAGTCGAAATAGATAACAACGATTACGCTGAAAAAGTACAAAAAACTTTAAGTAACTACAGAAAGTCTGCCAATATCCCAGGTTTTAGAATAGGTCAAGTTCCGATTGGTCTAGTCAAAAAAAAATATAGTAAAGCGGTAATTGCGGAAGAGGTTAATAAATTGCTTCAAAAATCTCTAGAGAAATATCTTACTGATGAAAAGTTAGATTTACTAGGCAACCCAATCCCAGTCCTAAAAGACGAGATTGATTGGGGTTCAGATTCACACAGTTTTTCTTTTGAAATTGGATTGAGTCCTAACTTTCAAATAAAATTAAAAGGGTGGAAATCAATTACACACTATAACATTATAGCTGATGATAAATTTATTGAAAATCAAATAAAGAATATTCAAAAACAATATGGTAAGATTACATCAAAAAAAATAGTAGATAGCGCTGATGAGATTTCCGGAGTGTTTTCAAATACTGAAGCTGGAATTGAATCTACAACAACTATAAACTTGGATAAAATTAAAGGTAAGGTCAACCAAAAAAAGTTCCTTGGTGCTAAGACTGGAGATGTTATTGCGCTGAAAACTAAAGGACTTTTTAGTGATGAAAATGATGCAAAGAATCACTTAAAGCTAGATAATGTTTCGGCCAAGAGCTTAAATGTTGATGTAAGTTTTAAAATTAATGAAATTAATAATAGGGTTCCAGCTGATTTAGATCAAGAATTATTTGACAAACTATTTGGGAAAGGTGTGGTAAAAACAGTTACTGAGTTAAAAAATAAGTTAAGAACAGATGCTGAAAAACAGTTTACTCAGCAATCGGATCAGAAATTATTAAATGATGTTACAACATATTTAGTCGATAATACAAAATTTAAACTTCCTGAAGAATTTTTGAAAAAATGGTTACAAACAGCGGGAGATGAAACTTTAACTGAAATTCAGGCTGCAGAAGAATACGATAAGTCTGAGAAAAGTATGCGTTATCAACTTATAGAAAGTAAATTAATATCAGAAAATAATTTACAAGTAGATTTTGATCAACTTAAATCTTATGCTGGTGAAATGATAAAAAAACAAATGGCTCAGTTTGGACAGTTAAACCCATCTAATAAAGAAGTTGACGATGTTGTAACCAGAGTTCTTTCTAATAAGGATGAGGTTAAACGCATGTCAGAACAACTAACAAGTCAGAAATTATTAGAATATTTCAAAGAAAATGCTAAGCTTAAGAGAAAAAACATAAATTATGATGCTTTTATAAAAGAAGTATATGGCAAGTAATTTTTATAAATTAATCAAATTTAAAATAATATTATATTTACAATCTAAAAAATAGTATCAATATGGATTACGGAAACGAATTTAAAAAGTTTGCAATAAAAGATCAAGGTATCAGCAGCACTTATTACGATAAAATAGTAAGCAGCATAAACCCCATGGGTCTGACACCAAATATTATTGAAGAAAGACAAATGAATATTGCCATTTTTGATGTCTTCTCAAGGTTGATGATGGATCGTATTATTTTCTTAGGAACAGCTATTAATGACCAAGTTGCTAATATAATCCAAGCCCAATTATTATTTTTGGAAAGCACTGATTCAACAAAAGATATCCAAATTTATATTAATTCACCTGGAGGAAGTGTTTATGCAGGATTAGGAATCTATGATACTATGCAACTAATAAAACCAAATGTAGCTACCATATGTACAGGTATGGCAGCATCAATGGGTGCAGTTTTATTGTGCGCTGGAGAAAAAGGGAAGCGAAGTGGATTGACACACTCAAGGGTCATGATTCATCAACCTTTAGGTGGAGCTCAAGGCCAAGCTAGCGATATTGAAATTACTGCGCGCGAAATTTTGACTCTTAAAGAAGAGCTTTATAAGATTATTTCAAAACACTCGGGTCAAGATTACGAAAAAGTTTATGCTGATAGTGACCGTGATTATTGGATGAAAGCAGACAAAGCCTTAGATTATGGGATGATAGACGAAATTCTATCAAGCAAATCTTAAATCGAATAAATTAATACACTCTTTTCATGACTAAAGAAGTTTTGGAATGTTCATTTTGTGGAAAACAAAAAGCAGATACAAATTTGTTGATAGCTGGACTTGATGCTCATATTTGTGATAATTGTATTGAACAGGCACATGGTATTGTAGTTGAGGAATCTAAACATCAGAATAACGAGATTAGTTCTGATTTTATGCTCAAGAAGCCAAAAGGAATCAAAGAATTTTTAGATAATTATGTAATTGGTCAAAGTCAGACCAAGAAGGTGATGTCTGTAGCGGTATATAATCATTACAAAAGATTGTTACAATCTTCCAATATTGATGATGATATTGAAATTCAGAAAAGTAATATTATTATGGTAGGTCAGACAGGTACTGGGAAGACTTTGATGGCTAAAACTATTTCAAAGATGCTTAATGTTCCCTTAGCTATTGTTGACGCCACTGTAATGACTGAAGCGGGTTACGTTGGGGAGGATGTTGAAAGCATGCTAACACGACTTTTACAAGCTGCAGATTATGATAAAGAAAAAGCAGAAAGGGGTATCGTATTTATCGATGAAATTGATAAAATTGCTCGTAAAAGCGATAATCCATCAATAACTAGAGACGTTTCAGGTGAAGGCGTACAACAAGCCTTGCTTAAATTACTTGAAGGTACAATAGTTAATGTTCCACCTAAAGGAGGTAGAAAACATCCCGATCAAAAATTCGTTGAGATAAATACAGAAAATATTCTGTTTATTGCTGGAGGAGCATTTGATGGAATTGAACGTTATATCTCTAAGCGATTAAATATGGCAGCTATTGGTTATAAATCTTCTCACAAGTTTGATGAAATCAATCCCAAAAATCTTTTACAATATATTACTCCAAGAGATTTAAAAGATTTCGGTCTAATCCCTGAAATAATAGGAAGATTGCCTGTTTTAACTCATATGAACCCTTTGGACGAATCAACTCTCAGAGCGATTTTAACAAAACCAAAAAATGCAATTGTCAAACAATATAAAAAATTATTTAAGATGGATAATATCACACTATCTTTTGAAGATGATGCTTTAGATTTTATTGTCAAGAGAGCCATTGAATACAAGTTAGGCGCTAGAGGATTACGTTCATTATGTGAAGAAATTTTGACTGATGCAATGTTTACACTTCCAGGGAGTGAAGAAAAATCTCTTTCAGTTGATAAGTCCTACGCAAAAAAACATCTTAGCCGAAATAAGCTTAAACAACTAAAAGCAGTTTCATAAAATTACTATCAATTATTTTTATTAAAATCTCCTAAACTTTCTAAAAATAATCTTGAGTTGGAAAGCCGAGGGATTTTGTGCTGTCCACCTAATTTATTTTTCATTTTTAACCAATCGTGAAAAAGACCATTTCTTGCAACTCTTACTTTTGGAGGGTTAAGAGTAGTACTATTGTAGCGTTTTGCTTCGTAGTCAGAATTTAGTGATTTAAGTGCATTATCAAGAAGAGCTGTAAAATAAAGTAAATCATTTGGTGGAGTTTTAAATTCAATCAGCCACTCGTGTGCTCCTTTTAGATTATCTTTCATGAAAATAGGTGCAACAGTATAATCCCGAATTTCACAATTATTTTTTTTGCAAACAATTTCTAGTGCTTTATTAGTATTTTCAATTATGAGCTCTTCACCAAATACATTAATAAAATGTTTTGTACGGCCAGAAACTTTAATTCTGTAAGGGTTAATGTTTGTGAACCGAACTGTATCTCCAATTTGATATCTCCAAAGACCCGCATTAGTTGTTATCACAATCGCATAATTTTTTCCTTTTTCGACTCTCCATAAAGGAATTAATTTTTGATTTTTTTTCCCATAGGTATCCATTGGAATAAACTCGTAAAAAATCCCATAATCTAACATCAACATTAATTCATCAGAATTATTACGATCTTGAATTCCAAAAAATCCTTCAGATGCATTATAAGTTTCATAATATTTAAAATTGCTGGAAGGGATAATTTTTTTGTACTCCGACGCATAAGGTAAGAAACTTACCCCTCCATGAAAGTAAACTTCTAGATTAGGCCAGACTTCTAGAATATGAGATTTTTTAGAGGACTCTAAAACATTATTTAATAATACTAACATCCAAGAAGGCACACCAGCTAGACTTGTAACATTTTCATTTTTAGTCTCATTTACAATAGCCTGCATTTTCGTTTCCCAATCACTCATTAATGATACTTTATTATTAGGGGTGCTACTAAATTCAGCCCAAAAAGGCATATTATCAATTAATATAGCAGATAAATCTCCAAAAACAGTTCCATTTTCTTCATATAATTCTTTACTTCCTCCTAAGCGCAAATTTTTACCATTAAACAATTCAGATTCTGGATTGTTGTTCAAATACATACAAAGCAAATCCTTTCCAGCAGCATAATGGCACTTTTCTAAAGAAGCATCACTAACGGGGATAAATTTACTTTTAGCACTAGTAGTGCCACTTGATTTAGCAAACCATTTTATTGGTTTATGCCAAAAAATATTCTGCTCACCTTTTCTTGAACGCTCTATTAAACCCTGATAACTGTCATAAGTGGAAATAGGAATACGCTCGGCAAATTCATCGTAAGATTTGATTGATTTAAAATTATATTTTATACCCAGTTCTGTATTTTTAGCTTCCTCAATAAGATTAGTAAGTAATTCACTTTGGACTTCATAAGGGTATTTTATAAATAATTCAATTTGATGAAACCGTTTCTTTAAGAACCATGAAGCCACAGAATTTACTAAAGGAAATGCCATAAAATTATTTATATTTACTAGGTTAAAAATAATAAAATTTATCAATGCTTTACAAAGGCGTACTCACAAAAATGCGAACGGAGCTTTCTATGCCCATAAATTATTATTTAACAATTGGATGTGATTTTATCCAGGTTCATCAATTATTACAAAAAAAAATAAAATTAAACTTCATTGGGTACCAATGTTTAAGTTGTAGCAGTAGTGGAATTATTTTCCGACAAGGTTTTTGTAAATCTTGTTTTTTTGAATTACCCCAAACCGCTGATTGGATTATGCACCCAGAAAAAAGTAAAGCTCATTTAGGGATAGAAGAAAGAGACTTAAAATATGAAAAAAATGTGCAATTGCAACCCCATATAGTTTATCTAGCCAATTCAAGTAATGTGAAGGTGGGTGTAACTCGAAAAACACAATTACCTACAAGATGGATTGACCAGGGGGCTCAATCAGCTTTAGAAATTTTGGAAGTACCAAACCGATATTTAGCAGGTATAGCTGAAGTAGCATTAAAAGAATATGTTAGTGATAAAACTAATTGGCGCGAAATGCTAAAACAAAAAAGAACCAATGAAAGCCTATTAAATTGGCGCAATAAATTAATTCCATACTTACCTCAGGAGGTTCAGCCCTATATTTTAAATAATAATGAAGTATTAAATTTGAACTTTCCTGTAGATAAATATCCGGAAAAGCCAAAAAGTTTAAATATTATTAAAAGTCTTGAATTTGAAGGAGTTCTTTCAGGTGTTAAAGGACAATATCTCATTTTTGAAGATGATACTGTATTTAACGTAAGGAGTAATGAAGGAATCGTTGTTGAGTTAGACGTCGTGGGCTAATCTAATTCAATTTCTTGATTAATTTTTAAACAAAAGCGTTTTCTAAAAATGAATACACCCAAGTATAAAAATGGTGTGTCTAATGCGGCTATAATAACTTTGAATAAAAATCCGGCTAATAGCAAACCACTAAATAAGCTCCAATCAATTTCACCAAAAAAACAAAGTAAAAGTAATACAGTTGCTGTGTCTACAAATTGTGATAGAAATGTAGAACAATTATTGCGAAACCAAAGATGTTTCCCCTTCGTTATTTGCTTCCAGTAATGGTAGATTTGAATGTCTACAAACTGTGCAAATAAATAAGCCATCATACTAGCCATAACAGCAATTGCCGTACTACCAAAAACGGTAGAAAATAATTCATCTGAAACAGGAGACCATTCAGTTGCTGGAACAGCATTAGCTATGTAAATTATGGCCATAGCAAAAAAAGATGCAAAAATACCCCCAACTACGACTTCGTTTGCCTTCTTTTTACCATATATTTCACTTATGAGGTCAGTAATGAGGAAGGTAACTGGGTAAGGTAAAATACCAACTGAAATCTCAAATAGTTTGATGTTCCAAATTGATAATTCAAGCGGATAATAATAAAAGAACTTTTTAAAAATAAGATTTGAAACAACTAATGAGGTAATAAATAAAAGACCAAGAATTAAATAAAGCCGTCTTGCTAATATGGTGTCTCTGGGTTTCATTCGCTGTAGATAAATACTTATGTAAAGATATAATATTAATTTTTCTTTTACTTAAATTGCTATTTGTTATGACAATACAAAAACAAATTTATATTGGTTTAGGAAGTAATGTAGGTAATAGATTTTCATATCTTCAAACTGCAATTGAAGCAATTCATTATGAAATTGGGAGTATTACAGCTATTTCTAATTGTTATGAAACTCCTTCAATGGGATTTAAGGGAGATAATTTTCTAAATGCTTGTATTGAAGTCCGAAATAGTTTGACTGCGGAATTACTTCTTTCAAAACTATTGTTGATTGAAGAACGCTCAGGACGAAAGCGCTATTTAGATGGTCAGTATCATTCTCGAACTTTAGATCTTGACATCTTATTTTTTGAGCAAGAAATCATAGAAAATGAATTACTTAGTGTACCCCATCCCCGGCTAGAAAATCGTCTTTTTGTTTTACGACCTTTAGCTGATATAGCCCCCGATTTCATACATCCTAAGTCAAAAAAAACTATCTTTAAGCTGCTGAATCTGTGTAATGATATTAGTCAGATATCAAAGCAAAATAAAAAGCTAAAAAACCCTTTGCATGATATTGATTTTTCAAGTTATAATTTTATTGCCATTGAAGGAAATATTGGAGCTGGAAAAACAAGTTTAGCTAAAATGATGGCACAAGATTTTAATGCTAAATCAATTTTTGAGCGTTTTGCAGATAACCCTTTTTTACCAAAATTCTATGATGATTCACAACGCTATGCTTTCCCACTTGAAATGTCATTTCTTGCAGATCGTTTTCAGCAAATTTCAGATGATTTTGCACAACTTGATTTATTTAAAGATTTTATCATTTCAGACTATGAAGTTTTTAAATCTTTAATTTTTTCAAAAATCACACTTTCAGAAGAGGAATTTTTATTGTATAGAAAGCTATTTTTTTTAGTTTATAAAGATGTAAAGCGTCCGGACTTGTATATTTATCTACATCAAGATATTGACAAGTTGCAAACAAATATTAAAAAGAGAGGACGTGGTTATGAACGTAATTTAAGTCAAGAATATTTAAAAAAAATACATTTAGGATATTTAGACTTCATAAAAAATAATCCACCAGGGAAAGTCAAAATTATTGATATTAGTAATCGTGATTTTATTTGTAATCGTCACGACTACTTGTGGATTTTATCTCAGATTAGTGGTTAATTTTAGAAAACAAGTCCCACAAGACAACTCCACTGCTTACAGCCACATTAAGTGAATGTTTTGTTCCGTATTGTGGAATTTCTATTATTCCATCACATCCGCTGACAACATCTTGGGACACACCTTTAACTTCGTGCCCAAAAACTAGTGCATAAGTTGTTTTTTTTTGAGGCACAAATCTCTGAAGTTTAGTCGAATTCTCAGCTTGCTCAATTGCTATTACTTTGACTTTTTCAGATTGTAATTTTTTTACAATTGACTGAGTCTTCTCAGCGTATGACCAGTCTACAGAATTCGTACTTCCTAACGCTGTTTTTTGGATGTCTTTATGAGGAGGAGTAGCCGTAATACCACACAGGTAAATATGTTTTACTCTAAATGCATCGGCAGTTCTAAAGACACTTCCCACGTTATTAAGGCTGCGGACATTGTCTAATATAATAATTAGTGGGGATTTTTCAGCTGCTTTAAAACTATCTAAGCTTAATCGATTTAAATCACTATTTTTAATTTTCCGCACAGTTTAATTCTCAGTTATTAGGTTTTAAAAAAACACCAAAATTAGTTACATTAGCATCATAATATATCTACAAAAGTACGTTTTTAAACAAATATTCGTTGACTAAAAAAGTAAAAAAAGAGACGCCTCTAATGAAACAGTACAATGCTATAAAGGCAAAGTATCCAGATGCCTTATTATTGTTTCGAGTAGGAGATTTTTATGAGACTTTTGGAATTGATGCTGTTAAAGCTTCCAAAATTTTGGATATAATTTTAACAAAGCGTGGAGCAGGTAGCCAAAGTGAAACAGAACTTGCAGGCTTCCCCCACCATTCACTTAACACATACTTACCTAAATTAGTAAAGGCAGGGCAGCGGGTTGCTATATGTGATCAATTGGAAGATCCTAAAAAAACAAAAAAAATAGTAAAGCGTGGTGTAACCGAATTAATCACACCCGGAGTATCTCTTAACGACGAGGTGTTAAATTCTAAAACTAATAACTTCTTAGCTTCAGTTTATTTTGGTGATAACATTGGAGCTTCTTTTTTGGACGTTTCCACAGGTGAGTTTTTAACTGCTCAGGGTAGCGCAGCATATGTTTCAAAATTATTACAAAATTTCCGGCCTAGTGAAGTGCTTGTTGAAAAGCAAAAGCGTAGAGAGTTTAGTAAGGCTTTTGGTAATAATTTTCATGAATTTTACTTAGATAATTGGGTGTTTCAAAACGATTATGCTAACGAATCTTTGTGTCAGCATTTTCAAACCAAGTCTTTGAAAGGTTTTGGTGTAGACACTCTAAATAGTGGCTTGGTAGCCTCTGGTGCCATACTACATTACCTTGGGGAAACACAACACCATAAACTTCAGCACATTACCTCTATTGAGCGTCTTTTAGAAGCTGATTTTGTTTGGATGGATGAATTTACCATTAGAAATTTAGAGTTGTATCATTCTAATAATCAAAATGCGGTTACTCTTATCAAGATTATTGATAAAACTCTATCCCCAATGGGTGGAAGACTTCTTAAGCGTTGGTTGGCACTACCATTAAAATCAGTAAAGGATATAAAAGATCGCCACAACGTAGTCTTTTACTTTTATGAGAATAAATCCACATTGACAAACTTACAATCACATTTGAAAGGAATTGGAGATTTGGAACGTCTTATTTCTAAAGTAGCAACAACTAAAGTCAATCCACGTGAAGTTGTACAATTAAAAAACTCATTAGAACAATTACTTCCCGTAAAAACAATTGCATTAGATAGTAATCAAGCTGCTTTGAATATAATTGGGAAAAAAATAAATAACTGCGAAGAGTTGCGATTTAAAATCAGTGCAACCTTAAATGAAGATGCACCAGTCAATATACTTAAAGGTAATACTATTGCATCTTCAGCTAATAATGAATTAGCATCTTTACGTGATATTGCTTATTCAGGAAAAGATTATTTAGATCAGATGTTAGTACGAGAGAGTGAGGCCACAGGAATTTCCTCTTTGAAAATTGCTTCTAATAATGTATTTGGCTACTATATAGAGGTGCGGAACACTCATAAAGATAAGGTTCCTGATCATTGGATCAGAAAACAAACGCTAGTCAATGCTGAGCGATACATCACTTCTGAACTGAAAGAGTACGAACAAAAAATATTAGGAGCTGAAGATCAAATTTTAGCTATTGAGCAACGCCTTTTTTCAGAGCTTATTTCATGGATGCACGACCATATCAAAGCTGTACAGCAAAACGCTCATTTAGTAGCTCAATTGGATTGTTTAAGTTCTTTTGCACATTTGGCAAAACAAAATCGGTATATATGCCCGGATCTTGATGATTCTTTTGACTTAGACATCAAACAAGGACGTCATCCAGTAATTGAAAAGCAATTGCCTTTGGGTGAAACCTACGTTGCAAATGATGTCTTTCTAGATCGTGAAACGCAGCAAATTATAATGATTACTGGCCCAAATATGTCTGGTAAATCAGCTATTCTACGTCAAACTGCTTTAATTGTACTAATGGCTCAAATTGGAAGTTTTGTACCTGCTACTAAAGCAAGAATAGGCGTAGTTGATAAACTCTTTACTCGAGTAGGCGCAAGTGATAATATTTCAATAGGAGAGTCTACATTTATGGTTGAGATGAATGAAACAGCGTCAATTTTGAATAATATTTCTGAGCGCAGCTTGGTTCTGTTGGATGAGATTGGACGTGGCACAAGTACTTATGATGGAATTTCTATTGCATGGGCTATTAGTGAATATTTACACGAACACACAGCACGTGCTAAAACTCTTTTTGCTACACACTACCACGAGCTTAATGAAATGTCGGAAACTTTTTCACGAATTAAAAACTTTAATGTTGCAGTCAAAGAATTAAAAAATAATGTTTTATTTTTAAGAACTTTGGTTCGTGGAGGAAGTCAGCACAGCTTTGGGATTCATGTTGCTAAAATGGCTGGTATGCCAAAGACAGTTTTGGATCGTTCTAAAAAAATATTGAAACAGCTTGAAAAATCACACTCTAGTGAAGAGCTTACTGCTAAAGTAAAAGATCTAAACTCAGAGATGCAGTTAAGCTTTTTTAATTTAGACGACCCATTGTTAGAGGAATTAAAAGCAGATATTTTAGATACAGATATTGATCGTTTAACCCCTATGGAAGCTTTGATGAAGCTCAATGAAATTAAGCGCAAGCTCTCGAACAAAAAATAAGGACAAAAATTAAAAAAACCTTTGGTATTCTTAGAAAAATATTAAATTTGCAACCCCGTTGTTATTTAGTGGGATGTTCATATAAATCGCGAAAGTAGCTCAGGGGTAGAGCATCACCTTGCCAAGGTGGGGGTCGCGGGTTCAAATCCCGTCTTTCGCTCTAAACTTTTTAAGTCTTATGCTGAAGTGGTGGAATTGGTAGACACGTTGGACTTAAAATCCAATGGCCATTAGGCCGTACGGGTTCAAGTCCCGTCTTCAGTACCAAACCCGCAATTAAATTGCGGGTTTTTTTTATTTAACATATCTTTCATTACTAAGAGAGGTAAATTAACTAGCTTAGTCAAATGAAAAAGATAATTGTTTTATTTGCTGGGGTGTCCCATTTTTTTTATGGTCTTTTGAGTCTATATCTTCCATTTTATAAGTCAGAATTTGTTAGATATGGTTTTGGCGCTTTCAGGGAACTAATAGGTGGGGTACAAATGATATTTGGCCTTAGTTTATTAGTTGGATTATACCTCTACAAACTAAGATTATTATCTTCACTTTTTTTGTCAATACTTATGGCTGGAGCTCTGGGTACTCGTATTTATATAGGAGATGGTTTTTTAGAATCTGCACCGGCATTATTTTATTTAACAATTAATTTATTTATATTTATTAACGCTAAAAATATTAAAAAATGAAATATATAAAACAAATTCTAGTCTTGTTCGTTTCAATTACAGTTCTAAATGTTTGGTTAATAAGATTCAATAATGCGACTATCTTTCGTGGTGGTGATGCAGCTAACATGCTTGAAGAGTTTATTGTTTATGGATTTGATAAGCC
>CABXZJ010000018.1 GCA_902516685.1 uncultured Formosa sp.
CGTTTTGATATTTCATCTCTTATTTCTGCAGCAAGTTCATAATCTTCTTCTTGTACAGCTTTTTTTAAAAGTTGTTTTAGCTCTATGATAGTCATTGTTTTGTATGTACTTTCTGAATCTAATTTTTTTAGCCTGTATTCACTGTAAACAACCCCTTTTGACTGTTTATCGTTTTTGTCCAAGTCATTACTAAGAATCAAACCTGCTTTTTCTAAGATGTTTTTATAAGTAAAAATTGGTGCTGAAAAGCGCAGCGCAAGAGCAATTGCGTCACTAGTTCGTGCGTCGATAATCTCTTCTTTATCATTGTTTTCACAAATTAAAGAAGCGTAAAACACTCCGTCCACAAGCTTGTGGATAATAACCTGTTTAACAACAATATTAAAGGAATTAAAAACATTTTTAAATAAATCATGAGTTAACGGGCGGGGTGGTCGAATATCTTTTTCAAGGGCAATTGCTATTGATTGGGCTTCAAAAGCACCTATTACTATAGGTAATTTACGTTCTCCATCTTCTTCACTCAAAATAAGAGCATATGCACCACTTTGCGTTTGGCTGTAAGAAATTCCTTTAATATTTAGTCGAATTAAACTCATTTTTATAATGACAAATAACAATTTTAATTCCTAAAATACCAAACTTCTATGTCTTTAATTCTATGAGTTATGAGTTTTGTTGCTTGAAAGCCTTCAATTTCTCGGTGAGCTTAGGAACTATATCAAATGCGTCACCAACAATACCGTAGTCTGCTGATTTAAAAAAAGGAGCTTCAGGATCGCTATTTATGACCACTTTTATTTTAGAAGAATTAATTCCAGCTAAATGTTGAATTGCGCCTGAAATTCCGATTGCGATATAAAGATTCGATGCAACTGGCTTACCGGTCTGACCAACATGTTCACTGTGAGGTCTCCAGCCGAGATCTGATACAGGTTTTGAACAAGCTGTTGCGGCACCTAAAACATTGGCTAGGGCTTCAATCATATTCCAATTTTCAGGACCTTTAAGACCTCTTCCTGCTGACACAACAATATCTGCATCTGCAATGGACACTTTATCTTTTACTTTATCAACCCCTTTAATTTCAATTTTAGAAGTTTTAATTTCTGGGCTAAAATCTTCTGATGATGATTCAGTAGGTTCTTTAACTAAACCGAATGCATTATTAGATAATCCAATGATTTTAATATCTGTTAAAATCTCAGTTTCTAAAAGAGCTTTATTTGTAAATGCACTTCTTTTAACAAGAAAGGGTGAAACAGTGACGGGTAGTTTCATAACATTTGGAACATAACCGGCTTTAAGGCCTACGGATAAGAATGGCGCTAAATACTTACAATTAGCGCTGTTACTTAAAATAACTACTTGAGAATTTTCTTTTATTGCTACCTGTTTTAAATAGTCAGCATATATTTCTGCAATAAATTCTTGTTCTGTCTCAATGCTTATTATTTTATCGACTCCATAATCACCCAGAATGGAGTTATTATTTGAATTAAAAACAACTGCATTTAATGAACATTTCATTTTATTAGCCAAAGCCCTTCCGTATGAGGCTACCTCAAGAGCAGTTTTTTTGAATAATCCGTTTTCGGATTCGATATAAACTAGTACTGACATAATTTTTAGATTACTTTGGCTTCGTTGTGTAAAAGATTAATGAGTTCATCAATATTTTCAGCATCCACTATTTTGATAGGACCCTTTGGAGTAGGCTTTTCAAATGTCACGGATTGTGTTTGTTGTTCACTATTTATAGGTTGAACAATATCAAGAGGTTTTTTTCTTGCCATCATGATTCCACGCATGTTAGGTATCCTTAAGTCACTCTCTTCAACCAACCCTTTTTGACTTCCTATAACTAGAGGAAGTGTTGTTGATAATGTTTCTTTACCTCCATCAATTTCTCGTACTCCTGTGGCAATAGTTCCATCGATTTCTAGAGATATACAGTTATTAATAAAACTAGCACCTATATTTGAAGCAATCATCCCAGGCACCATTGCTCCATTGTAGTCAATAGACTCTCTACCAGCGATAATTAAGTCATAGCTACCATCTGTTGCAATTTTAGAAAGTTCTTTTGCAACCGAAAATCCGTCTGTTGCTGGAGTATTGATTCTTATGGCTGAATCTGCACCAATAGCGAGTGACTTTCTCAATGTCGGTTCTGTTTCTGGTCCCCCAACATTAACCACAGTTACTTCAGCTCCTTGTTTCTCTTTGAACCACATCGCACGAGTCAATCCAAATTCGTCGTTTGGATTAATTACAAACTGAACTCCATTTGAATCAAATTTAGAATTATCTTCAATAAAATTTATTTTAGAAGTAGTATCAGGAACATGACTAATGCATACTAAAATTTTCATAATTTTCGATATTATCTTAATGTTACAAAATTACGAAAAAAGATTTTATTTCCTATGCATGCATAGGAAATTTTTAAATAATATTATCTTAAAATATAATTGTTTATTCCTATTTTTGTAGTTAATAATATTGTTGATGTAGAAATCAACTTAAGTATTTCATTCTGATACAACGATTTAACATATGAAAACATTACAATTCAGAGAGGCTGTTTGTGAAGCTATGAGTGAGGAAATGCGAATGGACGAAAGTATTTATTTAATGGGTGAAGAAGTCGCAGAATATAACGGAGCTTACAAGGCATCTAAGGGAATGCTTGACGAGTTTGGTGAAAAACGTGTAATAGATACACCAATTTCAGAAGCTGGTTTTGCAGGAATAGCTGTTGGTTCTACAATGACTGGAAACCGTCCAATTGTCGAGTTTATGACTTTTAATTTCGCTTTGGTTGGAATTGATCAAATTATTAATAATGCTGCAAAAATTAGACAGATGTCAGGTGGCCAATTTAAATGCCCTATTGTTTTTAGAGGGCCCACTGGTTCTGCAGGTCAACTAGCAGCAACTCACTCACAAGCTTTCGAAAGCTGGTTTGCAAATTGTCCTGGTTTAAAGGTCATTGTACCTTCAAATCCATATGATGCTAAAGGTCTTCTTAAAGCTGCTATTCGAGATGATGATCCAGTAATATTTATGGAAAGTGAACAAATGTATGGTGACAAGGGAGAAGTACCTGAAGGTGAATATATTTTACCAATTGGTGTTGCGGATATTAAACGTAAAGGAACTGATGTGACTGTAGTCTCTTTTGGTAAAATTATTAAAGAAGTATATAAAGCATCTGAAGAATTGGAAAACGAAGGAATTTCTTGTGAAATAATTGATTTGAGAACTGTCAGGCCACTAGATATAAATTCTGTTATTGAGTCTGTCAAAAAAACTAATAGATTAGTTATTTTAGAAGAAGCATGGCCGTTTGGAAATGTTTCAACAGAAATCACTTATCAAGTTCAAGAAAGAGCCTTTGATTATTTAGATGCGCCTATAATTAAAATTAACACAGCGGATACTCCAGCTCCATATTCTCCAGTTTTATTAGAAGAATGGTTACCTAATAGTACTGATGTTATAAAGGCAGTTAAGAAAGTATTATATAAATAAACTTAAATTTTTTTAAATAGGTAAAAAATAGTTTTTTCTGTTCTTGTTCAATTCACTACATTTGTGGCCTTTAAAATCAATTAAAACAAAATTATGGAATCGTTAATGATATACATGCCAATTGCATTGGCAATTATAGGGTTAATTTATATGTGGGTTAAGCAATCTTGGGTCATGAAGCAAGATGCAGGTGATGGTAAAATGAAAGAAATTTCAGATCATATATACGAAGGTGCTTTAGCATTTTTAGGCGCAGAATACAGACTACTTTCAATATTTGTTTTGGTAGTAAGCGCAGCCCTTTCTGCAGTATCATTTATCGTTCCAACAACACATATACTTATAGTAGTGGCTTTTGTTTTTGGAGCAATATTTTCTGCATTTGCAGGAAACATTGGAATGAAAATAGCTACAAAAACAAATGTAAGAACAACACAAGCAGCAAAGACCAGTCTTCCGCAAGCTCTAAAGATTTCATTTGGAGGCGGAACAGTCATGGGGCTTGGTGTTGCAGGCTTGGCTGTTTTAGGATTAACCGGCTTTTTTATTGTTTTTTTTAATGTATTTATGGGCGGTGAATGGACCAACACAATGGACATGACAATTGTTTTAGAAACCCTTGCAGGATTTTCTCTTGGTGCAGAGTCTATTGCACTTTTTGCACGTGTAGGAGGGGGAATTTATACCAAGGCTGCTGATGTTGGTGCCGATTTAGTAGGAAAAGTAGAAGCAGGAATTCCAGAGGATGATCCTCGAAACCCTGCAACAATTGCGGATAATGTTGGTGATAACGTAGGTGATGTCGCAGGAATGGGTGCTGATCTTTTTGGCTCTTATGTAGCAACTGTACTAGCAGCTATGGTACTTGGTAATTATGTTATTAGCGATATGGGGGGAAGTATTTCAGATAAATTTGGTGGTATTGGTCCAATTTTGTTGCCCATGGCTATTGCAGGTGCTGGAATTGTAATATCAATTATAGGTACTTTGTTAGTAAAAATTAAAAATAATGACGCAAAAGAAGCTCATGTTATGGGTGCGCTCAACAAAGGCAATTGGACATCAATTTTTCTAGTAGCATTATCTTGTTTTGGACTTGTAACTTGGATGTTGCCTGGTACTATGCAAATGAACTTCTTTGGTGATGGATTACAAGATATTTCTTCAATGCGTGTATTTTATGCAACTTTGGTAGGGCTTATCGTAGGTGCAGTAATATCATCCGTTACCGAGTATTATACAGGACTTGGGAAATCACCCGTACTAAAAATAGTACAACAATCTAGCACTGGTGCTGGGACTAATATAATTGCTGGTTTAGCTACTGGTATGATATCCACGTTTCCTTCTGTTTTGTTATTTTCTGGAGCAATTTGGTCATCTTATGTATTTGCAGGATTTTATGGTGTTGCATTAGCAGCTTCAGCGATGATGGCAACTACTGCCATGCAACTTGCTATTGATGCATTTGGGCCAATATCTGATAATGCTGGAGGAATCGCCGAAATGAGTGAACAAGACCCGATAGTTAGAGAACGTACAGATATTCTAGACTCTGTAGGAAATACAACTGCTGCAACTGGGAAAGGATTTGCAATTGCTTCGGCAGCGTTGACTTCATTAGCATTATTTGCTGCTTATGTTACTTTTACAGGTATTGATGGTATAAATATTTTTAAAGCTCCTGTTTTAGCCATGCTTTTTGTTGGTGGAATGGTTCCCGTAGTTTTTTCGGCACTTGCAATGAATGCAGTAGGAAAAGCTGCTATGGAAATGGTACAAGAAGTCAGACGACAGTTTAAGGATATTGCTGGTATAATGGAAGGGACTGGAACTCCAGAATATGATAAATGTGTAGCTATTTCAACTAAAGCATCTTTGAAAGAGATGATTTTACCTGGGTTACTAACAATTGGCTTTCCATTAATTATAGCCTTTGTTCCAATGATTTTTGGAATGGATTCATTGGACATAGCAGAAATGTTAGGTGGTTATATGGCAGGCGTCACAGTTTCAGGCGTACTTTGGGCAATTTTCCAAAATAATGCTGGAGGTGCTTGGGATAACGCTAAAAAATCTTTCGAAGCAGGTGTTGAAATTAATGGAGAAATGACTTACAAGGGGTCTGCTGCACATAAAGCAGCAGTAACCGGGGATACAGTTGGTGACCCATTTAAAGACACATCTGGACCTTCAATGAATATACTTATAAAACTCACATGTTTGATTGGCTTAGTTATTGCTCCAATTTTGGGTGGACACTCAGAAGAATCAACAGCGGAGGTAAATCAAGAAGTTAAATTTAATACTTCAACTGATGCGAATGATTTTGAATATGCTACAGTCAGTATTATTAATTCCAACAATGAAAACGAAGTTGATAGAACATCAAATTAAAGTAGTTTTATTCAATTAAGTTCGAATACACTATTAATAACTTATGTACTTTAACAATGTTATGAGAGGGTTTTGATTTCAGAATCAATTTTAGTAATTATATTGTTTAGGTCTACAGATTTTTCTACAAAATCTAAATCATCTACATCAATAATCAAAAGGCGACCTTTTTGAAATTTATGTATCCATGCTTCATATCTTTCATTTAAACGACTTAAGTAGTCAATAGAAATAGAATTTTCATATTCTCGCCCACGTTTGTGAATCTGATTAACTAGATTTGGAATTGAACTTCTTAAATAAATTAATAAATCAGGTGGCTGAACTGTACTTTCCATTAAGCTAAAAAGCGAGGAATAGTTTTTAAAGTCTCTATTAGTCATTAACCCCATTGCATGTAAGTTAGGGGCAAAAATATTAGCATCTTCGTATATTGTACGATCTTGAATAATATTCTTTCCGCTCTCCCTAATTTGTATCACTTGTCTGAATCGACTGTTTAAGAAATAAACCTGTAAGTTAAAACTCCAACGCTCCATTTGGTTATAGAAATCATCTAAATAAGGATTATCCACAACGTCTTCTAGTTGTGCCTCCCATTTGTAATGCTTTGCAAGCAGTTTAGTTAGTGTTGTTTTTCCTGCTCCAATATTTCCAGCAATAGCAATATGCATTTTCTAAGTTTTTAAAATTTGGTAATTATAAAGAAATTCACCGTCATAAATATACAAGGTTTGGTTCATTACAAAAAACTGTTTAATTATTTTTTTTTTAATTTTTAAAACCTCAATATTTTCATTTCCCAACTCTTTGTAAAAAAGTAAATTATTTTTTTTAAAAACTATAAAATTATCAGCTAGCTTAAAATCATCAAAGCCTTCGTGGGATATTTTAGAAATTAAGCTCCCATTGTAATTATAATGGTAAAGATTAGATTTTGTTAAAGCATAGACATTATTGTAATCACTTTGTAGGGCCGAAACGTTTTCATTAATTGGAATTGTGCTGTGTATTGTTTTTTCAATATTGTAATCAAACAACTCCAACTGAAAATTAAGTGTATTGAATATCCAAATTGAATTTTCATTAGAGTTAGCTATTTTTGTAATTGCTCGGTAGGGAGATATCATATTAAAATTTACAATACTAATTTCAGCTAACCTATTATCAAGTATTGCTATTGTATTATAATTTTTATGTAACAGAGCAATTTTTAAAGAATTAAAAATATCAACTTGATCTATTTTACCAAATTGAATATTACTGTAAGAAACTATTTCACCCTTTGATAATTTTTCTAGATCATCACCTACGAGGTAATATTTTGATTCAAATCTGTCTTGCCCCATAAATTTGGACCAATTAACCTTATCTTTTTTGATTAAATTTAATTCAACAGGATTTTGAGCAATTAAAATTGCAGTTACAAAAAACATAATGATTAAAGTGAATCTCATTTTAATTTTAAAAGTATAAAAAATTATTTTTGCAACAAATTAAATTTTTTGCCGTCTAACAAATAGTTTACACACAAGTTTGTGAAGAATTTAACTAGTGATTTGCAAATAAAATGTAAGTTTGAATGTCTAAAATAAAAAAAATGTTAAGTAGAATTTCACTCTTTTTAATCCTAATGCTTAGTTGCTCAGTTCAATCCCAGGACTTTCAAGGAAAGGCATATTATTTTTCAAAAACAAGCCCTGACATGAGTGGATGGGGAAACGGACAAATGTCTGATACTCAAAAGAAACAAATTGCAGATCGTATGAGAGGTATGTTTGAAAAAAATTATATTTTGACCTTTGATAGAGAAGCATCAATTTTTAAAGAAGAAGAAGTTTTGGAAGCTCCAGGTAAAGCAGGTTTCGGAGGTTGGTGGGGTAGTTTCTCTTCAGGACCTCAATACAAAAACATAAGAAATAATCAATTTATTCAAGACCAGGAATTTTTTGGACGCCAGTTTTTAATTACTGATTCCTTACAAAATTTAGAATGGAAGATTGGATCAGAGACAAAGAAAATTGGACAATATTTGTGTTTAAAAGCAACTGCTACAAAGGAAGTCGATGAATTTGATTGGAGAAGTATGCGAGGCAAAAACCGTGGTAAAAAAGGACAGGATAAAATCAAAACAGATTCTACAAAAGCTAAGTCAGTAACAGATGAAATTGAAGTGCCAAAGACAATTAAAGTTGTCGCTTGGTATACTCCACAAATACCTGTTAATCAAGGTCCGGGAGAATTTTGGGGTTTACCTGGATTAATACTCGAAGTTAATGCGGATCAAACCACTATTTTATGCTCAAAGATTATTATAAATCCTGAGGAAAGAATCAAAATTGAAGCTCCGAATAAAGGGCGAATAATATCTAGAACAGATTATAACGCAACTGTAAAACAAAAAATGAAAGAGATGCGTGAAATGTATCGAGGCAGAGGAGGTAGAAAATAAATTTATGACATGAAATATTATTTAAGTACATTTTTATTATTTTTTTTCGCGCTTTCTTTTTCTCAAGTAAAATTAGAAGGTTACGTAAAAGACTCCATTGGTAATAGTCTTGAACTAGCTAATGTTATTGCCATCAATAAAGCAACTAGTGCACTAGACTCATACGCAATAACTAATGAACAAGGACGTTATCGTTTAAGCCTTAAGAAAAATACAATTTACTCTTTACAAGTAAGTTATATAGGCATGAAGTCTGCCAATGAAATAATTGAGACTTTTTCCTCTAATATTATTAAAGATTTTATTTTAAAAGAAGATAATGTTTTAGATGAAGTAGAGCTAACATATGAAATGCCCGTTACCGTCAGCGGTGATACTTTGACTTACGATGCCGATTCATTTAATAAAGGGACTGAGCGTAAGTTAGAAGATGTTTTAGAAAACTTACCTGGAGTTGAAATAAATGATGATGGACAAATCGAAGTCGAAGGGAAAGTTGTGCAAAAAGTTATGGTCGAGGGTAAAGACTTCTTTGATGGTGATAGTAAGTTAGCAACGAAAAATATTCCATCAAATGCTGTTGATAAAGTACAAGTTTTAAAAAACTATGCTGAGATAGGTCAGTTAAGCGGAGTTACAAATAACCAAGATAATATTGCAATAAATATTAAGCTCAAAGAAGGTAAAAAGAATTTTTGGTTTGGGAATGTCATGACAGGAGCAGGTGAGCCAGAAGTGCATCCGAGCACCGAACCTCTTTATCTTTTTCAGCCTAAATTATTTTATTACAGTCCTAAATACAGTATAAATTTTATTGGAGATTTAAATAACACTGGTGAAGTCGCTTTTACAAGGCGTGACTATTATAGTTTTACTGGAGGATTTAAAAGACCTGGTTTAAGCAGCGGTACAAATTTAAATTTAGGAAGTAATGATATAGGTGCTTTAACTCTCCAAAATAATCGTGCAAAAGATATAAATACGAAATTTGCAGCAGCTAATTTCAGTTGGTCTCCAAATAGTAATTTAGATCTGGGTGGATTTGCAATTTTTTCTAATAGTCGAAATGAACTTCAACAAAACCGCCTCATTCAATACACAGATGCAGGTATTGGGATACCAAATGAGGAAACTCAGAGCAATACTTTCCAAGAGAATAATTTAGGAATGTTGAAGTTTTCTACCAAATATCAACCAGATGCCAGCAATCAATTAGATTATGAAGTATTTGGTCAGCTATCAAAGAGCGAACAAGATCAACGCTTTTTTTCTTCTATTAATAGTTCAATTAATCAATTGGAAGAAACAACTCCATATAATTTAAGCCAAAATTTAAATTATTACTACACTCTTAGTGAAAATGATATTTTTGCACTCGAAGCCCAACATGTAATTAAAGACGAAGATCCATTTTATAATGCCATTCTAGAAGACAAGCTTAATTACGACACTACTGCCGCTAATTTAGGATTAGACTCAACTCAGAGTAATTATAATTTAAATCAAGAAAAACGTATACAGTCTAATCAATTAGATGCAAAACTTGATTACTGGAGGATTTTGAATAAAAAAAGTAATCTCAACTTAACTTTAGGCACAATTTTAAGCCACCAAAAGTTTGATTCTAATATCTTTCAGTTTCTTGACGACGGTTCACGCTTAGATACTAATCCTGTAATCTCTGATGGCTTGGATATTAATAATATTGACTATAAATTCAGTGATTTATATTTAGGTTTACATTACCGATTAAAAACAGGTATTTTTACAATAACTCCAGGTGTTTCAGCTCATGCTTATTATGTGAATAATACTCAGTTTGGTCAAAAAGTAACAGATAATTTTTACAGATTTCTTCCTGATTTTAATATGATTATACAACTTAAAAAAAGTGAAACTTTGACCTTAAATTATAGAATGCAAACCCAATTTACTGATGTTTCTAATTTCGCTAGCGGGTTAGTACTTAACAACTATAATGCTCTTTTTTCAGGTAATCCATATTTAGAAAATGCTCTATCACATAATATAAGTTTGTTCTATTATAGCTTCAATATGTTTAACTATACTAATGTCTTTGCTAGGTTAAATTATAATAAAAGTATTGATAATATCCGCACTCAATCGGTATTCCAACCTGGAAGTGTTATACGAATATCGACTCCATTCAATTCCCCTTTTTCAGATGAAAGTATGTCTGCAAGTGGACGTTTTCAACGTACTTTTGGAAAAATTAGAGGAACGCTTCGTGCGAATTTAAATTTTTCTAGGTTTAATCAATTTGTTCAAAATCGTCGCACTGAAAATGAAACGTTCTCTCAAACCTATCGTGCCCAGATTCGTACCAACTTTAGAACGGCTCCAAACTTGGATTTAAGCTATCGCTACACAATACAGGACAATAATTTAGGTCAAAACGCTACTAAGTTTTTCACTAAAAGCCCTACTATTGAACTAGATGCTTTGTTTTTGGAAGTATTTACTTTTAAAACAGATTATTCTTTTAATGATTTTAGCGATGAGGCCGATACAATAAATACTTTTGAGTTCTGGAATGCTTCTTTGTCATACCGTAAGGACGAAGATGCAAAATTTGAATATGAACTTAAAGCAACTAATTTATTAGATACTCGTTCTCAAAACCAGAGTAATGCTGGTAATATTTCGGTAAGTGCAACTGAGTATTTTATCCAACCTCGATTTATTACTTTACGAATACGGTATGAACTGTAAATTTGTTTAGAACTCGAATTATAATTTAAAAGCCACTTTGATTAATGGAACAAGATCTAATCTTTCCCAAGTGAAAAGTTCTACTGTCATCACTTTTTTTTCTCCATTCGGATTATAAAATATTTTTTCTACAGTTTGATTTTTTCGTCCCATATGCCCATATGCTGCAGTTTCGCTGTATATTGGTGCGCGAAGGCCGAGAAGTGTTTCAATAGAAGCTGGGCGAAGGTCTATTATCTCACTAATTTTTTCTGCAATTTCTCCATCACTTAAACTTATCTTGGTAGTGCCAAATGAATTTACATATATTCCAATTGGCTGAGCTACACCAATGGCATAACTAACCTGTATTAATATTTCATCGCATACCCCAGCAGCAACTATATTTTTTGCAATATATCTCATTGCATATGCAGCTGACCGGTCTACTTTACTTGGATCTTTTCCAGAAAAAGCACCACCACCATGCGCCCCTTTACCGCCATATGTATCAACAACAATTTTACGACCAGTAAGTCCTGTATCGCCATGAGGGCCTCCAATTACAAATTTACCTGTTGGGTTGATATGATAGATTATGTCTTTATTAAAAAGGTCTTGAATACTGGGTGATAATTTTGAAATCACCCTTGGGATTAAAATATTTTTAATATCGTATGAAATAGTTTCTAGCATAACTTTTTCATCTGACAAGAAGGGGTCATGTTGGGTTGATATAACAATAGAATCTATTCTTATAGGCATATTATTGTCACTATATTCTATTGTCACTTGACTTTTAGAGTCAGGCCTCAGATAATTAATTTCTTTATTTTCACGGCGTATTGCCGCGAGTTCTTTCAAAATACAGTGGGATATCTCCAATGCTAGAGGCATATAATTTTCTGTCTCATTTGTAGCATAACCAAACATCATTCCCTGATCACCAGCTCCTTGGGCTTCTTTATTGGATTTATCAACACCACGATTTATATCCTCAGATTGTTCGTGAATTGTAGATAAAACTCCACAGGAGTTACCATCAAACATATATTCCCCCTTCGTATATCCTATTTTATTTATTGTATTTCTTGCAATTTTTTGCACATCTAAATAAGTTTTAGATTTCACCTCACCTGCTAAAATTACTTGTCCTGTTGTAACTAATGTTTCACAAGCTACTTTGGACTGAGGATCAAAAGCTAGAAAATTATCTATAATTGCATCACTAATTTGATCAGCTACTTTATCAGGGTGTCCTTCAGAAACGCTTTCAGATGTAAATAAATAACTCATAATTATATTGTTTTAGACAAAATAGTTGCAACATACTAAAGGAAGGAATTACTGCTTTAGCTTTTTTTATTGAGGTTGCAATCAGATCAAATTTGTCCTCTTTATTTTACTGCAAATTTAGATATATTAATGCAATAAAAAAATATTTTGTTTTTATCTAATCCATATCGTTTATATTTATAACTCATTTGATATTGTGAAATATAGTTTTCTATCCCTATGTATTTTTTTGAGCTTTCAAGGCTTCTCACAAAAAAACAATGTAACTAGTTCTGTTGACATCAATTTTTTTTCGGGCAATATTGCACGTCATAATGACAATATAACTCATTTAATTAAAGGGCATCCCAATGGTTTTATCCTTGCTTGGAATAAGCAAGTTTCAGGAAAAAAAGCTTGGCATAGAGTCTATAATTACCCAGAATACGGATTTTCTGTTGGCACACAAAACTTTAATAATACTGAACTAGGGGAATCTTATGGAGTGTTTGCTCACTACAACTTTTATTTCTTAAACAAACGTTTGATGTTCCGTTTTGCCCAAGGTGTTTCATATGCTACAAACCCATATGATATAAATTTTAACCCTAAGAACAACGCTTTTGGATCCCATCTTCTTAGCGGAACTTATATTATGCTTAATTACAGTAAAGCGAAATTGGTTGGGCCAGTTGGCATTCAGTTAGGATTAACATTATTACACTTATCAAATGCTAGTATTAAATCCCCAAATACTAGTATAAATACTTTAGCCTTTAATGTCGGTTTAAGCACTAATATTAGCGAATCCTTCAATAAAAAAGAAGAAGTTAATGAGTTGATTGACCGTTCAATTGGTTATGGTTTTATTTTTAAAACAGGAATTAACCAAAGTGATGTTGTAGGTAGTGATCAATTCCCTTTCTATATATTTTCTGTTTTTACTGAAAAGCGCCTCAGTACTAATTCAACTTTAATGCTTGGTTTAGATTACTTTAACTCTAAATTTTTAAAAGAATATATTTATTATCAAAGTATTGCATACCCTGAAAATAATATAGAACCGAATTTAGATTATAAGCGTATCGGAGTTTATTTTGGACATGAGCTACTATTTGGACGCTTTTCAATTCAAACTCAATTAGGATACTATGTTTATGCTCCATTTGATTTTGAAGGCCCCATCTATAACAGAATTGGATTTAAGCAATATTTATCAAAAAATATTTTCACTAATATTAGCCTAAAGTCTCACGCCGCAAAAGCTGAAGCTCTTGAGTTAGGAATTGGAATTAGATTATGAAAAAAACACTACCTTATTTTATAAGTTTACTGGTTTTGACTTGTAACAATGATAATGCTTTTAATTGTTTACAAACTAATGGTAATATCACAGTTCAAGATTATACAATTGATTCATTTAATCAAATTATAGTTAATGAGAATATTGAATTAGTGGTTATTGATGGAGAGAATTATAGTCTAAAAATTGAAACAGGAATAAATCTAATTTCTGATATTAGTTTTACTTTGAGTCAAGGAATCTTGACCCTAAATGACAGTAATAGTTGTAATTGGCTTAGAAGTTATGCTCCCACGAGAATTACCGTCACAACTCCAACACTAAAAAAAATTATAAGTAATACTCAATATGTTATCAGTTCACAAGGAATTCTGTCGTATCCAAATTTAGAATTAGTTTCTGATAATTTTAGCGAAGGACTAATTAGTGTTGGGGACTTTAATTTAGAGGTAGAAAGTCAAACTTTAAATATCATTTCTAATAATCTATCTCAATTTTTTATTTCGGGTTCAACTGAAAATCTTTTTATCGGGTTTTATTCAGGTACCACATCCTTTTTTGGAGCCAATCTAATAGCACAGGAGATTAATGTTTTTCATAGAAGTAGTCACAATATCATTATTCACCCAATTCACTCATTAAGTGGCCAATTATTAGGGACAGGTGATTTAATTTCTATGAATACACCGGACATAATAGATATAACTGAATTGTACATTGGTTCACTCGTGTTTTTGGATTAATTCATACAATTTTATTTTTTTACTGTTAAAATGGATTGCTTTTGTAAAAAAAAAAATAGGATTCAATTTTGTTTTGAAAAAAAAAATTTTACTTTAGCTGCATTATTTAATTAAAACTAAAAGTGCAACAATTTAATTATACTCAATATAGTTCATTCTATTTCTTTTGCAAAAAAGATAAAGAGACTTAATACGTATAATTCAATCTGTATTTAAATTTAGTCTCGATGTAAAATCGGGATTTTTTTTTATGAAAAAAAAAGTCGCTATACAAGGAATTAAGGGTTCATTTCATCATCTAGTTTCTAAAAACTATTTTGGAAATATTATTGACATTGAACCATTGATAACCTTTAATGAAGTTGTAAATCAACTTGTTTTAGAAAAAGTTGATATCGCGGTTATGGCTCTTGAAAACTCAATTGCAGGCTCCATTATTCCAAATTATGCATTAATCGATTCAAATGCCCTTCACATAACCGGAGAATACTATCTAGATGTACAGCACAATTTAATGGTCCTAAATGGTCAAAATATTAATGATGTCAAAGAAGTTCATTCTCACCCTATGGCTTTGCTCCAATGTCAAAACTTTTTTAATAAGTACCCCCATATTAAATTGGTTGAAGATAGCGATACTGCTGGAGTTGCTCAGAGAATTCAAAGTCAACAGCTAAAAGGGATTGCAGCTATAGCAAGCTCTGCAGCGGCAGATATTTATCAACTTAATATTTTAGCCAAAAGCATTCAAACTGTTCAGCACAATGAAACACGCTTTGTGATTCTGGAGCGTAATGCCAATAACTCCTCAGAAATTAACAAAGCATCTTTAAAATTTTCATTAAATCATAAGAGAGGAAGTTTGGCTGCTATTCTGAATATAATGAGTGATTGTAAACTAAACCTAACAAAAATACAATCCCTTCCAAAAATTGATACTCCTTGGAAATACGCTTTTTTTGTGGATGTTACTTTTGAGACTTTTCAGCATTACGAAAAAGCAATGTCAATCATGATGATTATGGCAGAAGAATTTAAAGTGCTAGGGACATATAAAAATGCAAAACAATGATAGAAGTTTCCAAACGTTTACAAACTGTCGAAGAATACTATTTTTCAAAAAAATTAAAAGAGGTTCGTAAACTTATCTCTGAAGGCTCCCAAGTTATTAATTTGGGTATAGGAAGCCCTGACCTGCCCCCAAATAAATCTGTCATTGAGGCTCTTAAAAATAGTTTATTGGATTTAAATGCTCATAAATACCAAAGTTATCAAGGCTTACCGGAATTTAGATATGCAATTTCTGACTTTTATAAAAGAAACTATGAAATTTATTTAAACCCAGAAAATGAAATTCTTCCTCTTATGGGTAGTAAAGAAGGTATTATGCATATTTCCATGGCTTATCTAAATGAAGGTGATTCGGTTTTAATACCAAATCCTGGATATCCTACTTATAATTCAGTCGCTAAATTAATTGGTGCAAATACAATTTTTTATGACTTAACTGCTGAGAACAAATGGCATCCTGATATTGATAAGCTACAAACTCTGGACTTATCTAAGGTTAAACTTATGTGGATAAATTATCCACATATGCCCACGGGTGCAGTTGCAGACACAAAGCGAATAGAATCCCTAATTAAATTTACTTCTAAACACAATATATTATTAGTCAACGATAACCCATATAGTTTTATATTAAATGACAAACCACAAAGTATATTTAATTTTGAAGGATCTAATAAGTGTTGTTTGGAGTTAAATTCTCTAAGCAAAACTTTTAATATGTCAGGGTGGCGTGTCGGTATGCTTTCCGGACACAAAAGTCATATTCAAAACGTTTTAAAAGTTAAAAGTAACATGGATTCTGGCATGTTTTATGGCGTACAAAAAGGTGCTATTGAAGCGTTAAATACGACAAGTGATTGGTTAAATAATTTAAACCAAATTTATGAAAAGCGCCGTTCTTTAGTTTGGCAGTTGGCATCACAATTGGATTGTAAATATGATAATAAAGCCTCAGGCATGTTTGTGTGGGCAAAATTATTAAATGGTGTTGATTCAGAGAAATTTACAGATAATTTACTGAACGATAAACATATTTTTGTCGCTCCAGGTACTGTTTTTGGATCGAATGGAAAAGGTTACGTTCGCTTTTCATTATGCGCTGACGAAAATATTATTAATGAAGCCATAAAACGCACAAAATGAAAAATATTAGCATCATAGGGGTTGGGCTCATTGGGGGTAGTTTCGCATTAAATTTAAAAGCCATTTTTAATGACGTAGTTATACTTGGCATTGATAGTAGCAAATCACATATATCTGAAGCTCTTGATTTAGGTATAATTGATAAAGAAGGTAGTTTTGAATCTATTATAAAATCAGATTTAGTCGTAATTGCGACACCTGTAAATGTGACCTTAGAATTATTACCAACTATTTTAAATAGAATTTCTTCAAAGGCTCTGGTAATAGATATGGGTTCGACTAAAGCCGATATTTGTACTTTGGTTGATATGCATCCAAAACGACCCCAATTTTTAGCTAATCATCCGATAGCAGGGACAGAGTTTTCTGGACCTGGAGCAGCATATCTTAGCTTGTTTAAAAATAAAATCAACATTATTTGTGATATTGAAAAAACAAATCCTGAACTCTGTAATCCATTACTTAAAACTTTTAAAAATATGGGTATGACTATTCGCTATATGGATTCTAAGGCTCACGATAAGCATATTGCTTATGTATCTCATTTATCCCATATTAGTTCGTTTATGCTTGGAAAAACAGTAATAGAGAAAGAAAAAAATGAGCGTAATATTTTTGATATGGCAGGCAGTGGTTTTGAATCGACTGTAAGATTAGCCAAAAGCTCTCCAGAAATGTGGGCCCCCATCTTTGAGCAAAATAAAACTAATGTAATCGAAACACTTGAGGAATACATTCATAACTTAAATCACTTTAAATCGCTTATGGAGGCAAATGATTTTGAAGCCATTCGAAACGAAATGAAAAACACTAATTATATTAAAACAATTTTAAAGGGAATCTCTTAAAACTAATACTAGATGGAAAAGATTAAAAAATCAAGAATATGGCTCGATAAATTACAATTAAATCATCCACTTTTAATTGCAGGGCCATGTAGTGCAGAAACTGAAGATCAGGTTTTAAAAATAGCTCACGAATTAAAAGGGACAGATGTAAGTTATTATCGCGCTGGAATTTGGAAACCCAGGACTCGTCCAGGAAATTTTGAAGGCGTTGGTGCTTTAGGACTCAAATGGCTTCAAAAAGTAAAGTTACAAACTGGATTAAAAACAGCTACAGAAGTTGCTAATAGAACCCAC
>CABXZJ010000019.1 GCA_902516685.1 uncultured Formosa sp.
TTGAAGATGAGACTAAATAGGACAATGTTGCAGGTGACGAAGTATTGTTTGTTAAAGTTTGAAATATATTGGGACCGTTTCCTTGGACCCCCCCAGTAACTGCATTCTCAGGAAAACTTATTGGTAGATCCCATGTAAAGATTGTACCAGCGGGCAATATATCTGAACTAGAAAGGTTATCAATTAGGCTGAAAGATTGATTTTCACATATTACTAATGTTTTATCTGAAATTAGTGGTTTGGGATTAATTATAAATGAAAAATCTATTGATTCTCCCTCACAATCATTGGTGTAGGGAGCAACAGAATAAGTTACAGTCCCTGAGACATCGCTATTATTCATGAGCTGGTGCGAAGGTAAGCTAGAACCTACTCCGTTATTAAAATGTCCTGATATGTAAGGATCACTAATTGTTGTCCACGAATAATTAACTCCCGATAATAAAGAAGATTCAAATAAAATATTGTTAGTTAAATCACCTGAACACAGGACTTGGCTATTACTTGAATTATTGATTTCAGGAATTTGATTAATAAACAATATAATTTGGTCAGAGTTACTATCTTGACAATCACCATCAACGGTCAGACTTATTGTAAAGTCTTTAAAATTATTAAACGAAATTATAGGATAAGGGTCATTTGCACTGGTACCATTGATAAATTCATAATCAGACGAATCAACATCAACTCCAGTAATTGACCAGGAAAATGATGAAGGTGCGTATGGAATATCGCTGTAACTTGGAGTGTATTGGTTCAAGAAATTAATAGTGTAAGGGATACCAGTGGAGGTAATACAAATCTGATCACTAGAATCAACAAATGAAACTGAAGGAGAACCTTCTATAATTAATTCTTTACTAACTGTTGTGACTCCACACAAATTTGTAATCTCTTGAGTAATTGTATAAACTCCTGCTTGGTTAAAGTTAATTTGAGGATTTTGGGAATTTATACCACTGGGATTAATAAAACTGTAGCCCGTGTCTGGACTAATTGTCCATAAATAACTTGGGCTCTGACAACCAATATTGTTAAGATTAGAATTATCAATTAATGAAACTGAACCCCCAACACATAAACTTGAAACTTCTTGGTTATTGCTTAGTATTTCAAAATCATAAATACCAGTATTAATTGGAAAAGCATCAACATTGACAATATAGGGGCTATCGCTTAAAGGTGGAAAATAAGATACAGTTTGACAAAAATCATCATTTATAGCAGTCAACCTAAAAGACCAACATCCAGCAATTACTTGTTCAGCAGGAATAGATATGTCATATAAATCATCTTCTGTTGGATTTATGTTTGTTAACCAATTGTATGGGTCATAAGTGATTTCTCCGAATTCAAATGAGGGAGAAATTTGATCTCCATTAGGATTAATAATATCCCAATAGAAAGTTGCATCATCTAAGCATCCGTTAGTTCCATACAACCCAAGTGTTGTTAAATTTAATAAATTAAGGTCTTGATCTTCGCATATTGTATTGGATTCAAATAGAGCTTCTGGTGCCAAGCTCGTATTTATATTTTTTTCAACACCATTACCTATCAATCTATATTCACAATTTGAGTTATTAGATGTTTTAAACTTGTTATATTGTTGTTTATCTACTACAAAATAACCATTTTCTAAATCACACGAAAGGCTGTTAAAAACATGAGATAATGTATTGTCAAACATAATTTCAGCATGAGTATATAATTCTATGTTAGAGTTATCGCCAAAATCAATAGTGTAATAAGACCCTTGGTAATTTTGACCGATACCGGCAACGTTCGTATCAATATTGAATATAACATTATTACCAATACATATTTCTTCTCCAGAATCGTTAGCAATTGTAGTTGTGCTTCTATGTAAAACAAAGACAATAGTATATGTAGATGAAATACCGGAGGACTCAGACTTAGTTATTTGGTAATTATATGTGCCTATTCCTAAATCAGCTGCTATTAGATGTTGGAATGATTGCATGTTTCCAAGTTCAACAATGTTATCATTAATTACATCAATTCTAGTGATATTGTATGTAAAATCCCCAGAGTTGAAGTCATTGATTCTTATCCTTCTTCTAGGAACGGCTATTGATCCTGATAAAGTTGACGATTCTGCTGTAAGATTTCCAAACATTGCATCAGTATAAAATTCATTATCACCTGAGCAATTGAACAAGTCCCCAGCATTTGGCGAACTAGAGTAAGCTGTTAAAACAGAACCATATATATTAGGTGAAATTAAAATTTCAACAGATGTTTCCGATGGTAATAGGCCATATGATCCATTAAATAAAAGTGCTTTAGTTGCGACAACTCTGAGCCTATAGTCTCCAACCTCATTTATAGTTGGTATAATACCATTAAGAGTTGTTGTGAAAAATGAATCAGATGTAGATTGATCAAGAATTGTTGTATTACTACTGAATGTTCCAGAACTGTTTGACAATTCAATGTAGAATTGATTGTCATCTCCGTCATCTCTAAATTCAAAAATTCCAGATGGATTAAAATGTATTGAAACACTACTTCCAGATGCATAAGTTAATGAAGAATCAAAATGAATTAATTCAATAGATGCTACGTTTTGCTGGGAATTTCCAAAATAGGAAATCAATACTATGATTAAAGTTCTAAAAAAATTAATATTCATTTAAAAAATTTTGTTGAATATATTAATTATGATTGCAAATTAAAATAATACATGTTTTTTTGATTTTGTCTTCCAACCAGCTTGGGACTCATAATCAACGAAATGAATTAGTAAGTCTGCTTGGCTTTGGTATTTAACAAAATAGACACTTTTTTCAGCTTGGCTTTTATAGCCAACAAAAAACCACAGACCTTGATTATCTTTTACCTGACTTTTATATTTTACCTTATGTACTAAAAGATCAGCTTGACTAGCATAATCAACTACATAAGCCTTAAAATCAGCTTGACTAGCATAATCTACACTAAATATTGTTTGTGCCTTTGCAAAACTAAATACAAATATTAGTATAGGAGTTAAAAAAAAAAGTTGCTTGGTCATATTAATATCTATCTAACAATAAACTTTGCCTGAGTTGTATGTCCAAAATCAACTACCTTAAGGATATAAATTCCTGGATTTAAACCAGAAACGTCAAATTGCTTTTCGTCAAAATATTCAGATAAGATTTGACCCAACTGATTATAAATAATTACTTTAAAATGGTTTGATTTTATGCCGCTTAACTCAATGAATTTTTCACTTACAGTAGGATAAATTAAAATTTTGGGGGCATCTAGAGTATCATATGAAAGCAATGACCATGTATCATTAGCTTCAGGACCATTCCAAATAAGAGTGGCTAAATATGGATTGTCAATAAAAGGATTTCGATTGCCCTGAAAGGAATATATAACATCATTTCTAGTTAGTTCTAAATTTGAAACTGGGTCTTCTTCGTTCCATTCAAGAAAAAGATTTGGCATATCATTATCATTTGAATATGAGCTAGGTCCCGTAGCTGAATTAATAGCTTGGCACTGTCCGGGATATCTCAAATACATATACATAATAATTCTTGCAACATCCCCTTTCCATTCATCTCCAGGGTAGAAAAAATTCCCAATTGTTTTTGAATTACCAGATCCAGTTGTAAATAATCGATTACTTCTTTGAGAATTTTTTTGAGAATCTGCTGCCCTGAGATTGTGAACATCTGTTCCAGGACCAGGAAAAGATGTTGTTAAAACAGGATCACTCAATGATTTAGCAAAAACATGTTCTCGGTTCCATAAACCAATACAAGAACCTGTGTGACAGGTATCATAAATATAACGAGTTCTATCTGTAATAAACTCATTATCATCATCATTGTATCCGTAAATAAGTAATACATCATCTGAAGTTTCAGAAACCAAATCACTGATTCTAATTATGTCCCAGGTATCAGTAGACTCAGAGGTGTACGGGATTAATGTTTGATGAGTATCTGATATGAGATTTGAAAGTTGAATTTTTATAGTATTCGGTCCTTGTTCAAAGTCAATTGAGGAATAATAATTTGGCACCTGTGCTGTGACAAAAAAGTGAGCAAAAAAAAGAACATTGACACAGTTTTCGAAAAGATACTTAAACATTGGAAACAATTAAATTCACAAACAAATTTAATTAAATAAACCTAATGAAATTATTTTAAAAAGTTATTTTTGAATAAATAATTTATTATGACATTGTTACTCATGGCTGCTGGTAGTGGTAGCCGTTATGGAAAATTAAAACAGTTTGATGACTTGGGTCCAAATGGAGAATACCTTATGGAATTTAGTATTTACGATGCGCTAAGAAATGGTTTTAATCATATTGTAGTAATAACAAAAGAAGAAAATAGAAAAATTTTAAAAAAACATCTTTCAAAACGACTTGAAAGAAATATCAAATTAGATGTTTTGGCACAAAAAGTTTCAGACATCCCAAACGAGGTTTTTTTTGATGGAAAGCGAAATAAACCTTGGGGAACAGCACACGCTGTTTGGACAGCAAGAAAGTTCATAAAAAATACCTTTGTTATTATAAATGCTGACGATTATTATGGTCAAAATGCATTTAAGTATGCTTCAGAATTCATTAAAAAAAATTCAGTTAATAATATCTTTGGACTTGTAAGCTACCAACTCAAAGACACTCTTTCCGACTATGGGAGTGTCTCTAGAGGTATTTGTAATGTTGTAAGGAATCAACTAAAATCTATTGTAGAAATGACAAAAATTTCAAAAATTAATGGGGTAATTAAAGATGAAGAATCTGGAAAAATTCTAGATTTTAACGCAACAGTCTCAATGAATTTTTGGATATGTACACCCAAAATTTTTGAATATATAAGAGTTTATTTTTCTTCCTTTTTATCAAAAGTAGAGAATCTTGAAAAAAATGAAATTTATCTTCCCTTTGTAGTGCAAGAAATGATGGAAAAAGGAATTATTTCAGTTGAAGTCATTAACGCAGCCAGTAAATGGTTTGGGGTCACCTATTATAAGGACAAAGATATTGCAGTAGAAACCCTCAAATGTCTTGTTGAGGCCGGGAAATATCCAAGTTCTTTGTGGCAGTAGGTTTAATTGTAAATTTGCCTTTCCTCAAATTTCCAAAGGTTAATACCTCCTTTTAAGTCATAAATTAGGGTAAAGCCTCTTGAATTTAATTTTGAAGCACATTTGGCACTCCTACGTCCCGATTTACAGTACAAAATAACGGGTATAGATTTATCCAAAGCGTCTATCCGTAAATCAAAGTTAGGACTATAAAAATCAATATTTTTTGCATTTTTTAAATGTCCATTAGCGAACTCAGCGGGGGTTCTCACATCAATCAACTGAACCTCATCTAATTTGACAAGCCTTAACATTTCTTCAGCTGAAATTAAGACTGAAGTTTTTGTTTTAAATTTTGTGCAATTAAAAAGAGTGCTGCCGCATAAAATCGCTATAAGAAAAATATTTTTCATTGCACTTTGTACTTTAATACTCAACCGCACCATTCCATTCTGAAAAACCGCCCCTCAGGTTGTAGGTGTGTTCAAACCCCAATTGTTGCATTAAAGCGCAGGCTTGTGCACTGCGGCTGCCAGCCTTACAATACACGAAATAGTGATAGGATTTGTCTAATTTTTCAACCCTATCCATGAAGTCTTGAGGTTTTAAAATATCCAAATTGATAGCTTCAGGTATTTTGCCTTCTTCAATTTCAGGTAAAGTTCGAACATCCAGAATCTTCGCCTCTTGCTGTTGTGACAAAGCCGCGACCCATTCTTGTTGTGACAGATTTTTCATTGGAAATGATTTTACTTAAAATTTAACAAAATTTTAGTTTCAAAATTACAATTTTTGAATCTATATTTAGAACTTTGACGAATAAAAATAATCAAACATGAAATCAACTAAAAAATTTATTTTATACATAATGGCTTTAACATTTTTTGGATTTAATCAAACAATCACCAAAAAAGTAAATGTCGAAAATAGCGTTATAATTTGGACAGGCTATAAAGTAACAGGGCAACACGAAGGTACTATTACACTAAAAGAAGGCTTACTGCTTTTTGAAAATGAAAAGCTTACAGGTGGAAACTTCACTATTGATATGACTTCCATTAACACCACAGACCTTCAAGGCGGCTCCAAGAACCGTTTAGATGGGCATTTGAAAGATGAAGATTTTTTTGATGTCGATAAATACAAAACAGCGGCCATGACTTTTAAGGATATAAAACTTAATGGCAGTAGTTATTTGATCGAAGCAGACTTAACCATCAAGGGTATTACCAAAACTGTTTCCTTTAAAATGAACATTTCTGGAAATAATGCAACCGCAGATTTAAAAATTGACCGCACCAAATTCAATATTACTTATAAATCAGCCAGCTTGAGCAATATTCTAAAGGACAAGGCCATTTTCGACGAATTTGATTTGAGGGTCAAACTTGAATTTTAAAAAAAGAAAAAAAAATTGGCAGATTAAAAAAAGCTTTCTATATTTGAATTTTTATGAACACAAACAAACAAAATACATGGTGGTGTACAACTCGATTTAAATTATCGTGAACACTCCTAGTTTAAAAATTTATCAAGGCTTGTCATCACGACAAGCCTTTTTTTATGATGAAAACTTATAAATTAAAAACATATTACAAGAAAATATTGGCAGACACCTTGTCACCAGTGAGCATTTATCTAAAAATTAGAGATAAGTTCCCAAATAGTATTTTGCTGGAAAGCAGTGATTACCACGGCAATGACAACAGTTTCTCTTATATTTGTTGCAACCCCATTGCCAGCCTAAAAATTGAAGGCAATCTGCTTACAAAAACATTCCCAGATCAAACAAAACAGAATTACGAGATTAACCCTGATAAAGTAACACAAGAAATTGACCAATTCACCAAACAATTTGAGACTAGTGAAGTGGAAACTTTTAAATTTATCAACAATGGACTTTTTGGCTATACTTCCTATGACGCAGTAAATTATTTTGAAACTATTGAAATTTCAGAGAAGGAAAATCCTGTAAAAATTCCTGAAATTCAATACGCAGTTTACCAAAACATTATTGCTATCAATCATTTTAAAAATGAGGCCTATATTTTTGCACACTGTTTTAAAAATGTAAGCAACATTGAAGCGCTTCACCATATCATTACAATGGATCGATTTGCGATGTATAATTTCGAAACCAAAGAAAAAATTAGTTCAAATCTAACAGATGAAGAATTTAAAACAAATGTTGAAATTGCAAAAAAACATTGCCAACGTGGTGATGTATTTCAGCTGGTATTGTCCAGAAAATTTCAACAGGGTTTTAAAGGGGATGATTTTAATGTCTACCGTGCCCTAAGAAGTATCAACCCTTCCCCCTATCTCTTCTACTTTGATTTTGGAACTTTTAAAATTTTTGGAAGTTCTCCTGAGGCACAACTTGTTGTAAAGAATCGGACTGCTGAAATTCATCCAATTGCCGGAACTTTTGCCCGCTCTGGAGACGACATGAAAGACACCGCACTGGCCAAGGCCCTGGTGGCCGATGAAAAAGAAAACAGTGAGCATGTGATGTTGGTAGATTTGGCACGAAACGATCTCAGCCGTCATTGCTCGGCTGTCAGCGTTGAAAATTACAAAGAGATACAGTTTTTTTCACACGTCATTCATTTAGTGAGTAAAGTAATTGGAAGAGTTCGAAAAAAAACAACCACAATGCAAATTGTAGCCGACACCTTCCCCGCAGGAACCCTTTCAGGTGCCCCAAAATACAGAGCAATGGAACTAATTGAAGCCTATGAAAAAACAAACAGAGGATTTTATGGAGGTGCCATTGGGTTTATGGATTTTAAAGGCAATTACAACCATGCCATTATGATCCGAACGTTCTTGAGTAAAAACCAGGAGTTGCACTGGCAAGCCGGTGCAGGCATTGTCTCAAAATCAATAGCTGAAAATGAATTACAAGAAGTATACAATAAATTAGGAGCGCTTACCAAAGCCATCAAACTTGCAGAAACAATTTAAAATGAAACATATTTTAGTCATAGATAATTACGACAGCTTCACTTATAATCTAGTGCATTATTTAGAAGATTTAGATTGCAAGGTGACGGTTGCAAGAAATGATCAAATTGAATTGGAGGCTGTGGAAGCTTTTGATAAAATTATATTGTCACCTGGCCCTGGAATTCCAGACGAGGCCGGATTGCTAAAATCCATTATTAAAACATATGCCAAAACCAAAAGTATTTTAGGGGTTTGTTTGGGCATGCAAGCCATTGGAGAGGTCTTTGGAGCAAAACTTAAAAATTTGTGCACCGTTTACCACGGGATTCAAACCAAGGTAAAAGTTAATTCAAAAAAGGAATTATTATTTAAAAACTTAGGCCCCGAGATTAAAGTGGGACGCTACCATTCATGGGTTGTTGAAGATGATCTTCCGGATTGCCTCGACATTACTTCGTCAGATGAAAATGGTCAAATTATGGCAATTCGACATAAGGAATTAGATGTCAAAGGCATACAATTTCATCCCGAGTCTGTACTTACCCCAGATGGAAAAACAATATTAAAAAACTGGATTAATTCATAGAATGAAAGTACTATTAAATCGGCTTATCAATCACGAAAGCATTAGCGCAGAGGAGGCCAAGAAAATTTTAATCAGCATCTCAAAAGGAGATTACAATGCATCTCAAATTGCATCCTTTTTAACTGTATATATGATGCGGACCATCACTGTTGAAGAATTACTAGGATTCCGAGATGCCTTGCTCGAATTATGTATTGCTGTAGACTTAGAAGCCTATAATCCAATTGATTTGTGTGGAACAGGTGGAGACGGAAAAGATACTTTTAACATCTCCACGCTGTCTTCATTCGTAACAGCTGGAGCTGGAGTTCCAGTGGCCAAACACGGTAACTATGGGGTCTCGTCAGCCTGTGGCTCGTCCAATATTTTAGAAGCCTTGGGCGTCACTTTTTCAAATGACAAAGATCACTTGAAGCGCACCATTGAAACCGCCAACATTTGTGTATTGCATGCGCCTTTGTTTCATCCTGCTATGAAAAATGTAGCACCAATTAGAAAAGCTTTAGGTATTAAAACCTTTTTTAACATGCTGGGGCCCATGGTTAATCCATCCTATCCAAAACATCAAATGGTTGGGGTCTTTAATCTTGAATTGCTGCGTCTATACAATTACCTCTATCAAAAAACAGATAAAAACTACAGCATCGTACACGATTTAGGGGGGTATGATGAATTGTCTCTGACCCAAAGCGCAAAAATAGCCTCTAACCACTCCGAGTGGATATTTTCTCCTCATGATTTAGCATTAGATCCTGTTGAAGAAGCTGTTATATTTGGTGGAAATACAATTAAAGAGGCCACTCAAATTTTTGAATCTATTATTTCTGGAAATGGCAGTAAAGCGCAAAAAAATGTGGTCTGTGCCAATGCAGGACTGGCCATTGCTACAGCCAAACAAATTTCTCACGAAGAAGGTTTTGAGCAAGCTAAAGAAAGTTTAGAAAGTGGCAAAGCCAAACTTTGTCTGACCAAATTAATTGCCTTGTAAGATGACCATTCTTGAAAAAATAATAGCAGATAAAAGAAAAGAGGTGGAGCTCCGAAAGCATCTTATTCCCATTACTCAATTACAACAATCCGTATTGTTTTATAGAGCCAAAAATTCTTTAAAAAATCGACTCACAGACAGCCCTTCTGGAATCATTGGAGAACACAAACGCCGCTCTCCTTCTAAATCAGTAATCAATCAAAGTTTAAATGTACAAGATGTGGCAAAAGGCTATGAAAACGCTGGAGTTTGTGGCATGTCTGTACTGACCGATCAAAAATATTTTGGGGGCTCTATTGAAGATTTACTTGCAGCACGTGCCAGTTGCAGTCTCCCACTTTTAAGAAAAGATTTCATCATAGACCCCTATCAAATTATAGAGGCAAAGGCCTGCGGAGCAGACGTTGTTTTACTCATTGCATCAGCGTTGAGTAGAGCGGCCATAGAAAACCTTTCTATTTGTGCACATCAACTTGAACTAGAGGTGCTGTTGGAAGTACACAATAAAGAGGAATTAGAAAAAGCTCTCATGCCTTGGTTGGATATGATTGGTGTGAACAATCGAAATTTAAAAACTTTTGAAGTAGACCTGAGACATAGTCGCGAATTAAGCAGTTACATTCCAAAAGACTTTGTAAAAGTTTCGGAAAGTGGCATAAGCAGCGTAGCGGCGATTAAAGGACTGAAAACCCACGGCTTTCAAGGATTTTTGATTGGTGAAAATTTTATGAAAACAGATAACCCTGGTGAGAGTGCCAAAGAATTTATAAAAAAACTAAACGCATGAAACTAAAAGTCTGTGGGATGAAATACAAGGCCAATATCAAAGCAATTGCTGCGCTTAAACCAGATTATATGGGATTTATTTTCTATGAGAACAGCGCACGTTGTGTAACAGAAAAAATTCCACAAATTCCAGAAGGCATAACAAAAGTTGGCGTTTTTGTCAATGCCCGCCTTGAGGTGGTGCAAAAAGCAATTCTGGAATATGACCTTGAAGTGGTGCAATTGCATGGAACGGAATCTCCAGAATATTGCCATGAGCTCAAAAATGATGCCATAGAAATTATCAAATCTTTTTCTGTCAAAGATCAATTTGATTTTAGCGAACTGACTCCCTATGAATCCCATGCAGATTATTTTCTCTTTGATACCAAAGGCCCAAACCCTGGTGGTAATGGGTTTTGTTTCGATTGGGACGTTCTAAAAAATTACAATTTTGAAACACCCTATTTTCTAAGTGGAGGCATTGGAATTAAAGATATTGAAAAACTTAAAACCTTCAGGAGCAGTAAAATAGCAGAAAAATGCCATGCGGTTGATGTCAACAGTAAGTTTGAGCTTCAGCCGGCATATAAAGACCCAATTAAACTTAAATCATTTATTCAAAAATATGAGTTATCACGTAGATAAAAAAGGTTATTATGGCCAATTTGGTGGCGCATTTATCCCAGAAATGCTCTATCAAAACATAGAAGAATTACGCCAAAAATATTTGAGCGTCATGGCAGCGCCTGACTTCAAATCCGAATTTAAACAATTGCTTAAAGATTATGTCGGGCGTCCAACCCCACTTTACTTCGCAAAGCGTTTTTCAAAAAAATACAACACCAAAATATATTTAAAGCGCGAAGATTTATGTCATACTGGGGCGCATAAAGTAAACAACACTATTGGTCAGATATTGGTAGCCAAAATCTTGGGAAAATCACGTATCATTGCAGAAACAGGTGCAGGACAACATGGGGTGGCAACAGCCACTGTTTGTGCCCTATCCGGACTTAAATGCATTATATACATGGGCCAAGTGGACATTGAGCGTCAAGCGCCCAATGTCGCCCGAATGAAGATGCTTGGAGCCGAAATACGGGCAGCAACATCAGGGAGTAAAACCCTCAAGGATGCCACTAATGAAGCCATCCGCGATTGGATCAATCACCCCGAGGATACCCACTATATCATCGGAAGTGCTGTCGGTCCACACCCCTATCCAGACATGGTTTCCCGCTTTCAATCGGTAGTCTCAGAAGAAATAAAATGGCAGCTCAAAGCAATAGAACACAAAGAAAATCCCAATTATGTGGTGGCCTGTGTGGGCGGTGGTAGCAATGCCGCGGGTGCCTATTATCATTTTTTAGACGATACAGATGTAGGCCTCATTGCGGTCGAAGCTGCAGGAAAAGGGGTGGATTCTGGGGAAAGTGCAGCCACTTCCGTTCTGGGAAAAGAAGGTATCATTCACGGCAGTAAAACCCTTTTAATGCAAACCACTGATGGACAAATTACAGAACCTTACTCAATTTCTGCAGGTTTAGATTATCCCGGAGTAGGTCCCATGCATGCGCATCTGTACACAAGCAAGCGCGCAGAATTTATTCCAGTTACAGATGATAAGGCCATGACTGCAGGACTGGAATTGTCGCAATTGGAAGGCATCATTCCTGCCATTGAAACTGCCCATGCCTTTGCAATTTTTGAAACAAAAGTTTTTAAACCCGATGATGTGGTAGTTGTTTGCTTGTCTGGACGCGGCGACAAAGACTTAAACACCTATATCGATTATTTTAAATTGTAATATTGATGAACCGAATTCAAGCAAAACTTAACGAAGATAAAAAGCTAATCTCCATCTATTTTTCGGCAGGATTTCCAGCGCTAAACGACACTGCAGAAATCATTAAAAATCTCGAAAAAAGTGGCGTTGATATGATTGAAATTGGACTTCCTTTTAGCGATCCCCTAGCCGATGGCCCTACCATCCAACAGAGTTCTACGAAAGCACTTAAAAACGGAATGCATACAGAGTTGCTTTTTGAACAGTTGAGAGACATTCGAAAAGAGGTTTCAATTCCTCTAATTTTAATGGGTTATTTCAATCCGATACTACAATATGGTGTAGAAGCATTTTGTAAAAAATGTCAAGCCGTAGGCATCGATGGATTTATCATTCCTGACTTGCCCGCTCAGGTCTATCACGAAGCATACAAAACCATTTTTAAGCGTTATGGCTTGTTAAATATTTTTTTAATTACGCCTCAGACCTCGGATGCTAGAATTCGTTATATGGATTCCATTTCAAACGGCTTTATATATATGGTGAGCAGTGCCAGTACAACGGGCGCTCAGAGCGGATTCGGTCAAAAACAACAAGATTACTTTAAACGGGTTGCCGATTTAAACTTGAAGAGCCCCCAAATCGTTGGGTTTGGAATTTCAAATAATGAAACTTTTAGACAGGCTACAAGCCACGCAAAAGGGGCCATTATTGGCAGTGCCTTTATCAAATTTTTAGCTAACAAAGGCGTCTCTAAAATTCCTGATTTTATTGCTAAAATTACAGCTTGAGTCTAGATTTTTTTATTGGATTAGATGGATCCCAAATCAAATCTTATGAAATCAAAGTTCTCCTGTCTACGACTTAATGCAGCCTTATTTGGTTTTAAAAGACCTAAGTCACAACTTCCAACGGTCAATATTGAGCCACAAGATATCATCAACTCGCCTGTTGAAATTATTGTCAATCCTATGGGAGTGTGGAACGCCCCTGAGGGGGAGATTGGGGACATGCAACTTTTTAATGCAAATGGTGAGAGATTAGCCACAGGCGCTTTGATCAGATCTGGTCCCGTTTTGTTTGCAAATACCTTGAAATTAAATGCATAAGACAGTTGAGAAGAACTGCTTGTCATTCGGGATAAGCCAGGAGAAGATTTTGTTGAAAAACACAAGATAGTAACTTTAAAGGTCCCTCCGCGATTTAAAACCTAGCGGGTAAAAACCAATTTATTTTCAGAAGAAAGATTGGCATCAAAAGCGTAGCGCTCTGCATTAAAAGTTTTTAGTGCTTCAATTGTTTCCGCCTTGGTTTCCACAATATGGCGAGTCATAAGGCCACGAGCCAATTTAGAAAAAATAGCAATGGTTTTGTATTGACCGTTTTTAAATTCTTTAAAGTCAATGTGAACTAAAGGCGCTTTAAGAACTTTGGTGTCAATGGCTTTAAAATATTCTTGACTTGCAAGATTAACCAACAATTCATTTTGTGCCATCTCTTCGTTTAGGGAAGATGTCACTTTTTGACGCCAGAATTCGTAGAGATTCTTGTGTTTGCCCACAGGAAACTTAGTCCCCATTTCCAAACGATAGGCTTGGATCAAATCCATCGGCTTTAACAAACCATACAAACCTGAAATGATACGAACTGTGTTTTGCAATCGCTCTAATTTATCTTCTGAAATACTGTAGGCATCCAAACCACGGTACACATCACCACTGAAGGCGTAGATAGCTTGGCGGGAATTTTTAGCGTTAAAAGGAAGGCTCCAAGCTTGGTTGCGCTCATAATTTAAGCTGCTGAGTTTTGGGGAAATATTCATAAGATCAGAGAGCTCCTTAGTTGATTTTTTTTTCAAAAGATTAATTAATTCGGATGCTTCATTTAAAAAACAATTCTGAGAACTGAATCCTGTGGGTAATTCACTTTCATAGTTTAAGGATTTAGCAGGTGAAATAACAAGTTTCATAATAATATAATTTTTAAAGAATCAAAAATACCAACAAATTTTAAAATTAAAAAGGTAATACCCAATCTTGTTATAAATTAAATAAAAATTTATTAAGTTTTATTTAATATAATTTGAGTAAGCTCTCCATTTTTCAATGCAAATGGCCATATCATCAGGTAAATCACTAGAAAAGTAAAGCCATTCATTGTTACTAGGGTGTATGAAACCTAATGTACTAGCGTGCAAAGCCTGTCTTGGTAATATTTTAAAACAATTATCAACAAACTGTTTATATTTTGTAAAAGTAGTTCCTTTCAAAATCTTTTCTCCGCCGTATCTATCATCGTTAAAAAGTGTGTGGCCAATATGCTTCATATGAACTCTGATTTGATGGGTGCGGCCTGTCTCTAGTGAGCAACGTATTAAGGAAACATATCCAAAGCGTTCCAAAACCTCATAATGGGTTACAGCTGGTTTTCCCTTATCACATTCATCGCCTAGAAATACGGTATTTTGAAGTCTATTTTTTGGGTGTCTACCAATATTCCCGATAATTTTTCCTGTATCATTTTTAACATTCCCCCAAACTAGAGCAATGTATGTTCTTTTACTCGTTTTTTCTTTGAACTGAGCAGAAATATGAGTCATAGCTTTCTCACTTTTTGCTACAGCTAAAAGCCCACTAGTATCTTTATCAATTCGGTGGACTAATCCAGGTCTAATACTACTTTTATTTGGTAATTTATCAAAATAAAATAATAATGCATTTATAAGAGTTCCTGAGTAGTTGCCGTGTCCAGGGTGAACAACCATTCCTGGGGGTTTATTTATAACCAATATGTGATTATCTTCAAATACGATATCCAAAGGAATATCTTCGCCTTTCAATATGTTTTTTTTTGGTGGTTCATTAAATAAAATTCTAATATTGTCATCAGGTTTAACTTTATAATTTGATTTTACGACTGAACCGTTTACAAAAATATGACCTGATTTAGCTGCTAATTGAATTTTATTACGAGTGGCATTTTCTACGAAATTCATTAAATACTTATCTATTCTAAGAGGATCTTGACCTTTTTCAACAGTAAATTTATAATGTTCATGAAGCTGGTTAGGACCTTCATAGCATAAATGTAAATTTTCCATTAATTTATGTTTATATTTCCATTACCAACTACAATATCGATTTTGGAGGCTTTGCGTATTAAATCTCCAGGATTAATTACTTTGTTGTTATGACGTAATTGAACAACTACATCCTTACCCAAATCATCAACATATGTAATTTCTCCAATTCTAAAACCTAGTATTTCTAAGGCAGGTTTTGCTTGACGTAATGTTTTTCTAACTACGCTTGGAACGATAACTTTTTTATAATTAGATGGATTTAGAATAAGATAAATTTTTCTACCATATTTTACTTTTGATCCAAAAATGGGTTCTTGCTCAATTACCGCACCAGTAGAATATTTTGGACTATAATTAGATGAGTCTTGTATTTGAGATACTAAATCAAATTTCTTTAGGGTGAT
>CABXZJ010000020.1 GCA_902516685.1 uncultured Formosa sp.
AAATAAAAGTCCTCTTTTGATCTCATTTGCTTTTTGTCTTGCTGGGTGTTGTCTGCGTAGCCACATAAATGTAAAACCCCATGAGCCATAACTCTGGCAATTTCCTCAAAAAAAGTTGTATTGTAAGTCCTGGCGTTTTCTCGTACTCTTTCTGTGGAAATACAAATATCACCACTTAGTACATTACCCGTATTGTACTGAAAAGTAAGAACATCGGTGAGATTATCATGAGCTAAAAATTCCATGTTTAGTTTGTGTAAATAGTCGTCATTGCAAAAAGTAATTAGCAACTCACCTTCTTTAAAATTTTCGTTATGAATAATTCCACTGAGCCATTTTATAATCACCTCTGGCGAGTTTAATTCAAAGCTGTTTTCACTAATCAGGTTAATCATAGTTTAAATTAAAATAATCTAAAACACGTTTTGAGTACTCTTTTTGTAAAGGTAATAATTGTCTGTTTAGTTGATCTCGTGTCCTAAGTTTACGGCGTAAAAGGTCTATTTGATTCTGAGTGTCTCCATTAAATATTTCCATGTTAGTTTTTGAATTTCTTTTATCGCTTTTGCCTTGCTTTTTTAGGGCGGTTTGTAATTTTAAAAGCTCGTACTTAAGAATTTCCCTCTGTGCAGCTAAATCTGGGGTTAGCCCCTGATTAATAATCTGTTGTTCTAACTTTTTCATAGCCTCAATAGCACGCTCGCCCTCGGAGCTGAAACCTTTTTCCCTTAAAAGCTTTTCCAGTGAATTGCGGAGCTGCTGCTGCTGTTGGTAAAGGCGCATAACCGCTTGGCTTGACTCTTCGCTATCAGAAAATTTGTCGGAATCCTGTTGATTGTTATTGCTGTTGCTGTTGCTGTTGCTTTTTGATTTTCCTTGGTTCCCGTTTTCTCCGCTGCTATTACTAGGGCTGTCCCCATCTTTACCCTCTTTTTTACCCTCTTTTTTACCCTCTTTTTTACCATCTTGCCCAGAGGGTTTTGGAGGACTATCAGAGGGAGCTGGTTGTTGTCCTTGGCCTTGTTTGTTTAACTCCTCTTGGGTCATAATAATATCCGGCAGCTGCATGTCTCCTTCTCCTTGTCCGGAGCTCATTTGCATTTCAATTGAGGCTAGTACACTGCTTAAAAGGTCTGCCAAGCTATTAGTTGCGGTGACAGCATATTGCTGAGCGGCAACCCCTTGATAAGGACGGTCGTTAGAAAACATGTCTAAAGCTTTATCTATATTGTAATACACATCTGAAATATCACTATTTATTTTCTCTCCCAAAAGAGGTTGCCGAAGCGAAACAACAAGCAGGCTGTCGTCTATATGTTCAAAATGAGTTCTAAGAGTTTTTTGCTTAATTAACTTTTCTGGCCATTGTAGCTGATTGGATTGGTCTTGTTTAAACCATTTCAACAATTCCTCTTGGTTAAATGAAAAGATAAGCAAGTTCTCTAAGATTTTGCGTATAGTCTCTATATCAACCTGAAGCTCTTGTTTTCCTCCTCCTGCCATTTTCTGGGCCATTTGTTGGGCCGTTTGACGCATCTTTTGGCTTGCTTTTATTTGTGCTTTTTGGGCTGTTTTATTCTCTGATTTCTTCTTGTTATTATCTTCGGAATCTTCCTTTTTCTTAAGCGACTTCTTAGCGTCCTGTAAATCTTTTTTTATAGACTCTTGTTCGCTTTTGGTGTCGGGGATGTCAATAGGGCTGGAAAGTGTATTATTTTTTTTCTTTAATTCACCTAACTGGTTGACTAGCTCATCAAACTCTTGGTTTATTTTATTTTGCTTCGCGCTAGTATTGTCTAGGGAGTTTTGTTTTGCGAGTTCATTTTGCCTATCGCTTAATTGAAGTAATTTTTCATTAAGCTGCTTTGTTTTCTGGCGAACATAGTATCTCTTCGTGAGCTCAAGCATTTGCTCTAAACTTCGTTTTTTATTCTTGTTTTGCTTGGCTATATTTTCCAATCGCTCAGCCAAATTTTCCTTGTCAATTTTTTTTGACAGGTCATTAAGCTCTTTTAAAGTCTGTTCATCTTTTTCTAGACGTTTATTTTGGATTTCTAAACGCTTATTTAACTCATTTTTTTGTGGGTCATCTGAGCTTGATTTTGATTGCTTCAGAGATTCTTTAATTTTTTTATTAAAGTTCTTAATAATTTCATTTTGCTTTTCCTGACGTGATAAAAAGTCTTTTAGTTTCTGGCGGTCATTAAACCCTAAGTTTCTTTGTTGCTTTTGCTGCTTGTTGAACAAGTCTAAATCAAAATCTTGATTTTCAATATTGGGTAAAAATTCTTCTAAAGATTCAATTGCATCTTTTTGTGAGTCAATCTGTTCATTTATAATAGTCCTGTCGCTTTTGCTTTGATAAATAAAAACGGGCGACCTAGCCTTGTTGGGAGCTGGGTAAGGATAATTATCAAAAACCTCAAAATATAGCTCATATGGCGTGTCAGGACTAAGCTTATTCTCACCAGGAAAAACAAATGAAAAAGTGAGGTTGGATTTATTAAAATTAGTGATATTTACAGTCGTTTTTTTCTGGGGGGTTTCTTTTGGATAATATTGCAGTTGAAGTTTAGATATGTCGTAATCATCGCTCATTTGGCCATAAAAAAACAAGGTCTCTTGTGGCTCGAACGTTTTAGCGCATTCAACCTCTATTAAAGGGGGTTTGTCTTTAATAACATCGACTGAAAAATTCATAGTCTCATAATCCTTTAGAAATAAGTTATTTGTTGAGATGCGATATTCAAGTCCTTTAAAAACCTGTTTGTTGTAAAAAAATTCATTTTTATCTGGAGTAAAATAATTAGTTGTTTTACCGTCAAAAAAGGAAATTGACTCTGTTGCTGCTACTTGGTATGACCAGCTCAAACGAGAACCCTCAGGAACAGTAATATTTGTAAAGTTAGAAACGGACTCATGCTTTAGGTTAGTATAGGGAGGAAAGGTAATTGCAAGTCTAGAATTAATTATTTTTGGGGTTTTGATAATCTCTAGGGTGTAGGCCTCCGAACGAACCTCGCCAGAAAAAAGATTAAAGGACAGATTAGTTTTGGGGTTTTCAAAAGTGTATGAAAAAAAATTATTTTGAACTTTTTTAAGGAAATAATTCTCATTGTTGAATTCTATCTGTATATCATCAGGGAAAAAACGTCCCTTGGTCTCAACCTCTAAGACAAAAGACTCGTCGTCAGTAGCTTTTAATGTGGGATTAAGAATTACAAAAGAAAAAGGGGGTGGCATTGTATAGCTCGTGCTGTAGTCAAGCACCCGCTTAAAGCTACTTTCAATGGTTGCTTGCTTTCCAAAAAGGTAAAAAGGCGCTAAGATTAATAGTGGAGCCAAAGCATATTTCAAATACTTCAAATTCTCTTTTAATTTTACGGCGCTTTCAAAAGAAAAAGGGTTGAACTGGAGAGCTTTTTGCTCAATACTTGCTAACAAAAGTTCGGACTTGGCTTGCTGCTGTAACTGAACCGTATTCAAGAGCTTGTCCTTTATCTCTGGGAAGGCAATGCCAATAAGCTCAGCTGCCGTTTCATGGTTCATTGTTTTACGAATTTGAAAGTATTTTAAGGCAGGTGTCAAAACAAACTTATAAAAAAGATAAAGCTCAAAAATCACTAGACACCAAAAGATAATGCTGCGTCCCTCAACTGGTAGCCAAAAAAAATGCTCTATCAGGGTCCAAAAAATGGCATACAAGGCGCCTAGACAAAAAAACAACAAAGAACCTCTTATCAGAGCGCTAAAATAAAAACGCTTGATAAACTTCTCGAGTTTAATTTGAATGTTTACGAAAGGGTCCAATAAAATAAAATTAATTGTAAATCTACAATAATAATTAAAAGCGCTAAATAGGTAAGCTTGGTTTTAACACTTACTATATAATATTAAGTTTGGGCATTAAGCCAAAGCGGTATATCTTTACCAAAAGTAATTAGGCTAATGAAAAAACCTGTTCGTGTTCGTTTTGCTCCTAGTCCTACGGGGCCATTACACATCGGTGGGCTTAGAACCGCACTATTTAATTATCTCTTTGCAAAAAGACACAATGGTGAATTGGTTTTACGCATTGAAGACACTGATGTTAAAAGGACTGTTGAGGGTGCAGAAATTTACATTATTGAAGCCTTGAATTGGTGTAATATAGCTTTCAACGAAGGGCCTAATAAAGGAGGGCGATATGGGCCATATAGGCAAAGTGAGCGCAAAGAAATCTACAAAAACCACATTGAAACTTTATTGAAAAAAAAGGCAGCTTATTACGCCTTTGATACTGCTGAAGATTTAGTTATAGAACGAAAAAAGCACGAGGCCCAAGGCAAAACGTTTGTTTATAATTGGAGCAACAGGGCTGAAGGGAGACTAACCAACTCTTTGGTGTTGTCGGAACAAGAGGTGCAAAAAAGACTTTCATCTGATGTTCCTTATGTGGTTAGGTTCATGACACCAACAATGGGAAAGGTTAATATAAATGATATGGTTAGGGGGAATATTGCTATTGATCCTAAATCGCTTGACGATAAAATTCTCTTAAAGTCTGATGGAATGCCAACATACCATTTAGCGAATGTGGTAGATGACTATCTTATGGAAATTTCTCATGTCATTAGGGGTGAAGAGTGGCTTCCCTCGTTACCACTTCACCAGCTTTTGTATAGTGCATTTGGGTGGCCATCACCAAAGTTTGCACATCTGCCTTTAATTCTGAAACCCAAAGGAAAAGGGAAGCTTAGTAAGCGTGATGGTGATAAATTAGGGTTTCCTGTCTTTCCAATTCAGTGGAACGAAAAAGGGGGCCAAAGCATTGGTTACAAAGAAGCGGGCTATTTGCCTGAAGCTATTATAAATTTCTTGGCGCTACTTGGCTGGAACCCTGGGACAGAACAAGAGTTATTTGACTTAAATGAGCTTGTTAAGTATTTTAATCTGGAGCAGGTAAATAAGGCAGGGGCTCGCTTTGATCCTGAAAAAATAAAATGGTTTAACCAGAAATATCTCCAAAAAATGCAAAGCTCTAGCCTTGTAGAACTTTTAATTAAACAAAAGCCCTTTCTAAAAGCGATAGATAAAAGCTCATTGATGCGGGCTGTTAACTTGGTAAAAAAGCGTGCGGTACTGAGTAATGATATATGGGGACTGTGCTATTACTTTTTTGAAAGCCCAAAAAGCTACAATGAAAATGCTCTTAAGAAAGCGTGGAAAGCAGAAAGTGATGGGCTTATGGATTCTCTGTGCAAAGCATTAATTGATTTTGACTACTCTTCTGTTATTCTTTTAAGGGGTCAAATTAAGGGTTGGGTTGAAGACTCTGGTGTTAGTTTTGGTAAGATTATGATGCCGCTTCGGATTGCGTTGGTTGGAAGTTTAAAGGGTGCGGACATATTTGAAATCATACACTGTATCGGAAAGGACGAAACTATTGCTCGGATTCAACACCTAAGAGATAAAGCTTAGTTGGGGTAATAAATATCTAACATTTTTGGTTACTTTTGTGTGGAATTAAATCCTATTTCATACCCAATGAAAAACATCCGAAACTTCTGCATAATTGCACACATTGATCATGGAAAGAGCACCTTAGCTGACCGTCTTTTGGATTTTACAGGAGCTGTAACGGATCGAGAAAAACAAGACCAGCTTTTAGACAGCATGGACTTAGAAAGAGAAAGAGGAATAACGATAAAGTCCCACGCAATTCAAATGGAGTATGAACTTAAGGATGAGCACTACACTTTAAACCTTATTGACACCCCTGGTCATGTTGACTTTAGCTACGAAGTTTCGAGGTCAATTGCCGCCTGCGAAGGCGCTTTACTTGTGGTGGATGCCGCTCAAAGTATTCAGGCACAGACAATTTCTAACTTATATTTAGCTTTGGAAAACGATCTTGAAATTATTCCCATTCTAAACAAAGTGGATCTTCCAAGCGCAAACCCTGAAGAGGTGACAGATGATATTGTTGATCTGCTTGGATGTAAAGCTTCTGAGGTAATCCCTGCAAGCGCCAAGACAGGTGTTGGGATAGAAAAAATTTTAGAAGCGATTGTTAGGGTAATTCCACACCCCAAGGGTGGAGAAAATGATGCCCTTCAGGCATTGGTTTTTGATTCTGTTTACAATTCATTTAGGGGCGTTGAAACCTATTTTAAGGTTGTTAGTGGGAGTATTCGTAAAAATCAGAAAATAAAATTTCTTGCTACAGGCAAGACCTACAGCGCTGACGAGGTGGGTACATTGAATCTAACTCAAACCCCAAAAAAAGAAATCAAAACAGGAGATGTTGGATACCTAATAACGGGCATAAAAGATGCTCGTGAAATAAAAGTTGGTGACACAATTACTGACGCTGAAAAGCCAACCACAAAAGCTGTTGATGGATTTGAGGATGTAAAACCGATGGTTTTCGCAGGCATATATCCTGTAGATACGGAAGAGTACGAAGAGTTGAGATCTTCAATGGAAAAATTACAACTTAACGACGCTTCGCTGGTGTTCCAGGCCGAAAGCTCAGCGGCATTAGGTTTTGGGTTTCGTTGCGGTTTTTTAGGGATGCTACATCTTGAAATTATTCAAGAGCGGCTAGAAAGAGAGTTCAACATGACTGTTATAACGACAGTTCCAAACGTCTCATACAGCGCATATACTAGAAAAAAACCTAACGATCCTGTGATACTAAACAACCCTTCTGATTTGCCTGAACCCTCAACGCTTGAGCGGATTGAAGAACCATACATTAAAGCGTCTATAATTACAAAGGCTGACTATGTTGGAAATGTAATGTCTTTGTGTATCGAAAAGCGCGGTCAAATCACAAATCAAACGTATTTAACTACCCAGCGTGTTGAATTGTCGTTTGACATGCCTCTTGCGGAAATTGTTTTTGACTTCTATGATCGCCTGAAAACTGTGTCGAGGGGATATGCCTCGTTTGACTACTCGCCCATTGGAATGCGGGTATCAAAACTTGTAAGGGTAGACATGCTTCTAAATGGGCAGGCAGTTGACGCTTTGTCTGCTCTTATTCACCTTGATAATGCGCAAAAAATAGGACGAAAAATGTGCTCTAAATTAAAAGAACTTATTCCTCGGCAGCAATTCGATATCCCAATACAAGCGGCAATCGGGGCTAAGATAATTTCTAGAGAAACGGTTAAGGCTGTACGAAAAGATGTGACTGCAAAATGTTATGGAGGAGACATTTCTCGTAAAAGAAAACTTCTTGAAAATCAGAAAAAGGGTAAAAAAAGAATGCGGCAAGTGGGTAGTGTTGAAATTCCTCAAGAAGCATTTATGGCAGTTTTAAAGTTAAGTAATTAGGGGATACTTACTTAAAACTTTTTAAAGAAAAATTCGTAAAAAATGAAAATGTATGCGCTAAATGTTGGGAATTTTAAACTTGACGGTGGCGCAATGTTTGGTGTGGTGCCAAAGTCAATTTGGTCAAAGACAAACCCAGCAGATGCTAACAATATGATAGATGTTGCCTCGAGGTGTCTACTAATTGAGGATGGGATACGCTTGATTCTTATTGATACCGGCATGGGCAATAAGCAGACTGATATCTTTTTTCGACATTATTTTCGATGGGGAAACCAAGGGATTGAGCAAGCCCTAAAAAAATACGGTTTCCATAAGGACGACATAACTGATGTTTTTTTAACGCATCTACATTTTGACCATTGTGGGGGTGGTGTTGAGTGGAACGAGGGACGCACAGGGTTGCAGTTAGCTTTTAAAAACGCTAAATACTGGAGCAATCAAAGACATTGGGAGTGGGCGACCAAACCGAATGGTCGCGAAAAAGCGTCCTTTTTAAAAGAAAACTTAGCCCCAATAGAGTTGTCAGGCCAACTAAACTTCATCCCCATGCCTAGGGGGAAAATTTTACGTGATTGTGAGTTGGGTTTTGATGTCCTTTTTGTTGACGGACATACAGAAAAGCAAATGATTCCAATGATCCGCTACAAAAATAAAACAATCTGTTTTATGGCCGATTTATTGCCAACCGTCGGACACATAAGGCTTCCGTTTATAATGGGCTACGACGTCAGGCCCCTGATCACACTAACGGAAAAAGAAGCTTTTCTAAATTTAGCTGCAAATCATAATTATTATTTATTTTTGGAACACGATCCTAATAATGAAATAATTTCCGTTAAACAGACAGAAAAAGGGGTTCGGATTAAAGAAAAACACTTATTACAAACAATACTATAATACAATGAAAAAACAAATGAAAAAAATAATTTTAGCGTCGCCTATTCTTTTGGGCTTACTTTTATTAAGTGCTTGCAGTTCTACTATACCGCTTTTGTCTGACCCTATTGGCGACATCAGTCAAACAACAGTTAAAACATCTGAACTATCAGAGGTCGAGCTAAGGTCGTGGAGCCACATGGACCTTTTGATGGATAGTATCCCTGGGGTTAGCCTTGACAGGGCATATAGAGAACTTGTAAGACCTGACGGTGAAACTATTGTTGTTGCTGTAATCGACTCGGGCATTGACATCACGCATGAAGACCTTTCTGCCAATGTCTGGATCAATAATAAAGAAATCCCAAACAACGGAATTGATGATGATAAAAATGGATACGTTGACGACGTTAATGGTTGGAACTTTTTAGGGGAGTCAACTAATGAACAGCTAGAATATGTTCGGCTACTAGCTAGTAAAGACGAAACGAATCCAAGGTATGAAGAGGCAAAAAAACTGCACGAAAAGGAAGTGAAAAAATATGGCAACTCAAGACAAAGGTACAAGGGAATAAGTGATAGAATAAAAAAGGCCAACAAGGCTATTTTGGAGTATACACAAAAAGACAACTACACTAAAGAAGAGGTTCTTGCTATGGATGTTGAGGATGACTCATTAATGGCGCAAGTAAAGGTAATTAAGCAGGCTTATGGGTTTGGTGTTGATTCTATGTCTGAACTAACCAAAGAGCTAGATAGTTATGTCAAAAGCCTAAGTGAGCGGCTAGATTACTATTTAAATGTTGATTTCGATGGTCGCACAGTTGTTGGTGACGACCCAGATAATCTAGACGATCGAGATTATGGAGACAATGATGTTATGCCCAAAAATGGTAGTAGTCACGGAACACATGTTTCTGGTATTATTGCTGGAGTTCGAAACAATGGTATTGGCATTAATGGCGCAGCAGACAAGGTCAAAATCATGGCAATCAGAAACACACCAAACGGTGATGAGTACGACAAAGATGTTGCGCTTGGAGTTTATTACGCTGTAAACAACGGAGCAAAAATAATTAACATGAGTTTCGGCAAAAGTTTTTCTCCTCATAGCGATTGGGTTAGAGACGCTATCGCTTACGCTGCAAAAAAAGATGTTCTAATTGTTGCTGCTGCAGGGAATAACTCGGAAAATACTGACGAGAAACAATACTACCCTAATGACCAACTGGGGACGGGTGTTGAGGTTTCAGACACGTTTATAAAAGTGGGTTCGTCCACAAACAAACACAGCTCTGATGTTGTCTCAAGCTTTTCAAATTATGGCAAAATTACTGTAGATCTATTTTCCCCAGGGTCAAGAATTTACTCAACAACGCCTGAAAACAAATATCGTTTTCTGCAAGGAACTTCTATGGCCTCTCCTCTGGTTGCCGGGGTTGCGGCCCTTGTTATGTCACAATATCCTAAGCTTAGCGCCGCTGAGGTTAAAGAGGTTTTAATGAATTCCGGGCTCCCTTTGAATCTTAAAATAAGCTTAGCTGAGGACTCCCTCGTTCCTTTTTCAGGGTTGTCAAAATCCGGTAAGCTTGTAAACGCCTACAATGCATTAATAATGGCATCAAAAGTTTCTAAATAGAAATATAATGAACAACAAGGCGCTTTTATTTATTGTTTTTTGTTTTTTGCACAAAACTCAACACGTGGAGGCCCAAAGAAACTCTGGCGGTTATTGGCAGCAGAAGGTTCAGTATTATATTGAAACAGAAATAGATGTCGAAACTTCGAGATACATCGGTACTCAAGAGATAAAATATACTAATAATTCCCCTGAAAGATTAAGTCGAGTATACTTTCATTTATACTACAATGCTTTTAAGCCAGGAAGTGAAATGGATGTTCGCTCGAGAACTATTGCTGATCCTGACTCAAGGGTTTTGGATCGCATAGAAAAGCTGTCTGCTGATGACCAAGGGTTTCTTAATGTTCTTGACTTAAAACAGGACGGTGAGATTTTGAAAAGTAGTGTTGCCGGTACTGTTTTGGAAGTTGAATTAAATAAAGCGATTGAGCCTGGTGAAACAACTGTCTTTAAAATGTCTTTTACGGGCCAAGCTCCTTTGGTTGTTCGAAGGGCTGGTAAAAATAGCAAAGAGGGGGTAGCTTTTTCAATGGCACAATGGTATCCGAAAATGGCTGAATATGACTTTGAGGGGTGGCACGCAAACCCATATATTGGAAGAGAATTTTACGGAGTTTGGGGAGATTTTGATGTGAAAATAAAAATTGACTCACGCTACATTGTTGGTGGTACAGGTTATCTGCAAAACCTCGAAAATATAAAGATCACAAAAAAAGCAAATAAGAACAGTAATACTTGGCACTTTTATGCCCCTGCAGTACATGACTTTACCTGGGCTGCTGACCCAGAATATATTCATGACGTGTTTGAAATAAAAAAAGGACCTAAACTTAATTTTTATTACAAAAAACAGCTATCAAAAGAGCACTTGCAAAACTGGAAAAAACTACAACCTATTACGGCAGAACTAATGGCGTTCTTCAACCAGAATATTGGAGTTTATCCGTATGATCAATATTCTGTTATTCAAGGCGGTGATGGTGGTATGGAATACGGTATGTGCACGCTCATAACGGGACAAAGACCTTTTAAAAGCCTAGTTGGCGTTACGGCTCACGAACTGGCACACTCTTGGTTTCATTTTCTTTTAGCGACGAATGAAAGCAAACACGAGTGGATGGACGAGGGGTTTACAGAGTATTTTTGCACAGAAGCTGAGACAAAAATTATGGGTATAAACAAAGATGAGCACTATAAGAAATCATACGAGAGGTACCGGCAGCTGGTTTTGAGCGGTGCTGAACAACCACTGACAACACATGCTGATAGGTATAATTACAATTTTAGCTACGGGGTTGCAGCCTACGTTAAGGGGAGTATTTTTTTAAGGCAATTGAAGCATATTATTGGAGAGGAAGCTTTTGAAAAAACAATTAAAACTTATTTCGATAATTGGTCATTTAAACACCCAACCCCTAACGACTTTATTCGCTGCGCGGAGAAAGCTTCTGGATCAGAGCTTGATTGGTACCTAACAGACTGGACAAAAACCACAAACACTATTGATTACGGAGTAAAAGCTATTGAAAAAGTGTCGAGAAAAACTACCGTTACTTTAGAAAGGGTTGGGCTAATGCCCTTCCCTATTGATCTTGAAGTTATTTATAAAAATGGTCGGCGAGAAAAATATTATATCCCATTACAAATAATGCGCGTTGACAAACCTTTACAAAAACACACAATAAAACTAAAAGACTGGGCCTGGGCAAATCCATTGTATTCATTTGATGTTAGCGGACCTGAAGAAATCGCATCAATAACTATCGACCCAACAAACAAAATAGCAGACATAAATTTAACGAACAACTCTTACGAGTTCAAATCAAATGAATAGGCTTAAAGGAGTTCAAAATGTTTCTAAGGTTTTCGAAAAGGGTAAGACTATTGATGCTGGTGGTCTTCGTTTTTTTTATTTAGATTCAACGAAGTCCGCGTGGGGAGTTTCTGTTGGAAAACGAAACTTTTCACTAGCTGTTGAGCGAAACAAAATTAAGCGCATGATGCGTGAGGGAGTTAGAGAGCATCTTGTGAGTGTAGTTAAGGAGCTGGGCGTGTCTTTCCATTTTGTTGTTCTGTATGTTGGGAAAAAAGCTCCACACAAAAAGGCTTTGGACGGAATGTTTGATCAGCTTGTTAAAAAATTATTAGACACTCTTTTTTATGAAAAAAACTAAAAAAACAATATTACGTATTACTGGTCTGTTGGTCGTAATTTTTGCATTAAGTAGCTTTAAGATTGATTTCTTTGAGATCGCTAAACAAATAGAAATATACAACACTTTATTTAAAGAAATAAACATGAGCTATGTTGATGAAACCAACCCGAGCGAGCTCATGGAGGTTGGTGTTAAAAAAATGCTTTCTGAGCTTGATCCATATACAGTTTATAGCAGTGAACAAGACGTTGAAAGCGCAAAGATGAAACAGGCTGGCGACTTTGTTGGTATTGGGTGTGAATTAAAGTTCATAAAAAATGAGCTAACTGTCGTAGAAGTGCACAAAAACCTCCCTGCAGATAAGTCAGGTATAAGACCGGGTGATAAATTAGTTGAAATAAATGGAGTAAATGTTTTGGGTTTTAAAAATGGGGTTGCAGCTCTCTTAGAAGGCAAAAAAAATACACAAGTAAATATAAAGCTTATCAGGGATGGTAATGAAAAAGTGATTTTAATTAAAAGGGGAGGGGAAAAGGTAAAAGCCGTCCCTATTTTTAAGCTAATAAGCAGCGGCATGGGTTATATTGCCTTAAGTAAGTTCTCCAGAGGGTCAGCAAAAGAGGTTGAGTCTGCCTTAAAGTTTCTTATGATTGATGAGGCCAAAGGCTTGATTTTAGATTTAAGAGACAATCCTGGCGGCTTATTAAGTGAGGCTGTTGAAATTGTTAATCTTTTCGTTCCTAAGGGCCAGCTTATTGTTTCTACCAAATCAAATATTAAGCAATACAACAGTCAATTTATTACCAGAAAACAGCCTTTGAATATAGAAATCCCTATTGTTGTTCTTATAAACGAACGAAGCGCTTCAGCTAGTGAAATTGTGGCGGGAGCGCTACAAGATTTAGACAGGGCTGTAATAGTTGGTAAACGGAGCTTTGGTAAAGGGTTGGTTCAGCAACCAAAGCCGCTGCCTTATGGGGCGCAAATAAAAATCACCATTTCACGGTACTACACACCATCAGGGAGATGTATACAGGCTTTAAACTATGGAAAAAGAAAGGAAAACGGAAAGGCTGAAAGGTATGATCCTAATGAGGAATCCTTTTTTACAAAAAACGGGCGGACTGTCTATGGTGGTGGCGGTGTTGAGCCTGATGTTTACACTGCCAGGAAACATCCGATTAATATAATAAGCTCGTTAAAAAAAGAAAATTTGTTTTTCACTTATGCTGTTAATTTTATTAGAAAAAATAAAATCAAAAATATAGAAGGTTTTGAATTAAAAGAAAATCATTTTAGCCAATTTAAACAGTTTTGCCTTTCATCGGGATTTAATCTAGGAACAACTACTGAAACAACATTAAATAAAGCCATTCTTGCTTCGGAAGATGAAAGTTTATTTAAAATATCTAAAAAACTAAGGTCTATAATATCAAGTATGAAGAATGAAAAAGAAGATGTTTTTAATATAAAAAAAGAAGATATTTTGAATACTTTATCTAAGGAAATAATAAAAATAAACTTTTACAAAGAGGGTTTATATAATTATTCTTTCTTAAGAGATAAAAGCATAAAAAAGGGGTTAGAAATATTAGTTGACACTAGTTTTTATTATTCTATTTTAAAATAAATTAAATATATTAGAGGATGTTCAGATTCGTTTTTTTCATCTTTTTTGCTTCAAATTTATGCTTTTCACAGCCTATAAAAAGGCATGTTATTTATTTTGAAACAGGTAAATATGAGGTTATTGAAACAGAAAAGAATCGTTTATTATTTTTTATTAAGAACTTAGATAAAAGTAAAATAAAAAAAATTTCTATTTATGGTTTTTGTGATGACCGCGGAACCAATCAATACAATTTAGTATTATCCCAAGAAAGAGCATACTCAATAAAAGATATTTTATGTGATACTGGAGTTGATCCTGGCCTGATTACAAACGTTGATGGTAAGGGTGAAATTTTAATTAAAGTTATAGAAACAGACAACTTGAATACAATAAGAGGATTAAATAGAAAAGTGGAAATTAATATTGAATATAAAAATACAACTCCTCAAAAAAATAAAAATTTTGATGAAAAAGGAAGACAACTTCCTTTAACTTTGGAAAGTAATTTAATGGTTGGGGATAATGTAATTCTTGATAAAATTTTATTTAGAACAGGTCATAGTTATGTTTTGAAAGAATCCAAAAAGGTATTATATAATGTAGCACAAATATTAAAAGAGAAAAGTTTTCTTTATTTTACAATAAAAGGACATGTGTGTTGCACTTCTGAAGGTAAAGACGCCATAGACAGAAAAACTGGAAAAAGAAATTTATCTCAAGAAAGAGCTAAGTCTATTTTTTATTATTTAGTAAAAAAAGGTATTGATAAAAAACGAATGAAATATGTTGGAATGAAACATAAAGAACCACTAGGTGGAAATCCAAAATTTGATAGACGTGTCGAAATAGAAATAACTTCTATAAAAAATTAGTTTTTACCATAGATATGTGAGGAATACCATCCTCTAAATATTCTTTCCCTTCTTTTTTAAATCCTATGGAAGTATAAAAATCTAAAAGATATTTTTGGGCAGAAATTTTAATTTCTTTTTCTTTAAAATTATTTTCTATTGCTTTTATGCTTTCTCTCATAAGTATTTTTCCATATCCTTTATCTCTATTTTCTTTTGATATTACAACACGACCTATACTGGCTTTTTTAAAGTAATCCCCTGGTTTGAAAATTCTAGAATAACCTATAATTTCTTTCTTTTTTTTTATTAATATATGAAGTGCTTTTTGGTCTTTAAAGTCTATATCTTGATAAATACAATTTTGTTCTACTATAAATACTTTAGATCTAATATGAAATATTTTGTAAAGCTCATTCTTTGATAATTGATTAAATCTTTTTGTAAAAACTTTAATCATTTTTTAAGATATAATAATTTTATCTATTCTTTTTTGGTGGCGACCTCCTTCAAAATCATTATTAATAAAAGCATCTATAATATTATTTATTTCTTCTTTTTTTATAAACCTTGCTGGAATACATAATACATTTGAATTGTTGTGTTGTCTTATTAAGGATGCAATATTTGAATTCCAACAAATTCCTGCTCTTATTGCTTTATATTTATTAGCAGTCATTGCTACACCATTCGCAGTACCACATAAAAGAATACCAAAATCAACTTTATTATTTATTACTTCGTTAATAACGGGGTGGACAAAATCAGGATAATCTACACTATTTTTATCATTAGTTCCAAAATTAATGACTTCTATATTTTGTTTTTTTAAATAATCTGTAATATGAAACTTAAAAAGAGTCCCAGCATGATCATTACCAATAGCTATTCTCATATAATTACTTATTTAAATACTTTGTAAAATTACAAAATTTGGAGGTTA
>CABXZJ010000021.1 GCA_902516685.1 uncultured Formosa sp.
TGGAAAGCCAACGCCGGCAACAACACGTGTAGTACAAATAGACCCTGGTCCAATACCAACTTTTACTGCGTCAGCTCCTGCTTTTACTAAATATTTTGCAGCAGCCGCAGTAGCTATATTACCTACTACAATATCTAAATCAGAAAACTCAGATTTAATTATTTTTAAAGTATTAACTACCCCTTTTGTATGCCCGTGGGCTGTATCAATAACTATGGCGTCAACCCCAGAGTTAACTAAAGCTTTAGTACGTTCTATAGCGTCATGAGTAACGCCTATTGCTGCGGCTACTCTTAGGCGGCCATATTTATCCTTATTTGATATAGGTTTTTGGGTGAGTTTTGTTATATCTCTAAAGGTAATTAATCCGATAAGTTTATTGTCTGTATCAACAACAGGCAATTTTTCAATCTTATTTTTTTGTAGAATACCTTCAGCTTGTTTAAGCGAAGTACCTTCAGAAGTCACAACTAAGTTTTTGGACGTCATAACCTCTGTGATTAAGCGATCATTATTCTTTTCAAACCTAAGATCCCTATTAGTAACAATTCCTTTCAATACCCCATTGTTATCTATAATTGGAATACCCCCAATACTGTGTTCTTTCATACTATTTTTAGCGTCTATTACCTTAGCGTCCAACTGAAGTGTAACTGGGTCTATAATCATACCACTTTCAGCACGCTTGACTTTGCGAACTTCAACAGCTTGTTGTTGAATAGACATATTTTTATGTAACACTCCAATACCTCCTTCTCGGGCAATAGCTATAGCCATTGCACTCTCTGTAACTGTGTCCATTGCTGCTGATACTATTGGAACATTTAATTCAATATTTTTGGAAAATTTAGTTTTTATACTGACATCCCGGGGTAAAATATCAGAATAAGCAGGTATCAACAGAACGTCATCATAAGTGAGACCTTCTCCAATAATTTTAGTATGGTTTGATTGCATTGCAATTAGGTTTAATTGCATGCAAATTTAAGGTTTTTTATTTTATTGTCTATTTAATATTTTGAAATCATCAAAAAGTGGTTTGATTTTCGTTGGAATTATATAAATAATTAAATGTAAAATAGCGTGCATTTTCTGAGATAGAATTGTCTAAATTCTTATAATAACTTAAAATCTCAACCTTTGCGTATTTAGAATCATGAGTTCTAAAAACTAGAGTTATTCCAGGTATTGGAAAAATTAAATGGTCTGGTGGACCTGTATATGTATACCAACCATTTCCACTTCCAGTGGGAATGGCAAAACCGTTTGAAGAATCTTGTATAAAAAGACTCTGGTTAACAGATGACACAGCTGAAAATATACTGTTTTCAATGTAAGCAGCTGCATTACCATTCCGCTGTGGTTCATCTGCAGCAACTATTGGTGTGCCTCCATTAACGATAATTGTTGTCCCTCTAAAGGCAATATCCCAATCGGTTTCGCTTGTAGTGACCTCACCTGTGGAGAAATTAAACTTTGTATAAGAACCGCCTGATGGTTCTTGACCTTGGCCACCTGTCATTGGCGCATGTAAGTTTATTATTTGTAAATATTCCTCAGCTGGTAAAGGGGTTCCTCCATCGTCACTACAGGAATTGAATGCAAAAAAAAACAAGATTATTAAAATTTTATATTTATTAAATGGTTTCATTAATATTGTATTTATTGTTAAAAATTTATTATCACATTTCCGTAAACGATCCTGCCAGCGATATTACTTATATTTTGAGGGTCGTTAAAATCTAAAAAAAAATTATCCATTCCAAAACCCAATTTGTAATGTTCAAAAATGGTTTTATTAATCGCAAAGTCAAAAATTGAATAGCCAGAAACAAAAGTATCATAAGCGTCTAAATAACCATTACCATTGTTATCATAAAGCCCAAATTTACTTCTGTATGTGGCTCTTATGTTACTTTCTAAATTCGATTTTTCAAAACTATAGGAAAGCTTAAAATTTAGCATATGTCTGGAGCGGTTTAATAGGCCAAAATAATCTTTTTCAGAAAGTGCAAAAGCGGGTGATGTTGGTGTTAATCTAGCAAATACTTCACCATTTTTAAAAGCTTGAACAGCTTTTTTATCTTTTGCATACAACAATTGATAACCAAACGTTAGCACTGTGCTTTTATTGAATTTTAAGCTTGAATTAAATTCTAGCCCTTGGGTGTAAATTTCGTTTACATTATAATAACTAAAAACGTTTTGACCGTTTGATTTTATAGCAATCACTCTAGTGTCAATTAGGTTGTTGATTTCATTCCTAAATAAATTAAGATTAATCTTAAGATTTGGGTTAGTTGTTAGGTCAATTCCAAGATTATATCCAATTGAACTTTCCGGATTTAAATCTCCTTCAAAAGAACTAAGAGGTAGAATAAGGCTCGAAATATCTCCATTGGCCTCCAACTCTGGGATAAGTGTAGCTACGGCATTGTAACCTAAAACCGTGTAGCCTACAGTTGCATTTGTAAAATCAAAATATAATTGTCTAAAGTCAGGGGTTTTAAATCCGTAACTTATAGAACCTTTTAAAGCTAGTTTATCATTGAATTTATATCGCGCAGCCGCTTTGGGGCTAAGTTGAGATGTGTATTCGTTATGACCATCAAAACGAATACCTAAAATCAAATTAAACTGATCATTTTTAGTGTATTCATATTGTGAATAAAGATAGGATGAATTAAACTTGGGGTATCCAAAAAAATCTGTTCTTTGTAAGCTTTCGAATTGCATACCTATCCCAGCGATGAATGAATTTTGTGCATTCGGCTTAAAGACAGTTCTAAATTCAGGTCTTAAAAAACGTTGTTTAAAATCGCTGTATGAGAATAAATTGCCTGTTGTGTCATTTAGAAATTCTTCTGCCTTGTAAGTAGTGGTGTAGAATTCGAATTGATTATCCCATCTTTCATTGAATTTAAGTTCTAATTTTGAATGAAAATTCCATTCATCAATTTGACTCTCTCCATCATAGCCGGCACTCGCGACATTGTCTTGCACTTGGCGGTAAAGCCTGCCAGAGACGAAGAGCTTGACTTTTTCTGAAAACTCATAATTAATTTTAGTGTTAAACGTATAATTGTGAAAAGGCTCAACAGTGCTTACATCGTCTGAATCTACTAAATCGTACCCCTCATTAGAAAAGCGATTGACAAAAACATAAAGCCCAAGTTTATCTTTTTTATATCTGAGATCTGTGCTCAGATCATTTGAACTATAATTACCACCGCGGTAATAAAAACGACCTCCAAAACCGGTCTTAGGGGTTTGCGTTATAATATTAACAACGCCTGCTAAAGCTTCATTACCATAAAGGCTAGAAGAAGGCCCTTTTACAATCTCAATTTGTTTGATATTGCCTACGGTAACTCTGGATAAGTCAAAAGTGCCTGCGGAACGGCCTACAAGCGGTACTCCGTCAATTAAAATTAAAGTGTATTGGCTGTCTAGTCCCTGCATTTGAAGGCCTTCTACTCCACCAAAATCAGGAACCATTAGCAAGCCTGTTTGTTCCTCAAGAATGTCATTGAGGCGAATGGAATTTGCAGCGGCTATCGCCTTGGCTGAAATCAGTTGTGTAGGCAAAGGCACTGAAGCCAATTGCCGTTTGGTGCGAGTAGCAGAAATGATGACTTCATTAAGATTTTCAACTTCTGTCGAATCCAAAACAACTTCAGTTGGAGCTTGGGAAAAAAGCCATTGCGTACCGCAAAATAAGATTAATAAAGAAAGTTTTAGAAAATGCATTAACTACAATTTATATTGGACGGTAAGGAAAAAATTTCGAGGAGCAGAGGGAATGATACCTGGACCTGGATAACCGGTTGCCCGTCTTGTAAAATACGCATTATCAAGAAGATTGTTTACACCTGATTCAAACTGAAATGCACCCCATTTATAGGAACATCCAAAATCTAAAATATCGTAAGCAGGAATGGCGCCAATGACACCACTTAAATTCCCCTCAGTAGCATTGGTGGCATCTGTAAACTGGTCTGATAAATAAGAATACTGAAGATTAACGATGAAATCTTCATAAGAAAACTTAAATCCAGTCTTAAAATTAACTCTGGGAATAAACTCTACACGATTTCCTACAATTCCATTGGCTTGACTGGCAGTATATTTGGAATTAATAAGGGAGGTGTTAAAAAACACATTAGATTTAAGCTTGTTGTCAAAATTAAAAATTTCATTGAGATTAAAATCCAACAGACTTTCAAATCCGAAAATTCTTGCTTTTCCAATGTTACCTCGTTCAGAGCGCACATTTCCGTCAGGAAAAACTTTCTGTAAAAATCCAATACGGTCATCATAAATTAATGAGAAAATACTGATGTCGTAGGAAATGTAATTTTTGAAAACACCGCGCGCGCCCACATCCATTGTTGCGCCTTTTTCATCTGTGATATTGGGGTTAATCACAAAGGCTGGATTGATGATGCTGATGTCTGCAAAAGTTACAGATCTATAGTTTTGAGATAGGTTGCCATAAAACTCCAAGGAAGTATTAGGTTTATAACTAGCGCCAAGACCCAACAAAACAAAGGAACGCTCACGTGTTTCGACGTAAAAATCAGTTTCGTTTAAGATGACATTACCAGCACCGTCTAAATTTATGCGTTTGCTATAGCCTTGGCTTTCGGTTTTGATGTACTCAAATCGAAATCCTGGGGTGATTGAAATTTGATCATTTAAGTAAATTAATTGTTCCCCAAAAATAGCGGTGTTAAGATTTGGATAAGTATAATCGGACTGGGCAGGATAGTCAATGTATTGTTGGGTTTGAAAACTAAAATTGGGACCTGATCCGCTGTTGCCGGGACCTTGTTGACCTGTATTGTTGGCCTTGTAAAGCTTAACACCTAAAAGCGCTGTAGCATTTTTATTTAACAGTTTGTAATTGTGAATCAATCGCGACTCAAAACCGTAATTTTTAAAATCGCCTTTAATGAGGTCTCGTGCTTCAAAAGAATCTACTTGATCAACTCTGTTGGTCCTAAACCCAAGGGCATCTCTGGTCGCATCAAGTCCAAAAAAATTAAAACTGAATTTTGTGCTTTCAGAAAATTCATGGGTCACTTTGGCATTGTAAAGCAACCAATTGATGGCAAACCAATTTCTGGATCTATTGCTTTGATAAGGATCGCTGGCAAACATTGAATCGTTCAAGCCTCCGGCCTGCTTGGCCAAATAATTCAAATACGTTATTTCCCCTGATATCTCTGTTTTGTCTGAAAGTTTATACACCAATTTTAAATACATATTTCTAGATGAAAAGTTAGAGTTATCTCTAAAACCATCACCTTCTTTATAATTAAAAAACGCATAATAGCCAAGCTTGTTTTTAGTTCCACTAATGCTCGTGAAATTTGTATAAAGATTGTTGCTACCCATGGTGTTTCTTGTTTGAACTTCCAACAAACGATTGGGGTTGGGGTCTTTCATTTTAAAATTTACCAAGCCGCCAAACTGGGTGCCATATTGTAGTGAGGCCGCCCCGCGAACAATTTGAATTTCTGAAAGGGCTTCGGAGGCAGGGGTATAATAACTCTCAGGATATCCCAATACATCCGCACTAATGTCATAGCCATTTTGACGGGTATTAAAATTTGAGGTTCGATTGGGATTCAGACCACGGCCTCCAATATTGAGTTGTAATCCAGCATCGTCGTTTTGATAAATATTCAACCCTGCAATCTGGCTGTATATTTGCCTGGCATTGTTAGTGGCCAGATTTGCAAAAATATTATTCATTACAACCACCTCGTTTTTTTTACCGGCGTAGATGGCCATTTCTTCAACATCAGCCATGCGTTTGACAGAAAAATATTGTTTTTTTACAACAGCCAGTTCAACAGATGATAACTGCTCTGTAAGTGGTTCTAAAACAACCTTCAACTCAAGATTTTTGGAAGTATTTAAGCTTGTTTTAAAAGGTTTGTAGTTATAGGAAAAATAGATCAAATCAAGACTGTCTTTGTCTGTGACAAAGGCATAAGATCCCTTAATATCGGTTGTAGTTAACAATTTCCCAAATCCTGAAAAAATTTCAACGGATGCAATAGGAGCTTCTGTAAATTTATCGTAAACGGTTCCCGAGACTTCGGATTGCCCAAACGATAAAAGGTTAGAAAGTAACAATAAATAAATAATTTTAAAATCCTTTAATCTCATCTTTAAAAGGTTTAATCCAGTGTTTGTGTTTGAACGATTCTTTTTGCATTAGCAAATCGATTTCAGGGTCAATAAATTGCTGATTAGATCTGCCATTTAGGGATACATAGCTTTCCGCATATATCCCGATATTTTTATGCCCTTGACTTTTAAAATGGTCACCTAAGTAATGTGCGTATTGCAAAATCATATCTGGCTGAAAGCTCATTTGCTTGATTTGAAGGTCTGTCAAAAAATGGCCGTTTCTCACATAAAAAGAAGAATTAGTAGTTTTGTTTACAACCTTGAAATTTGTGTAACCTATTTTCTCAACCAACATTACCCTCCAAGAAAATCGATACCCTTCCTCGGCCCAAAATAGTTCCGATGGGTATAATACATATCTGAAGGGAACCGCTATCTGAATCGTAAAAAAAACGCCAAGGGTCCAAAGCATCCATCTGGAACGCTTGTAATTAAACTCATTTACATTTTCTATGGCCGAAATATCCACTAAAAAACGCAAGGGCTTAATGATTTTCTTTAGCAATGTGACGATCTTATTGTGGGTCTCGCCATCAAAAAAGATCAAGGCACTGACGATCATGATGTATGGAAACATACCTATGGGGAATAAAACGGCTGTAAAAACATGAAAAAAGACTACCAATGCAAAGCCATAAAGTCTGGTCTTTCTATAGAACAAAAGAAATGGAATACTGAGATCGTAAAGCATACCTCCCCAACTCATGGCATAATGTACCCACTCTTGTTGCAATAAAGTTTCACCTATTAGAGGAATATCGTATTTGGAAGGCATCCATATTTTGAGTGGCAATGCCTTTAAAAGCCAGTCCGAATTAATCTTTGCAAGGCCAGCATAGAAATAAACGATGACCATCAGGAGTTTTATTGCATCAACAGTCCATTGTGGGATTTCTTTATATTGTTTTTTTCGAAAAAAAACATCCATTGAAAAGCATTTGTTTGCAGGCAAGAAAACAAGCAAAAAACTTAAAATACTGATGAAATAGTAGTGATTTAAATAAGTTGTTTTTTCAATGAGTTCTATATAGGTAAAGCACAAGAAAAATAGCAGAATACTAAACCTATACCACAAACCAATTGTGATGAGAACAGCACATAAAATACAGACGATAAAAAGTAGATAGGTATAACTGCCCAAACTCTGAATCCAGTCAAAACCATAATACTTAAAATGAAACTTAGGTTCTATATATACTGATTGAATCCAATCCTTAGACCAGAACCTAACCATGCTGTAAAGCATCATTAGTCCAAAACAAATTCTGAAAACCGCGAGCTTTGAAGACGCAGTCGATCTTTTTAAATAATTATTAATCTCTAAAATCATTTAAAAAGTATGTTTTATATTTTCAAACGTTAGTTTTAATCGCCATCAGCATCTACATAGTCTGTAGCAATTTGTAGAACAGATAACATATCTGTTTTTAAAAGAACAGTACCAGCCTGTATAATATCATATGTTAATGCCATCTCAAGAAATTCATTATTTAACTGATTCACAAAATTGGAATCTAAATTTTCAATTGAAGATTCTCCAAGATCTAGCTGAGCATTAATATCGCTGCTTAGGTTAAACATATCTTGAGTAGCAAAATTATCAAGAAAATGTTTTAAACTAGGATTACCATTGCCATTGAAAAACTTTTTGATAGCATCTATGGCCTCAAGTGCGAGCAATTTGCTCACATTTTGGTTATGGTAAGCTTCTACTTTTTCAGGGAAAATGTTTCCACCGGAAAAGATCCCAACGGGAATCCCAAATTTATTAGCTCTAAACCCTTTTTCATAATAATAAATAAAATCATTAGTCATTTTATTGGCACTGGAGGTTGCTGTATTTTCCACAGAAACTATAAAGTCAGCTCTGTAGTTGTTCCATTCATTAAGAACAAAGTTGTTGTTGAAAACCATTCTGTCCATAATTTCCGAAAGGTAATTGCTGTAATTAGGATTAGAATTGTAAAGATTTACGATAGACGCATCATCTGAACTGAGCCCGAACAAAAGATAATCCATGGCTGGAAAGCCTTGGGCAGAATAGTAGGGAGCATTATCTAGGTTTGAAAAGTCTCCTGAAACTATTAAAGATTCAATATTTTGAGTTGATGTTGGGTATACATTCATTTTTAGGTGGTAAAAAGACTGCTCTGCAGGACCAATATTAAACATTTCGACGTGTTGCCATGATTTATAAGCTTCGAGCCATGATGTACGAACAGTTTCTAATGATTCAAGGTTGGGCGCCGCATTAAAGGCGGTGACTGAAGTTTCTAGAACTGTCAGTTTGTCTGAAAGATTTTGATAATTGGGTACAATAAAATTATCAGCCCAATTGGTGAGCATTTGAGATTTTTGTTCCCAAACTGTTTGCGAAGTTTGAGAAGAAGTACTGTCATCAGAGCATCCAATCAAAAGTGCAAATGAAATTAAGCTTAAATAAACTATTTTTTTCAACATAATCTTAGATTATTAAATAAACCAGATGCCTGCAAAGATAATTACAGGCACCCAGTTAACTGTTATAAATTCAAATAATTAACAATTATTATTTTAGTTACTTCTATTTTGGTAATATTACCAACCAAAAGCATTATCAATTAGAGCAATCATACCTTGTTGTGGATCCGTTATATAAATAGAATTCAAGTTATAAAAGTCTGCAAAATAAGCTCCCATCCCAGGAGGTGCACCTTCGCCGGTAAGAGCGTACATTATGGTACCACGATCCATATATGGCATATCGCCACCATCATTTGTAAACTGAAGGCTGAAAATAAAACCATAGCCCTCAGATAATGAATGGTGTGCCCCAGAAAAATTTCCACTTCCAGCTTTTGTAATGTAATCATTTAAATAATGTTTAGCATAATAACCAATAACCTTTGAAAGCTCTGTTTTGATGGTTGACGCAGCTGCATCCCGAGCATCATAATCTGCAATTGTGATGGCATGTCGTCCAGCAATAAATGCATTGTAAACAGTTTCAGCAATTCCTGGCTCGTAATTTTCTTCAACCTTTTTGAAATATTTCATAAGTAAGTTTCCAGTAGCTTCACCTTCAGCAGGTAAACCAAAATTAGATTCTACATCTGCAACCTGTCCATAAAGGTATCCAAATCCTTCATCCCATTTGTGTTCCATTGTTGTATAAGGATCACCATCTTCTAGAGTGCCAGCTGTATTTTCGTCACGTCTTGTACCAGAATCCAATTGACTTGGTGTGATGTAGTTATTTATGATTTGATCTAATGCAAAAGCACCAATCAAACTTTTAAAGAATAATTGATCTAGCTCTTGACCAGCAGCATTCAACTGATAACCATCATAATCTCCCGCAAATCCAGGAGAGGCAGCCCCATCTAAATTTGGTGCTACATCATTGGCAAATTCTGCAAGCCAGCCATCAAATACTGCCAAGTTAGTTGCTGTATTAGTATAAGCAGAAGTTTTTGAACGAATAATTTTAGAAGTACCGTTGAGAGCAGAATTAGCAAATCCAGCAGATCCACTACTATCACCACCAAACATAAGATCAAGCGCAGCTTCTGTTGAACTGTCATCGTTGAGCGCAGAATAAAGTTCGTCAGCTTGCATCAATCTTGTTGTTTGACCACCATAGCTGACAGTACTGACCATAGCACCATCAATTTCTCTTTCGAAAGTATATGTTGTTGGAGCAATTGGATCAACAACAACATTATTATCATCGTCATCAGAACATGAAGCCAAAAATCCTAGTAAAAATACTGGGGCTATTAGCTTAAAAAAGTTTAAATTTTTCATTAGTTTTTATTTAGATTAATTTTAAATAGTATAGAATTAGTTGCAAATATAAAGTCTAATCTTTGAAAAAAAAAGTTAAAAACGTGTTAATTTAGAATTATTTTAAATAAGGGTTATAGATAATTTGAAAAAAGTGCAGAAGCAGCATTATGAGCGCTTTCAAATGCGAGTACATTGAGGTTTGTTTCAATTTTTTGAGTGGTAAAATAGGAGAGTAATTTTTCGGTTGGCATATTACCAGTTAGTTCGTCTTTGGCCATTGGACACCCCCCAAACCCTTGAATAGCCCCATCAAAACGCATACATCCGGCCTTAAAAGCAGCTTCAACTTTCTCATACCAAAACGAAGGATGGGTATGTAAATGAGCCCCAAATTCGACAGATGGATAAGCGGGAATTAAATTTGAAAATAAATACGAAATAGAACTTGCATTGGAAGTACCAACAGTATCACTCAAGGATAGAATTTGAACTCCCATTTTATGCAAGCGATCGGTCCACTCACCTACAATATCTACATTCCAAGGATCTCCATAGGGATTGCCAAAGGCCATGGATAAATAAACGACTACTTTTTTATGATGCTGGCCTGCAATCTGTAATATTTCCTTTAGAATTGCTTCAGATTCAGTAATTGTTTTGTGAGTATTACGCATTTGAAAATTTTCTGAAATAGAAAACGGAAATCCCAAAAAATCAATTTCATCAAACCCAGCGGCAGCTTTGGCCCCTCTAGTATTGGCAACTATGGCGAGAAGTTTTGTTCTCGTCTTGCTAAGGTCAAGAAGAGAAAGAACTGCTGCAGTATCTTGCATTTGCGGAATGGCTTTAGAAGACACAAAACTACCAAAATCGAGTGTATCAAAACCAACATGCAGCAATGATTGAAGGTACTGCACTTTTTTTGATGTTGGAATGAATGGTTTTATGCCTTGCATGGCATCTCTTGGACATTCAATTATTTTTATACTTTTAGACATGCTTACTTATAAAAGTATAAAATTCATTTTTAATATAAAGTTCGTTTATTGAATTTAATAATCTGGACAACCAAAACAATTATCATTGTTAAGAAAATCATATGTTACTGATAATTCATAAACTCCTCCAGTTCTGCCAATATCAGTAACATTAAAGTCGTAAGAATAAGCAAATCTAAAACCTTCCCAATCCATTCCTATAAATGCATTGATTGAAGTTAAAAAATGACTATTGGAGTTAGATTTAAAAGGATTTGTAGCAGCTAATAATCCAAAGGAGAAACGATCCATATCATATTTGGCTCCTAAATCAAAACGATTGTATGGCCCTTGCTGCATTGCATTAGCTAACACAAAAAGCTTATTTGAGTTTTTATAATTTCTATATTTCCCAAATGGTAAATAAATTGATGCATGTGCAGAAAAAAACATTTCTAAATTGTCTTGTCCATCAAATTCCATTGAAATATTTGGCCTATTTAAATGCTTTAAACTTAAACCAACCCAAGAGTTTTCAGAATTAAATAATACTGAAGTACTAAAATCTATGAACCGTACTGATTCATTCAAATTTATAGGGTCTATGCTATTGGCATTAATAATGCCGCTAAAGATATTTATTTGGTCTTCTAGAACTAGATTTTGAAAACCAAAATCTTTAGAACCATAACCAATAGAGATACTAGGACGAACGTTCCATTCATCGGAAATTGAAAACTTGTAAGCATAATTTAAATTGATTTGTGTAAAATTATAACGTGTTGTAGTTTCTTTGTGGTTTAAAACACTAATTCCAACACCACTCTTTATTTCTTCAAACCAATTATCTATAAAGGCAAATTGAGTATTGATACTAAAATTAAGACCTGGCCATTGTGTTCGATGAATTATACCTGCACGAGTTGACTGCTTAGCGCCAGTAAAACTTGAACTGAGAGTTTCTGGAACCATAAAGAATTGTGTGTGGATAGGATCTTGTGAGATACCATAAAAACTTATTAAAACTAAAATTAAAATTAATAATTTCTTCATTTATCTTTATTTAATAAGAGTTATAGGCCCATTTAAATCAATCATAGTTCCATTGAAGGCTTCTGCTCTTACAACCATAATGTAATTTCCATTTTCAGCAGGATTACCATCAATAGTTCCATCCCAACCATAAATATCACCGGTTTGAGCAACTTCAGCATAAACCAATGAACCAAAAGTATCATAAATACTCATTTGGACGTCGGTCATACAATTGTATACAGGCCTGATAGTTTCATTTATTCCATCACCGTTTGGAGTAAACGCGTTTGGTAAAATAATTTCAAATCCTTTAGTTACATCAATAATTTCATTGTATGTATCAAAACACCCATAAATATCCTCCACCGTAAGACTAACATTGTAACTACCAATAACGTTGTAAACATGTGAAGTAGAGTCAATATTTGAAATTGGTGGTGAACCATCTCCAAAATCCCATTCAATTCCAACAATGTCACCTGATGAAATATTATTAAAAATTATAGGATCTGAAACCGCAAAAACATCACAAAAAATGCTGTTGTCAGAACTTATTGTAAAATCTGAAACACCTAATTCTTGGAAAATTATTGGATCTAATTGAAATTCAATGGGAGGACAACCGTTTAATATTCCTAACTGATCATTAACGAAAGCGGAATAATTACCTTCTTCTGAAGTTTCCATTACATTTGGATTAAGTGGATCAGAAAAACCTCCAGACCATGTAATTTCATAGGGAGGTTGACCTCCATCTATAAAGATAAAATTAGTTTGAGTTATTGTATCGGTTTCACAATCAACATCAATTGAGTTATTAAAATCTACTGTTATTGCTGTCGGAGTTGTGAGAATTACATTTTGAATTTCATTAATTGGCTCACATCCATTTTCATCATATACAATAATTGGATAGATTCCCTCAGACAAGTCTGTAATACACCAATTACCATTGCCATTATCAACCCAATTAACTCCATTTGGAACAGCATTGATACCTCCAGTAATTGATATACAAATTGATCCATTATTAAAACTCCATGCTGGATCGGTATCACAATTTGGCTGTACTACCTCAACATCAACTAGTATAGGTTCGGGTTCATTTATTACAACTAGTTGTGGACCAAAGTAACAGCTATTTGCATCATAAAAATCAAAAAAGTATGTTCCATCGGCTTGTGCAAATGATACAGGAGTACCTTGGGAAGTATTTAAACTTTCGATAAACAAAAAATTTTCATCATAAATATTAACTGTAATGATTCCAGTGCCTCCGTCTGGATTGATTGTGATTAATCCGTTATCTCCGAAACAAAGAGCATCTTGAGTTGAATATTCAGCAGATAATTCTTGTGGTTCGCTGACAATAGTTGAATAATCATCAGAGCAACCATTAGAATCAATTACTGTAAAAGATACAGGGCCACTAAGAACACTTTGTATTCCTGTTCCTGCATATGGGGGGACACCTCCTGTAGCCGAAATATCATAAGTTGCTAAACCTGAGAAACAATTTGGTGGACTGACAAGAGTGGCTACTATTTGCAATTCATCAGGTTGTATCAAACTATAATTTCTAATAATTTCACTTGGGCAATTTGAATCAATCAATATCAATGTGAAATCTCCAGCAGTTAAAAAATCAAAAACTAAATTTAGTGGTCCTATTTGGTTTTGAGAAGAACCAACAATTTGACCAGTAGCATCATTTGTTAGAGAATAATCAAATATCCCAGAACCACCAGCTACCTCAATATTTATCGATCCTGTATTTGAAGAAAAACAATCGATGTTGTAACCATTATAATTGGATAATGTTTCTGAAACAGTTACTTGACTTGGTGCTGTATCAATTGTGTAAACAGGAGAAATAAATTCACATCCATTGGCATCTAAAACCTTGTAAACATAATTTCCTTGACATGCATTAACTAATTGATTAGGATTATTGACATTTACAAGTGGCCCTAAATTAAAATCACCAGATCCAGAAATTGTCTCAGTATACCATTCTTGTAGGGCGTAGGGATAAGATCCCCCATCTGTTGAAACTTCTATACTTCCATCACAAACACCAGAACCAATATTATTGCAAGAAAGATTAGTAAGCGTAACTAATGTGAATTCAATTGATTCGGGTGGACTTACCTGATATTCATAATTATAACTACAGTTTGATCCATCAGTAACTGTAACTCGATATGATCCAGGACACAAATCAAATTGATCCTGATTTGATGGATTAATTACAACATTACCGTCAAGTGAAACCCAATCGTATGTAAACGGACCAACTCCATCTGGAGAGATCTCAATACTTGCAACACACAATGGCTCTGAGTAACTGCAATTAACGTTTGTTATAACTTCATTCATTTCAGGCTTAGGGCTAACCAAAATTAAAAAGTTTTTTGAAGGACCTAAACATGAAATTCCATCATTGGAATATGAAGGAGTGACTGTTAAATTTGCAGTTATAATTTCATTAGTTGGATTTTCAGCAACAAAAGATTCAATAGGTCCTTCTCCATTAGACACTAACCCGATATCTGTATTATCATTACTCCAAGTAAAAGAAATAACTCCATCGGAATTTATTGTTGTAAAATCAATTAATGAACTATTTTCTCCCTCACAAATAAAAATATCCTGGATTGTATCTACCTGAGCAGTTGGATTCACTTTTATTACAAAATTTTTGATTGTTCCAGTACAATTATTTACACCATCTTCAAATGTCGATACAACTGAAATATTAGAAATCAACGGAGAAGTTGTTGGATTTAAAGCTGTAAAATTTAAATTTCCCTCACCGTTTAATCCTAATCCAATATCAATATCAGCAAACCAGGTGTATGAAATATTACCAACTGCATTATTTGTAAAAAATTCAACACTTACATCTTCTCCATTACAAACAGTTTGGTCAAGAGGTTGTTCTACTTGGGCTGTGGGGTTTACAGTGATTGTAAATGTTTTATTTTCTCCATCACAAATAACACCATCATTTTCAAATGTTGGAGTTACTGATATATTGGCGTTAATTGGTGATTGAGTTAAATTTGTTGCAGTAAAAGAAAAAATATTACCATTTCCATTACTCGAGAGTCCGATATCTGGATTATCATTAGTCCATGAATATGTCATTACCCCGTTAAAATTATTGGTAGAAAATATAACTGACTCTG
>CABXZJ010000022.1 GCA_902516685.1 uncultured Formosa sp.
AAATAAATTTCAGATTAAAATAACTATATATATACAAGTTTTCATATATATTAACATTCAATTATAATAATCATTTTTTTTTTAATTTTTAAATAAAATAATATTATATATTATATAATGTGAATAAAGTTGTTTTCATACAATTAATTAGCTTCATTTTAATTCCTAGTTTTGTTAAATGTAACTAAACTAATGTCTAGAAAAAAAAATTATAATAAAAAGTATAATAAATATTATATAGGTGTTTTTGATATCACTTCTAAAGGATCTGGTTATGTAAAAACAAATAATTTTAAGGAAGATATTTTTATACCATCACATAAAACTCTTAAATCATTACATGGAGATGAAGTTCAGTTTTATGTACATAAGAGAAAACAAAATAATAAGCTTCAAGGAGAAATAATTAAAATTATAAAAAGAGAAAAAAAAGAATATGTAGGAATTATCCAAATAAATAAAAAGTATGCTTTTGTAGTGCCTGATAATAAAAAAATGCCTTTTGATATTTACATTCCTTTTAATAAAATTAACAAAGCAAAAGAAGGTGAAAAAGTTCTAGTTAAGCTAGATGGATGGCCATCAAAAGCGGAATGTCCAAGCGGTGAAATATTAAAAGTTTTAGGTCAACCAGGAGAACATAAAACAGAAATTAATGGAATTTTAGCAGATTACGGACTCCCCCATAATTTTACTAAAGAAGTTTTAGATTATGCTAATAATTTAGATACTAGTATATCTAAAAAAGAAATAGAAAAAAGAAAAGATATGAGGTCTGTCTTAACTTTTACTATAGATCCATGGGATGCTAAAGATTTTGACGACGCTCTTTCTTTTGAAATTAAAAAAGATGGAAATTACCAAATAGGTGTTCATATAGCTGATGTTTCCCATTATTTAAAAGAAAAAACAATTTTAGATAAAGAAGCTTACAGTAGGGCTACCTCTGTTTATTTAGTAGATAGAGTAGTACCAATGCTTCCTGAAATACTTTCAAACAAAGCCTGTTCTTTACGTCCTTTTGAAGATAAATATACATTTTCAGCTATTTTTAGTATAAATGAAAAAGGAGATGTCGAAAAAGAATGGTTTGGACGCACAGTAATTAATAGTAATGCACGCTTTAGCTACGAAGAAGCACAATATCTAATAGAAAATAAAACAAATGTAATTCCAAAGAAAATTTCATTATTAAATTCAGAATATGAGACATCTACAAAAATAAAAAAGGCTATTTTAAAATTAAACGAAATTTCTAAGAAATTAAGGCAAAAAAGAATGAATAATGGGGCAATCTCATTTGATAAAAAAGAAGTTAAATTTAAACTAAATAAAGAAAATTTTCCAGAAAAAGTTTATTTTAAAACTTCAAAAGAAGCTAATAAGCTCATTGAAGAATTTATGTTATTAGCAAATAAAAAAGTAGCAGAATTTATATCAAAAAAAACACCAAAAAAAACATTTATTTACAGAACGCACGATAAGCCAGACACACAAAAATTAGAAAATCTCCAGCGTGTAATCACACAGTTTGGTTATAAAATAGAACTAAAAAATAAAAAGAAAACAAATAAATCTTTAAACAAGCTTTTAAAAAAAATAGAAGGGAGAAAAGAACAAAATTTAATAGATACATTAATAATAAGGAGCATGAGTAAAGCGGAATATTCAACAGAAAACATTGGGCATTACGGGTTATCTTTCCAAAGCTATAGCCATTTTACATCACCTATTCGTCGTTACCCAGACGTTATGACACATCGCCTTCTTCAAAATTATTTAGATGGAGAGCCATCAAAAAATGCAGCTACCTTCCAGGAGAATTGCAAACACTCTTCACATATGGAGAATAAAGCAACAAAAGCAGAAAGAGAGTCTATTAAATATATGCAAATAAAATATATGAAAAACCAAATAAAAACAGTTTTTTCAGGGATTATTTCTGGTGTAACAGAGTGGGGAATTTATGTAGAAATTATAGAAAATAAATGTGAGGGTATGGTAAGAATAAGGGATATTAAAGATGATTACTATTCCTTTAATAACGAAACACACGCTTTGGTTGGAGAAAAGAGTAAAAAAAAATATCAGCTTGGTGATCAAGTACAAGTAAAAGTAAAAAAAGCAGATATAATAAAAAGGCAACTAGATTTTATTTTAAATTAGAAAAATGAAAAAAATATACATTATAACACTATTAACAAGTGCAACACTGTTTTCTCAAACAGAACTAAGAAAAACTCTTGGAGAATTTTCTGAATTAAAAGTTTATGATCTTATAAATGTAGAGCTTTTCAAGGGGGTAGAAGATAAAATTATTATTTCAGGAAAAAACACAAAAGACGTAAGCGTAGTCCAAAGGAATAATATTTTAAAAATAAAAATGAAGATTAACAAAAAGTTTAAGGGTGCAGAAACAAAAGTAAAAATCTATTATACCTCGCTTGATGTCATAGACGCCAACCAGGGTGCTATAGTTTCCGCAAAAGAACCTATAGAAAAGTATGAGCTAACATTAAAGGCACAAGAAGGAGCTCGCATAATCGCCTCTGCGAAAACGAAAAGGCTAACTGTTAGAAGCGTAACAGGAGGAATTGTTACTACATTTGGGACAACAGCAAAACAAGACATAGACATAAGAACAGGAGGTTTGTTTTTTGGAGACCAGATGGAAGCTGAAAACACAAGCCTCAAGATAAGGGCTGGAGGAGAGGCAAATGTTAGAACATTAAATATTTTAGAAGTTAATATTTTTTCTGGCGGCGATGTGTTTATCTACGGATCCCCAAAACAACTAAAACAGCAAAAGGTTTTTGGAGGAAGAATTATGTTTAAAGATTGAGCAGTTTTGTTAGAAGACATTCTATCCGCCGCATTATTGGGCTTCTTTCTCGCAAGCATGATTGGTCCTGTTTTTTGTTTTAATAACCAAAGGGCTTTTGCCAAAAGACTAATTAAACCCTTCGATGATAATTTAAGGAATAGCACAATAAAAAACCACAACAAGGTTGTGGTTTAAAAGAGGCGTCTAGCGGATTCGAACCGCTGTAAAAGGTTTTGCAGACCTCTGCCTAGCCACTCGGCCAAGACGCCAAAAAGGACAGCAAATTTAATCAAAAATAAGCCACAACCAAGATATTTAGAAAATATTGTAAAAACAAAAGCTTTGGGTAATGGTAGGACGAAAAAAACTAATATACTTTATTGTGAATACAGCTTCAGGTAGAGGTGGGAATAAATTACTCATAGAAAACATCAAAACCATATTTACCCCAATAAAATACAATATTATTTTAAAACATACTTTAAAACCAAAAGACATAGCAGTCTTTGCTGAAGAGGCTGTAAGACTTTTTTCAGACATTGTTGTAGCTTGTGGTGGCGACGGGACTATTAGAGAGGTTGCTAAACACACAATAAAAAATAAAATAAAACTTGGAATTATCCCTCTTGGATCAGGAAATAGTTTAGCAGCTAACCTAATGATTCCGAAAGAAAAAAAGGGAGCCTTAAAATTAATTAAAGAAGGGTTTTATAGAAAAATAGATGTGGGGTACGTCAACCAACATCTTTTTTTAAGCAACATGAGTTTGGGTTTAGGAGCCCAGCTAATTTTTCATTACAGCAAGACCCCTATGCGTCAAAGAAAAGGTTATTTTTTCGCACTCCTAAAAACTCTTTTTAAACCTAACATAAAAACTAAGATCCAAATTAAATTTAAGGACCAGCAAAAGCTAGTTAGTCCATCTATTTTTTTTATTTCAAACTCAAATCAAATCGGATATGGCCTTTCACTCACTCCAGATGCTTCTTTAGATGACGGTAAGCTTGATATTGTTTGCTCAGAGGAAAGCACCTTTTTAAGCAAACTTTTTTTAACTTATTCTTTATTAATAAAAAAGCAAATAAAAAATTCTTGTGTATGGCGAGCTCAAGTAGTTGACTTTAGTATAACAAAAACAAGCGAAGAGCCTTTTCTTATTCAAATAGACGGCGAGCCATTTACGATAAATTCTAATGCGCTTTTACTTTCGTCCTTAACTAGAGTCTTAAAGGTCATCACCGCAAGACCCTAAGCCCTTTTTTGTTCAAGCAAAACAGCAACTTTTTCCACATCGCCTCCGATAGGAGGGTTTAGTTTAGCAACTGACACTGAAGCCCAGTCAATAAGAGAACTGCTTTCAAAAAGTTTATTTAAAATACGATGCGCAACAGCCTCTAAAAGTTTAGCAGGTATTGCCATTTGTTCAACAACAAGTTTATTTAGTAACACATAGTCAACAGTTTCATCAAGAGAATCTCTTAAGGAAGAGTTTTTTAGGTCAGCACGGACTTTGACATCAACACGATAATTGCTTCCAACAACCGTTTCTTCAGCTAGGCAGCCGTGGTAAGCGTAAACTCTTATATTTTCAACAATTATAAACCCCAAAAAACAAAGCAAAATTAATATGTTTTGTAAAAATAATATTTCTTTACAGATATTTAAACACAAATTATATAAATGATTAGTTTTGTACTTTAATTACAAAAGACAACAAATTTTATGGCCACTAACCCATTAAATTTTATTGAACAAATAATAAAAGAAGATTTAAAAAAAAGTCTTTTAAAATCAAACTTACGTTTTCGTTTTCCACCAGAACCAAACGGATATTTACATATTGGCCACACAAAGGCAATAGGTATTAGTTTTGGTTTGGGAGAAAAATATAATTCTCCTGTGAACCTTAGGTTTGACGACACAAACCCAACCAAAGAGAGCCAAGAATATGTGGATGCTATAAAAAGAGACATATCTTGGCTTGGATATAAATGGGACCGCGAGTGCTACTCTTCAGATTATTTTTCACAGCTTTATGAGTGGGCTGTTTTAATGATTAAAGAAGACAAGGCCTACGTTGACTCACAAACAAGTGTTGAGGTTGCCGAACAAAAAGGCACCCCAACAAAAGCAGGCGTAAATAGCCCTTATCGAAACCGAACTATAGTTGAAAACCTTTCTCTTTTTAAACAAATGAAAAATGGCGATTTCAAAGAAGGGGAGCACGTGTTGAGGGCTAAAATTGACATGAAACACCCCAACATGTTAATGCGAGACCCCATTATGTACCGAATTCTTCATACCGACCATCAAAGGACGGGGTCAGAATGGTGTATTTACCCCATGTATGACTGGACACACGGAGAAAGCGACTATATTGAGCAGGTCTCTCACTCTCTTTGTTCGCTTGAATTTAAACCTCACCGAGAATTATATGACTGGTTTAAAGACTGTGTCTACTCTTTCAGTAAAAAAGAATATCCAATTCAACCCAAACAAAGAGAGTTTGCTCGCTTGAATTTAAGCTACACTGTAATGAGCAAAAGAAAGCTTTTATCACTTGTAGAAAGCGGAGCCGTCTCAGGGTGGGATGACCCAAGAATGCCGACAATCTCAGGCTTAAAACGTAGAGGTTATACACCAAAATCCATAAAAAGGTTTATTGAGCTAATTGGTGTAGCCAAAAGAGACAACATTATTGACGTCTCATTATTAGAGTTTTGCGTAAGAGAAGACTTAAACAAAAAAGCAAACCGTATAATGGCGGTTATAGACCCAGTAAAATTAAATATTATTAATTATCCAGAAGGAAAAACAGAATGGCTTGTGGCAGAAAATAACCCTGAAAATCAAAAAAGCGGCACCAGAAAAATCCCTTTCACCAGGGCGATTTATATAGAAAGGAACGATTTCAAAGAGGCGGCTTCAAACAAATATTACAGGCTTTCCCCAGGAAAAGAGGTTCGACTAAAAGGCGCTTATATTATCCAGGCAGAGTCTTTAATAAAAGATCCAGAAGGGGTAATCACAGAAATTAATTGTAGCTATGATCCAAAAAGTTTAAGTGGCAGTGGAACGACTGAAAGCTTAAAGAAAGTTAAAGGAACGCTCCATTGGGTTTCAATTGAACATTCTAAAAAAATTGAAGTTAGGGAATATGATCGCTTGTTTTCTCACCCTGCTCCAGACGCACAAGAAACAGATTTTACGGAGTTTTTAAATCCACAATCACTCAAGAAAAAATCAGCATTTATAGAACCAAACATAGCAAACACTAACCCATACGACTACTTTCAGTTTCAAAGAATAGGTTATTTTACAGTTGACCCTGAAAGCACTAAAGAACTTCTTGTATTCAACAAAACAGTGGGACTTAGGGACAATTGGACAAAGAGTTCTGGTCCAGAGAGTCCTGAAAAGTTAAATATAGTCAGCCAAGACAGAAAAGCAATTGATGTCGTGAAGCAGCTAGGAAAAAAATATACAAAGCTACCCAAGATAAAGCAGTTTAAAGTAAAAGCAGAAATAAAAAAGTTATCAGAGACAATAACTTACGAAGAGGTATGTCCATTGTTTGGAACAGCCGCAAAAAAGGTAGGAACAAGGATTGCAGTAATGATTGTATTAAAAGAATTACTTAAAAAAGGGCAAGAGCGAAATACGGAAATAGAAGAATTTATAAAAAAAGCATCGGCAGATAAAAACACGCTGCTAAGCCAAGAATCTTCAATCTAAGAAGCTTAGCTAATCTTCTTTTTTCTTGTTTTTTGAATTTTTCATAGCCTCGCCAATTTGATTGCTAGCCGTAAAGCTGGCGACCATATCGTTTAGCATCGTGCTCCCTGCCTGTGGAGAGTTTGGAAGTAAAATTAGATTACTATTTGATTCCCCCCCAATTGACTGAAGCGTGTCGTAGTGTTGGGTAACGACAATTAATGCAGAAGCCTCTTGAGAGTTTATACCCACTTTATTAAGAACCTCAACAGATTCTTCTAAACCACGCGCAATTTCGCGCCGCTGGTCGGCAATTCCCTGTCCTTGTAACCTTTTGCTTTCTGCCTCAGCTTTTGCCTTTTCAACAATTAAAATTCGAGCAGCGTCACCTTCAAATTGTGCTGCAATTTTTTCTCTTTCAGAGGCGTTTATTCTATTCATTGCCTCTTTTACCTGGGCATCTGGATCGATATCTGTAACTAAGGTTTTTATAATGTCGTAACCATAGTCCATCATAGCTTGGTTTAGCTCTTTTTTCACAGCAATAGCGATATCGTCTTTTTTCACAAAGACATCATCTAATTTCATTTTTGGCACCTCGGCACGAACTACGTCAAACACATAAGAGGTGATTTGTTCGTGGGGGTAATCTAGCTTATAAAAAGCCTCGTAAACCTTATCTTTTACAACCTTGTATTGTACTGAAACTTTTATCCTAGTAAAAACATCATCCAGGGTTTTTGTCTCTACAATAACATCAAGCTGCTGTATTTTTAAACTTAATTTTCCAGCGATACGATCTACTACAGGTATTTTTAATTGTAAACCAGATTGGCGTATGCTTATAAACTTACCAAAACGCTCAATAATAGCTGCAGATTGTTGTTTTACAATAAAAAAAGAAAGAAATAAAACCAATAAAAGACCAAGAACTAAAAGTCCGGGAAGCACGGGCAAAGACATAAAAAGTGTATTAAGGATTGATAAGTTAAATATAATAATTTCTTACTATAAAGCAAGCTAATTTACGGATTTTATTAAGTTTATACCGTCATCAATAAGACTCTTGAATCCAGGCTTTTTTTCCCCCAATTCTAGAAGGTGTTTTTTTATTTTTACTTTTAGGTCTTGATTTTTTGCAAGCTCTAGCAACTCAAGCGGAAAGATCCAGTTGTTGGGGTGTTTAAACTTAAGTGTTTTAAAAAGCCCAGCAAGTGTTTTTTTACTGTGAGATTTAGACAGCCTAAGGTCACGAATTTTTTGAGCCAAAAGCTCTAAGCCGACCTGGGGAAATAGGGGCTTTGAATCGGGATTTTTTTTAGATGTCTTGTTATATAGCTCAATAAAAGATTCCGGGTCAGCTGAACCGGCAAAAGCAGATATAATGTCATTACCTATAGCCATATCAAAAGGACCATATTCTGGCTTGAACAAAATATTTTCTTTGTAAGAAACAGTACACTCCTTTAGTTGTATAATCATAATCTTTCCCGAAAGGTTTCTAATGCCAGTGATGTTTACACCAACAACTTTAATCCCACTTTCAAACTCAAAAGAAAGAAGCTTTCCATCGTAAATATTGTAAGCCTTTAAATCGACAGGAGTCATGTCTTCAAGGGGTAGGCTTGCTTTTTTTAACATTCCAAGCGGAGAGCTATAGCCGTCTTTGTGGTATGAAATACCGTGACCAATAATCTCTTTGTCCCTGTAAGATAGAGCTGTTCCACCTCTGGTTTTAAAATAAACAACGTCTTTGTTTTCGTTGAGAATAACGTCTGAAAAAATTCCAGAAATTTGTAGTCCTGTGTTTAGCTCAATCGTTCCAATGCTTTCAGAAGCAATAAGCTTTTGAAGCCCTTCACGACCTCCTTTTCGGACACTTAAAGTGTCCGCAAATTCCTCTAAAACTTCCATTAAGTAAGGGAAGTTTGGAGTTACGAAAAGCTGAGGTTGAGGCTTGGTAATATCAAAGCCCACTTCGGTAACATCAATGGAATAGGGTAATTTTTTAACCTTTTGACTCATACACCATTTGCTTTCACCAATTGAAGATAAAAGCCCAGCACCATATATTTTTGGAGAACTCATAGATCCAATAAGACCGTATTCAACACTCCACCACTGCATGTTTCTAACTTTAGCCATTTCAGAAAAACCCTGCTCCTGCTTTTGTAGTTTATCAACAACTTTTTGAGCCTCATCAACAGCGCTTTTATCAACACCGGCTTTCTCTTTTAAGATAGACAGCTTCCGGACAGCTTCAAACAAATCAACATCATATTTAGACATTATTGCTTTGGAGCCAATTTTACCAAGACGTCTTAAAAACTCTGCGTAATCTGGATTCGCTATAATTGGCGCATGCCCAGAAGCTTCATGAATAATATCAGGTGTTGGCGTATATTCTATGTTTTCGAGCTGCCTTATATCACACGCGATTACTAGTATTTTATTCGCTTGAAACTCCATAAACGCGTTTGGAGGAATAAACCCGTCAACCGCTACCGCTGCCCAGCCAATTTCTTTTAGAATACGGTTCATGCCATAAATATTGGGTATTGTTTCAGCTTTAATTCCAGTCTTTCTAAGTCCATCTATGTAGGAACTATGTGCAATTTTTTTAAGGTAAGATATATTTTTTCGCATCACGAACCGCCAAACCGCTTGATCGATTGCAGAATACAGCTCGTAGCTTTGCGGAATAATAAACCGTTTTAAATGCTGAGGGAGACGAGCTATAATTTTTTCTGAATAAGTTGTTTTTATTATTGAAGACATAAAAATCAGCTTTAAGCAAAGAACCGCTTAATTAAAACTAAGCAGTTTCACTGTGCTAAAGTACTAAAAATTAAGCCCTTTTTTTGAATTCAATATTAATCTCTGAATCCGGACGAACCCATTCAGGGTGCTCTAGAAAGATAGTTTTAGAGCAATAAACAGCCTCTATAAGAAAACACGGTCCTTTATAATAGCATTTAACAACCACAGCCCTCAACTTGCTTTTAGTGACTATCTTAATATCGTGAGAGTAATATATAACGTCGTCAATTTTACTATATTCTGAAAAGAAAGCAGCCACAAATGAGTGACTAGGATTGCTAAACAACTCTTTAGGACTACCGAAAGCCAAAGATTCCCCGTTATTGATAAACAACATGTTGTCTGCAAAAGCCAAAACATCTTCTTTGTCGTGAGTTGCAATCACACATGAAATATTCTTAATTTTTAAATAAGCGAACAATTGTTTTCTAAGAAACCTTTTTTTAAAACTATCAATGTGACCAAAGGGCTCGTCTAATAATAAAACCTCAGGCTCTTTTGCCAAAGCTTTTGCAAGGGAAACTCGCTGCTTTTGACCACCACTCAAGAGTTTAACCTTTCGGTCTTTGTGCTCAACTAGACCAACAACTTCAAGCAGTTCTTGTATGCGTTCAGATCGTTTTTTAGGAAAAAAAGCAGAAAGATGTGAACCAACAGACTCAGATACCGTCGCGAAGGTCATAAGCTCAAACTCTTGAGAAACATATTTCATAAACTCAGGTCCCACAATAAGTTTGTTTTTCGGGCCTAATATATTTTGTCCTTCCCATGAAATAGACCCAGCGCTTAGATCTAATTCTCCGTATATTAATTTAAGAATTGTACTTTTTCCAGAACCGCTTTCCCCAGCAATTGCTAAAACAGCTCCTTTTTTTACACTAAAAGAGATGGAATCAACTGTGGGGGAATTGCCGTAGCCAAAAGATATTTTTTTTACCCTTAGCATGTCTTGCTTAATTAAAAAACGTATCGTTTATATATTCAGCAATTTGAATTGCATTTGTTGCAGCCCCCTTTCTTAGGTTATCGGCAACAATCCACATGTTAAGAGTGTTATTTTGGCTTTCGTCTTGTCTTAACCTGCCAACAAAAACATCATCTTTTCCGTGTGCATAAATAGGCATCGGGTAAGACTTTGTTTTAGGACTGTCTTGTAAAATTATCCCAGGAGCAGCTTTTAATATTTTACGTACATCTTTTAATTGAAAAGGCTGCTTAAACTCTACATTTACTGACTCCGAATGACCTCCAGTTGTGGGTATTCTAACTGCTGTCGCTGTAATAGAAAATGAGTTGTCGTTTAATATTTTTTGAGGTTCATTTGCTAATTTCATCTCTTCTTTTGTATATCCGTTTTCTAAAAACACATCACAATGCGGTATAGCATTTTTGAAGATTGGATAAGGATATATCATCTCGCCTTTTTCACCTTGAATTTCATTTTCCAGTTGTCGCACAGCTTTTACTCCAGTTCCTGAAACAGATTGGTACGTAGACACAATAACACGCCTCATTTTATACCTTTTGTGTAATGGAGCAAGCGCTAAAACCAATTGAATTGTAGAGCAGTTAGGGTTGGCAATTATTTTATCTTTGGAGGAGATATCACTGGAATTAATTTCAGGGATTATTAATTTTTTTGTTGGATTCATTCTCCAATAAGAGGAGTTATCAATTACAATACAGCCTATTTCAGCAAATTGCGGCGCCCATAGCTGGGATGTTCTTCCGCCAGCAGAAAAAATGGCTATTTTTGGACGCTTTTTTACAGCGGTTTCTAGCCCTAAAACTCTGTATTCTTTATTTTTAAATCTAATTGATTTGCCAATACTTTTTTCTGAAGCAACAGGTATTAACTCTGTTAAGGGGAAGCCCCTTTCTTCCAAAAGCTTAATCATGATGGTTCCCACCATCCCTGTTGCACCAACAACCGCTACCTTCATTAGTTTTTCTTATAATTAAACGTAAATTTAATAAACACTACAGAATAACCCTCTTAATTCTGCGGGAAATTGCAGTTAATAACTCGTATGATATAGTTCCCGCCTGTTCAGCCAGGCCCTCAGCTGTTTTTGAGTTGTCAAAAACAATGGCCTCATCACCCTCTGAACAGCTTATATTAGTGACATCAACCATAATCATGTCCATACACACATTCCCAACAATCGGAGCCTTTTTGTTGTTAATTCTGACAAAGCCAACACCATTCCCATACTGTCTACCAACCCCATCAGCGTGCCCAAGGGGAAGTGTTGCAACGCTTTTGGCCTCTTTTGCGAAGTAACCTCGGTTATAGCCTACGCTCTCACCCTCTTTTAGCAAGTGTATCTGAGAAATAACTGTTTTAAGCGCAACGGCAGGTATTAGAGGCAACAACTTGTTAGCACCATTACTGTATCCGTACAATCCTATTCCGCACCGAACCATTTCAAATTGCGCTTCAGGATAATTAATAACTCCTGATGTATTACTAAGATGTCTAATAGGAATTTTCCCATACTGAGTTTCAAAAAGGGCACATATTTTAGAAAACGCCATAATTTGTCCTATTGTAAAATCTTTTTCTTGCACATCTTCACTGGCGGCTAAATGTGAATAAACAGAGGCAACTTTAATTGAAGTTTCTTTTGACAATTTAAGAGCAATGCTTGAAGCTTGTTTTTCTCGGAACCCTAGCCTGTTAAGCCCTGTATTGAACTTAATATGAACAGGGAATTCGTGTTGCTTAAGCTCTAAAGTGTTGCTTATAAACTCAGACATTGTTCTTTCGCTATATAGGCTCGGCTCAAGCTGAAATTCGATAGCCTTTTTAAAGTTAACAACTTGTGGATGTAGCACAAGAATAGGAGCCTTAACCCCCCCCCTTCGAAGTATAACGCCTTCATCCACATATGCCACAGCAAAGTAGTCCACCCCAACACTTTCTAAAAATTTGGCTACAACCACAGCATCACTGCCATATGCAAATGCTTTTACGACAGCTAGCATCATAGTTTTAGAAGAAATTTTCGACCTCAATAATCTGTAGTTTTCCTTAAGTGCCGACAAGTTTATTTCTAGTGTAGTTTCTTTGATCAAAATTTAGCTTTTATTTTTATTACCCAACATAGCTTTGTTAAATTCAACCCTGCTTAACGGCTCGTATTCATCAACTTCACCAAGCAGCACAACACTTTCATCGTTTCCTTTTCTGTAACTGAAATGAGCTAAATTTCCAGATCTTGAACAAACCGCATGGACCTTAGTAACATGTTCTGCTGTAGCCATCAGATTGGGCATTGGACCAAAAGGAACTCCCTTAAAGTCCATGTCTAGCCCTGCAACAATGACACGCAAGCCTTTATTTGCAAGAATGTTGCAAGTTTTAACTAATGCGTCGTCAAAAAATTGTGCCTCATCAATCCCTATTACATCACAGCCACTGGCAAGCAAAAGTATTTTTGAAGCCCTTGAAACAGACGTTGACGGAATTTCGTTAGAGTCATGCGAGACTATTCTATTGCCATCATGGCGAGTGTCAACATCTGGTTTAAAAATTTTAACTTTTTGTTTTGCAAACTTGGCACGTTTTAGACGTCGAATTAGTTCTTCGGTTTTACCAGAAAACATTGATCCGCAGATGACCTCAATGCATCCAAATTGTTCTTTCGCGTTTACTGTATTTTCAAGAAACATTTTGTAATTTTAGCACTTATTAATAAATTAACATCATTAGTATATACGTAGTGTAAATTTAGTAAAAATAAAAGGAGAAGTATAAAAGCAATTTAACAACAAAAAGTTTAAGGATATTTCACCCAGATAGTATTGTAGCATGAAAAAAAAATTAGAATCAGAACTTGTTAGCATTGCACATCGAATTCTAAAGCTTACAGGTAAAGAAGATTTGGAAAAAATGCAAGAAGAGGTAGCTCTTCTTTACCAAAAAATATCAATTTTAAAGTTTTTTGATGGGTATATTGATGATGGAAAAATTAAAGAAGGTATTTCAGGAGCATCATTTTTTAATGCGCTTGATGGGGCTTTTAGTAAAACGGTTTCAGATTCCTTAGAGAACGAGGATAAAGAGTTTATGAATATAGATAACAACTCAAACGATGCGATCGTAGAACCGGCGACAGAAAAAATTAAAGATATAGTTGCACAAATGCCGCAAGAGGCCAATGCAGTAGATGAACTTGTAGAAGAGATTAATGATGCACCATTAAAAAAAGAATATGAGCAGCTTGCATTTACAGATGACGCACAACTTCCTATATTTGACCCTGTTGGCATTGAAGAAAATACAGATGAAAAGCCGCTTTCAGCAACAACAAAAGTTTCATTAAATGACAAATTAAAAACATCTGGGTTTAAAATTGGGCTTAATGATAGGCTAGCATTTGTGAATCACTTGTTTGACAACAATAATGAAGACTATGATCGTGTTATTTCTCAATTAAACAGTATGGATTCCCTTGAAGAGGTATCAGATTTTATTCTAAGTATTATTAAGCCCGACTATAACAATTGGGAAGGCAAGGGAGACTATGAGGCACGTTTTTTAGAAATCATTGAACAAAAGTTCAATTAATCTATGACAGAAAAGTTAAAATATGCTGTTTTTGGAAACGGTAGTTGGGCTACTGCAATTGTGAAAATCCTTTGTGAGTCTTTAGACAAGGTTAATTGGTATGTTCGCAATCCCAAAAGTGTAAATTATATTTTAGAAGAAAGGCATAACCCCGGTTATTTATCATCAGTAGAGCTAGATACTAGTAAGCTAAATTTGAATACAGACATAAGTTTTATTGCTGAAGAATCAGATGTATTAATTTTCGCAATTCCCTCTGCATTTATTAATTCTCAATTAAACAAACTATCTGTTGACATTTCAGCCAAAATAATTGTTTCGGCAGTTAAGGGAATTGTACCTGAATCAGGGCTATTACTTGGAGAGTATTTTCATAAAAAGAAAAGCGTCCCTTTTGATAAAATTGCAATTATAGGCGGGCCATGTCATGCCGAAGAGGTTGCCTTAGAGCGATTATCATTCTTGACTATAGCGTCTAAAAACCCATTTATAGCTAACGAAATTGCCTCAACTTTTTCATGTGAATATATAAATACTAAGACTCACGACGATGTAGTTGGAGCTGAGTATGCCGCCATGCTAAAAAATATTTACGCAATTGCTGCTGGGATTTTTCATGGCTTAGGATATGGAGATAATCTTCAAAGCGTATTAATGAGCAATTCGATTAGAGAGATGAAGCGCTTCATAAAAAAAGTATATAAAATGAAGCGAAAAATTAACGAAACAGTATACCTGGGAGATTTATTAGTTACAGGGTATTCAACTTTTTCTAGAAACAGAATGTTTGGCAATATGATTGGCAAGGGGTACACAGTTAAATCAGCCCAGATGGAAATGAATATGATTGCTGAGGGCTACTATGCAAGTAAAAGTGCCTTTAAAATCAATGATGTCAACCTGTCTTCGGCAAAAACTCCAATCATTGATGCTGTTTACAAGGTCTTATATAAAAAAAAGGACCCAAAAGAAGTTTTTAAAAAATTAGCAAATATTTTAGATTAATAGACACCTCGAATCAAAGGGCACTTTTGA
>CABXZJ010000023.1 GCA_902516685.1 uncultured Formosa sp.
GATGACACATCGAAATAAGAGAAGTCAATTGGGGGAATTGGATATTGCCCTAATTCATTAGCAACAATTGTATAATTATCTTTTATGGTTCCCCTTGTCCCAGACACTGTTACACTTATTTTTTCAGAGTGTTCAGGCTCATAAACCTCAAGAGCGGCCGGTATAATTGGCTTTGGAAGCTCAAATAGCTTTAAGTTCCCCTTTCCCGAAACCTCTAAGTTTAAATTAAATGCCTCTGTCGCATTTAGACTATATTTGGAGGGAGTTACTTCAAATTTAAATTCACCAACAGCTCCTGAAAAGTTTGGAGGGCGCCCTTTTTTGGGAAGAGGCTTTACCTTTATTATTCTTCGCCCTGCAGTTACTGTTCTACTTGTAGTTGTAGTCACTTGTCTGCCAAAAATATCCCTTCTGCTCGAAGGAACCTCCACACTAACGTCTAAGGTTAACGGCTCAAGCGAGAGCTCACCTGTTTTTTGAGGATAAAGAAGAGTTTTTTTAAGTATTACATAGCGATAGCTTTCTCCCTTGTAGAGACCATCTTTCACAGAAAGCCCCTTAACACTAATGTTTTGACTCCAAAAATCATTATATCTTGGCGTATCAAGTTCATTCCAGTTTCGAACCCCTGTGTTTTCGGCAACATAAAGTTTATAAACGACAGAAACAGCTTCATTAAGGTATGGGTTAGATTTAGAAACCTCAGCGACTAAGTGGATGCTTTCTGATGCAATGTATTCAGGATCGTTAGGATCTTTAGGCTTATCAACAGCTGCTGTAACAGTAATTACAATTGGGGAAGTTTTATAAATTTCTCCGTCAACATTAATCGTAGCTTGACCAATTGTAAAAGTTCCTCTTTTTGTTGGGGCTAGAAAGTAGGTATAGCTTTTCGAGTAGCTTCTGACACCGTTAATCCATGAGTTACTTATGGATTGACTTGGCCCCCCAGCAACTTTGAAATTTTCAAAGCTTGGCGCTGTAAAATTGTCCCCGTCTTTATTCATGTTGAAGTCAATTTGAAGACGCTCATTAACACCAAGAGTTGTTTTACTAGCTTTTGCTTTAAAATCAACTTGTCCCACCAAAATGTTAAAGCTCAATATTGTAATATATAGTAATTTAAATCTCATAGATTACCAATCCTTTTCTGTTTTAACTTTCACTCCTTTGGATTTAGAAGCGTTTATTTTTTCTTGAACCTTATTTTCTTCATTATTCATTGCCTCAAGCAAATTTTTGACTTGTTGAGGAGATAGTTTACCTTCTTGTGGTTTGTTTTTCTTGTCCTCTTGCTTACCTTTATTATCTTTTGGGCTTCCATCTTCTTGCTCTTGATCTTTACCGCCACCTGAGTCTTTTTTTTCTTCTTCCTCCTCTTTATTTTTTTGATCTTTGTCTTGTTCGTTGTCGCTATCTTTTTTTTCTTCGTTTTTTTTGTCCTCTTTTTTGTCTTGTTCTTTCTCGTCATTTTTATCGTCACCGCCACTTTCTTCTTCAGCGCATTCTTGGGCAAGGGCTAAATTATAACGTGTTTCATCATCTGAAGGATTATTTCTTAATGCGTTTTTGAAGGCCTCAACAGCTTTTTTACAATCTTTATTTATCATCAGGACATTTCCAATATTATGGAACGCATGGTGCTTTTCTAGTTTTGTACCATTTTTAGTAGACTCTATTAATCGGGATAGAGCCTCGTCATATAGCTCGGCATTATAATAAGCTCTACCTAAGTTATATGATCCCTTAGCGTTAGTAGGATTTTCTGACAACGCTGATCTGTATTTTTTTTCTGCACCAATAAAAGATTCCTCAACAATATTATTGCCCTCAAAGACATATTGATTTGAGCGCTTTATTTTATTCTCTGAACTTTGGCCTACTAAATGCACACTAGTTAGTAGCAAAGTACCCATTAATGCCTTTTTAGTAAATTTTTTCAAATATAAGAAGCAATAAGTTTTTTTATTAATCATAGGTTTTCATTAAATAAATTTAGTCGCTTTAACCAAGCTGTTTTTCGCTCTAGTAAAAATACATCCAAAATTAAAAAGAAAAGGCCAAGTCCCAAAAACCATTGAAATTGATCTTCATATTCTGAAAATTCTTTAGCCTCAAACTCTTTTTTGTCCATCGAACTGAGAACTTCACTAACTTCTTCCAAGACCTTTTTTGTACTAACGCCATCAATAAAGGAACCGTTTCCTTTACTAGCGATTTCTTTAAGAGTTTTAGAATTAAGTCTAGTGATTACAGTTTCCCCTTTTGAATCTTTTTTATAGCTCATTACAATACCATTTTTCTTTAGTGGAATTGGGCCACCTTTATCACTACCAACTCCAATTGTAAAAATTTTAATACCTTCATTTGCAGCCGCTTCAGCCACATCAATACTGAGATTATTGTGGTCCTCTCCGTCGGAAATTATTACCAACACACGATTAGTTTGTTCATCGTCATTAAAATATGTCCTTGATAGTTGAATAGCTTCATCAATAGCAGTTCCTTGAGATGAAAGCATATCCGTATTAATATTTTGAAGAAACATTTTTGCAGCAGCATAATCAGTGGTTATTGGTAATTGCGGAATAGCCTTGCCTGCGTAAGCAATAATTCCAATTCTATCACTGACGAGATTATTAATGATTTGTGCTGTTAATTGCTGTGCTTTTTCCAACCTGTTTGGCGCAATATCCTCAGCCAGCATACTTTTAGAAACGTCTATAGCAAAAACAATATCAACTCCCTCTCGCTTAACAGTTTCAAGCTTTGTACCTAATTTTGGGTTAACAAGGGCAACAATAAAACACAAAATTGCCAGTGAAAGAACAATTACTTTGAGTACAGCCTTAAATGTGGACTGCTCAGGACTGAGGAGATTTAATAATTTATTTTTAGAAAATGCTTTTTTTGCTTTTTTTCTCCATAGCATATTCCAGGTGAAAAGCATTGCCATTACAAGCGGAAGCAATAGCAACCAAAACCAAAAATCTTCTTCTAATTGAAACATATTATATAAAACTTCTTAAGACACTGTTACGAATTAAAAACTCAAACATTAGTAGCCCTAAAGCCCACAAGACTAAAGGACGAAACATTTCTTCGTAATTGTAATATTTAAACTCCTCAATATCTGTCTTTTCTAAACGATCAATTTCATCGTAAATTTCCTCTAATTTTTTATTATCAGTGGCCCTAAAATATCTTCCCCCTGTTTCTTTCGCAATTTCTTTGAGTAATTTTTCGTCAATTTCAACTTTAATTCTAGCATATTGAAATTTGCCATTATTTAACGCCACTGGTGACAGCGCTGTCCCGTTGCTCCCAAGTCCAATTGTGTATGTTTTAATTCCGTATTCAACAGCTAATTCGCTTGCCGTTTTCGGATCAATAAACCCAGAATTATTAACTCCATCGGTTAATAAAATAATTATTTTACTTTTCGTTTTGCTGTCTTTAATCCTGTTTACTGCAGTGGCAAGTCCCATGCCAATGGCAGTTCCACCTGTTATAACTGTATTATACTTGATGTCTTTCATTGATTTTAACACAATACCTTTATCGCTTGTGACTGGAGTCCTTGTATAACTCTCACCAGCGTACTCTACAAGACCTATTCGATCGTTGGGCCTTCTGCGTATGAATTTACTGGCGACATTTTTTAGGGCCTCTAAGCGGCTTGGTTTTAGATCTTTTGCTAGCATACTTGCAGATACGTCTATAGCCATAATAATATCAATTCCACGAGTAGTTTTTGTTTTTGTTGAAACATCAACGGTTTGTGGGCGTGCTAATGCTGTAATGATTAGTCCAACTGCTAAAAGCCTAGTAAAAAATAATAAATGCTTAAGCATTGACCATATACGGCTTTGATTTGAAAAACCTTTTAAAGAAGAAATTTTTAAATCTGCATTTTGTTGCTTATTCTTTGCCACATACCAAACCACAAGTACCGGGATTATTAATAATAACCAGAAAAAAACGCTGTATGTAAATTCTATTTCTTTTAGCATTTATTCTTGATTTAGTTTCACAAGCTCTACCGAGCTTAATATACGATCAGATATTTTTACTGTATAATCATTTTGAGAATCCCAAACAAGGATTAGTTGTTGAACTAGGTTTTTTGCAGAAAAGCCAAGTATGACAAATTCAGCATCGACGACTAAGTTATCTTCAAAGATAAAGTTTGTTTTGCCAAAAGTTTTTAGTCCCTCTTGTCCATTATCAGTTATAAATTGTTCATTTTTTGGAACCATATTCATAGCCCCCTGCTCCCCTAAGGAAGTTAGCTCGGACTCTGCTATTTTTAAAAGTTCTTGAGCAGCTTTATTAGGCTCTGTGTTATCTTCTTTGCTTTTTATTTTTGAACTTTTGACAATAATTCTAAGGGGGATGTTTTTTTGTTTTAAGCTAAACACTTTGGTTTTTAAATCAGGGTTGTTTTTTTGAAGATCATTAATACTATCACGTTCTAAAACTAACGGGGTTTCTAAAGAAATCCCAGGTGATCCGTATTCACTATATATCCATTTTTTTTCTAATAACAACTTACTAGGGTTAAACATCACGGTATCGATTACAGCTTTGAAGCCAAAATAGGATCCTGTTGTTAAAAATATTAAGATTACCAAAGTGACAGCACTTAGGCTAAGCCGTTTAATGCGTTTTCGTTTCTTCTTTTTTAGCATTAGAGCCTGATATTCTAAAGTTTTTTCTAATTCTTCATCTGTAGGCTCAGGAAGCCCTGTTTTAACACTATCAATTTCTTGAGCGACAACCTGCTTATCCATCCGAATAATTTCAAATCCAGGGCTTGCCTTTGCAAATTTGACAAGGTCAGCTCTTTTTAGCGTTAATTCGATATTCTTTAGAGTTTCATCACTTATTTTAATCTTTTCAGAGTCTCTTATCTTCTTAAGATTGTGTAATAGCTCTTCAGTCGTACTTTCTAGTGACTGGTCGTACACTTTTTCATTGAGGTATTGCCGTAGGATATAAGTAAGCTTGGAGTAAAAATCTTTTACTGACTTATCCTCAAAGTGTGTTTTTTCGTTTAATTTATCTAATGCAATTAGCGCTTGATCATATGCCGGGAGGGCAGCAATTTTTTCCGCTTCTGAAATTGTTTTTTTCCGCAACAAAAAAAGATATAACGCTACACAAATGCAAATAAAAGCTAAGGATATCACTACTTTATATTTGTCCCATATTGAGATTTCGTTAGCAACTTCTATGATTGGCTTGACGCCAAAAAGATTTTGTTTAGTTGTATCAGTTTTTACGTTAAGCACATTAATAATAATTGAGTCAGAGAGAAAAGTTTTATCTCCTACTAAAACTTTTTGACTTGGTATAGTATATGTACCAGAGTCAAATTGGGTCAGCCCGTATTTTCTAATTAGCCTCAATTTAAGATCCTTGTATGTCGTATCTACTTTATAGCTCTCAAGGACCTCCATAGACCCAAATGATTTTGCTTCAGGGAATACAACAGCTACTGAGCTATCAATCTCAACCTCAAGGCTTAATAATAGTTCTTGCCCAATTTTGATTGAGGAAGAGTTAACGGCTGTCTTTATTTGAGCATTAGCGGCTAAGCAAAAAAGCAAAGAGATAAATAACAATAAAGAGTGTCTTAGCGTGATTAAATATTTTATTTTTAGTCTTAGTGGCATATTATTTAACCTCTTTGTTTAAAGTAGCCCAATAATTTTTTTACATAACTTTCGTCTGTAGCGCAACTTAAAAAGCCGGAGCCAGATTTTTTAAAACTGTCCTCAAAATAGTTCAATTGGCCACGATGATAGCTAGCGTATTGATCTCTAACACGCTTTGAGCTGGTATTGACTAAAACCGACCTTCTCGTCTCTTGATCAACCATTTGTACAACACCCAAGCTTGGTATTTGAACTTCATTTTTATCGTAAACTCTTACACCTGTTATATCGTGTTTTCTAGCTACAATCTTTAAATTCTGAATATAGTTTGAATCCATGAAGTCTGATATTAAAAAAACAATTGCTTTTTTCTTCATAACACTTGCTACAAATCGAAGGGCCTCAGTAATATTCGTTTTTTTATTTTCCGGCCTGAACTCTAATAATTCTCTGATAATTCTTAAGACATGCGAGCGCCCCTTTTTAGGCGGTATGTAAAGTTCAACTTTATCAGAAAAGAGTACTAATCCAATCTTATCATTATTCTGCGTTGCAGAAAAAGCAAGTGTGGCAGCAATTTCAGTTACAAATTCATTCTTTAATTGTTTCTGAGTTCCAAACTCTTTTGAGCCTGATACGTCTACAATAAGCATCATAGTAAGCTCTCTTTCTTCCTCAAAAACCTTGACATGAGGATCATTATACCTAGCAGTCACGTTCCAGTCGATATTTCTGACATCGTCTCCATAATGGTATTGACGAACTTCGGAGAAAGTCATTCCTCTGCCTTTAAATGTTGAGTGGTACTCACCACCAAAGATGTGGTCAGAAAGCCGACGTGTCTTTATTTCAATTTTACGAACTTTTTTTAATAATTCTTTGGTGTCCATTAACGTTGTTTATAGTAGTAAAAAAAGGATATAATCTATATTAGAGTTGCCTTTATGGCACTTCAATTACGTTAACAATTTTATTTATAATGTTTTCAGAGGTTATATTTTCTGCTTCAGCTTCATAGGTAATACCTACACGGTGTCGAAGGACATCCAAAACAACCGCTCTCACATCTTCGGGGATTACATATCCGCGACGTTTAATAAAAGCATAGCATTTTGCTGCAGTTGCAAGGTTAATACTGCCCCTAGGGGAAGCTCCAAATGAAATTAGAGGGTTTAATTCGGATAAGCTATAGCGCTCTGGGTAGCGCGTAGCAAAAACGATATCAAGAATATATTTTTCAATTTTTTCGTCCATATAAACCTCTCTAACTGCCTTTTGCGCATTTAAAATTTCTTTGATACTAACTACAGGCTTAATTTTTTCAAAAGCACCTTTCAAGTTGGCACGAACAATTTGCTGTTCATCCTCTAATTTGGGATAGTCAATTACAGTTTTCAACATAAAACGATCTACCTGAGCTTCTGGAAGTGGGTAAGTACCTTCTTGTTCTACTGGGTTTTGAGTTGCCATAACTAAAAAAGGTTTATCTAAAATAAAGGTTTCATCTCCAATGGTAACTTGCTTTTCTTGCATAGCTTCCAATAATGCGGATTGAACTTTTGCAGGCGCACGATTAATTTCATCCGCTAATACAAAATTGGCAAAAATAGGCCCCTTTTTAATGGTAAAGTCATTCGCTTTCATGTTGTATATAAGCGTCCCAATAACGTCGGCCGGAAGCAGATCTGGAGTAAATTGAATACGGCTAAAATTACCAGAGACCGCTTGAGAAAGCGTATTTATAGCTAATGTTTTTGCAAGCCCAGGAACCCCCTCAAGTAGTATATGCCCTTGTCCCAATAGTCCGATCAGTAAGCGCTCAATCATGTGCTTTTGCCCTATTATCACTTTGTTTATTTCAAGAGTGAGAAGATCTATAAAGGCGCTTTGTTTTTCAATTTTTTCATTGATTTTTTTGATATCAATAGTTTGAGACTGTTCTTCCATTTCAGTTTTTTTAATTGGTGCGGAATTCACCGCAAATAATATGATTAAATAATTTTAAAAATTTGATAAAAATATAAAATATTTTTTTGTTTTTTAAACATAAAAAATCATGCCAAAACCAGTTATGATCTTTAAAAGTTTAATAACCTTAATATTATAAATCAAATTTAATTCCTTGAGCTAAGGGTAAATCTGTAGTGTAGTTTATTGTGTTAGTTTGTCTTCGCATATAAATTTTCCAAGCATCGCTTCCAGATTCGCGGCCGCCACCGGTATCTTTTTCACCGCCAAAAGCGCCTCCGATTTCAGCTCCAGAAGTCCCAATGTTTACATTAGCTATACCACAATCACTACCGCTTTGAGATAAAAATAATTCAGCATCTCTCAAGTTATTAGACATTATCGCAGAGGAAAGCCCCTGTTTAACATTATTTTGAATTTCAATAGCATTTTCAATCCCACCCTTGTATTTAATAAGGTAAAGCACTGGCGCAAAGGTTTCGTGCTGAACAATTTTGTAAGTATTTTCCGCCTCTGCGATAGCGGGCTTTACATAACATCCACTTTCATATCCTTCTCCGCTTAGAACCCCCCCAGGGACAATAACGCTACCGCCCTCTTCAACTACCGCATCAAGAGCACGCAGGTAATTTCCAACAGCATCTGTATCAATAACTGGCCCAACGTGATTATGTTCATTTAAAGGATTACCAATTCGTAGCTGGTTGTAAGCATTTTTTAAAGCTGATTTTACACTTTCATACATTGATTCATGAACTATTAGACGCCTTGTAGAGGTACAGCGCTGGCCTGCAGTTCCCACAGCGCCGAAAACAGCCCCTATAATAGTCATTTTTATGTCTGCGTCTGGAGTTACAATTATGGCATTGTTCCCTCCTAATTCAAGAAGTGACTTTCCAAGTCGCTCTCCAACGGTCTTAGCCACAATTTTCCCCATTCGGGTAGATCCAGTGGCAGAAACTAGAGGAATGCGCGTATCTTTTGATAAAAGCTCACCAATTCTATAATCTCCATTGATAAGGCACGATATACCTTCTGGAAGGTTGTTTTGTGCAAATATATCTGCAGCTATCTTTTGACAGGCAATACCACACAAAGGAGTTTTTTCTGATGGCTTCCAAACACAAACATCTCCACAAATCCAAGCTAATGCAGTATTCCAAGCCCATACAGCAACAGGGAAGTTAAATGCAGAAATAATCCCGACTATTCCAAGAGGATGGTATTGTTCATACATTCTATGCCCAGGCCTTTCAGAGTGCATGGTTAATCCGTGCAATTGACGAGAAAGTCCTACCGCAAAATCGCATATATCAATCATTTCTTGAACTTCTCCTAACCCCTCCTGTAGACTTTTACCCATTTCATAGGAAACCAATTGCCCCAAAGGGCTTTTTAAAACTCTGAGTCGCTCACCGAATTGTCTTACAATTTCACCCCTCTGTGGCGCAGGCATTAGCCGCCAAGCCTTGAAGGCTGACATCGAGGCAACCATCACTTCATTAAATTCATCGCTCGTTGTAGTAGAAACAGACCCAATTTTTTTTCCATCAACAGGTGAAAAAGATTCTATATCTTTTCCGGATGACATCCACTTAGATCCTGTCGAGGTTCCAGCGTTTTGAGGTTTAATACTGAGCTCTTTTAATGCCGCTTTTATGTTCATTGGTTTTGTCATAATTATTTGTAATTTATTAGATGGGATGTAAAGTTAAGTTAAATTTTGCACCCCTACCATTTTGTAAATGGGTTTTGGCATAATTGTGAATTATAGTACTTTTTAATACCCGTGATTTCCTTTCCAAGCCATTTTGGTTTTTCAAAAGTATCTTGTTCACTATTTAATTCTATCTCAGCAATATTAAGTCCCTCATTCATCCCTTCAAATATATCGATATAAAAAATCCGCCCTTTATAATTTACTTTATATCTGGTTTTTACAATTTTATTTGGTAAACAAAGATTTATAAGTTCGCTTGCCTCTTTAATGGGTAATTCTTTTTCCCATTCAAGCCTGCTTAAACCATTTTTTGATGCCCCTCCTTTTATTGTTAAATAGCCCTTACTATTGATAATACGTAAACGAACTGACCTGCAGGGGTCTGTGCTTAGATAGCCTTGAACAATATTATATTTTGATGATATATTTTGTTTAAAGCTGTTCGAGGTGATTAAAAATTTACGTTCGATTTCTCTTTTCAATGCAGTATGTTATTTTAAGCCTTAAATTTACAGTATGTTGGACAATTTACCAATTCGAAAGATTATTCATATCGACATGGATGCGTTTTACGCTTCAGTAGAGCAAATGGACAATCCCGAACTAAAGGGGCTCCCTATAGCAGTTGGAGGCTCTAGCTCCCGAGGAGTTGTTAGTGCGGCAAGTTATCTGGCAAGAAAGTTTGGAGTTCGAAGCGCCATGTCTGGAGTTTTGGCTAAAAGGTTATGCCCAGAATTAGTTTTTGTAAAACCCAGATTTGATCGATACAAGCAGATATCTTTTAGAATACGCAATATTTTTTTAGACTACTCAGATTTGGTTGAACCTCTTTCTTTAGATGAAGCTTATATTGATGTTACTGAAAATAAAAAGCAGATTCATAGCGCTAGCAGAATTGCTGCTGAGATAAGATTTAGGATAAAAACAGAAATTGGATTAACTTCATCAGCAGGAATTTCTATAAACAAATTTGTAGCCAAAGTGGCTAGTGACTACAATAAGCCAGATGGCCAAAAAACTGTTCCCCCAGAAGATGTTATACCTTTTTTATACGCATTAGAAATTCGTAAATTTCACGGAATAGGAAAGGTAACAGCCAAGAAAATGTATAATTTAGGAATTTTTACAGGAAGCGATTTGGGTTCTAAGTCAGAAGCATTTTTGAAGGAACATTTTGGGAAATCTGGAGTATATTTTCACTCTATTTCTCAAGGAAAAGATTTTAGCCCCGTAAAGCCTAACCGTATCCGAAAATCATTGGCTGCAGAAAGAACATTCTCAAATAATTTATCTAGTGAGATTTTTTTAATTGATAAATTAGATGAAATTTCGAATGAGGTTTCAAAGCGATTAATCAATAATCATATTGCAGGAAAAACAATCACATTGAAGATTAAATATAGCGATTTTACTCTTCAAACTCGGTCTAAAACTTTCCCTTATTTTATTTCGTCACAAGAGGTTATTTTAGAACACTCAAAGGCACTTCTTTTTCAAGAAAAACTTCATAATTCGGTTCGACTTGTTGGGATCTCAATATCTAATTTAAATACAGGAAAAAGCAGTGAAGATAAACGAAAGAAAGACATTTCATTTCAGCTTAAGCTTGAATTTTAGAAAGGCCTAAATTTTTACTTCAGATACACGAAGAGTATTTACCATTCCCTTTTTTTCCAGAGGCATAGCTGCCAAGCTTATTACCATATCCCCTCTTTTCAAATATCCTTTTTTAATAGCCATTTTATTAATGTCTTCAAGAGTTTCGTCTGTTGATACAAATTTGTCATAAAAAAATGCACGAACTCCCCAAAGTAGATTTAACTGAGAGATTATTCTTTTATTTGAAGAATATACCAAAATATGCGCCTGTGGCCTCCAAGCTGAAATTTGAAAAGCAGTGTACCCACTATTAGTCAGTGTTGTTATGCCTCGTGCATTTATTTGATTGGCCATGTGTGCTGCGTGGTAACAAACCGATTTAGTAATATATCTTTTTGTTTTTATATGCGGGTGTTTTTGAGGAACATTGATTAAATCAGAATTTTCCACAGTCTTAATAATATCTGACATTTTTTTTATCACCTCGACAGGATATTTACCTACTGATGTTTCCCCAGACAGCATAACTGCATCTGCACCATCCATAACAGAATTTGCAACATCATTTACTTCAGCTCTTGTTGGTGCTAAACTTTCAATCATAGATTCCATCATTTGTGTTGCAATAACTACTGGAATTCTTGCACTTTTTGCCTTCAGAACAAGCTTTTTTTGAATAAGAGGTACTTCTTGCGCTGGTATTTCAACTCCAAGATCTCCTCTTGCAACCATTAATCCATCACAGGATTTCACAATTTCATCAATATTTTTAACAGCTTCAGATTTTTCAATTTTAGCAATGATTGGAATTTTGTGGTCACTATGTTTTGAAATTATAGCTTCTAACTCATTTAAATCTTCTGAACTTCGAACAAAAGAGAGCGCAATCCAGTCTACATGTTGAGAAATGGCAAAAAGAGCATCTTTTTTGTCTTTTTCAGTTAAAGCGGGTTGAGAAATATTAGTTTTAGGCAGATTAACCCCTTTATTAGATTTCAGCGCCCCCCCCCTGGATTACCTTTGCCTTAACTTCATTGGTTTTGTTTGTAGATAGAACTTCAAAAATGAGCTTTCCGTCGTCTAACAATATTCGCTCTCCTGGGCTTGTATCTTTTGGGAAACGATTGTATGTCATAAAAACCCTCTCTTTATTCCCCTCGAATCTTTCACCTGTGGCAAAGATTATTTCATCCCCAGGTTCCACTACTACATTCTGAGCCATAACACCAACTCTTAATTTGGGCCCCTGTAGGTCTGCAAGAATTGCAGCATTATAACCATTATCTTTGTTAATTTGCCTTATGAGCTTTATGTTTTTTTCTACATTTTTATAATCTGCGTGTGAAAAATTTATTCTGAAGACATTAACTCCTGTTGAAACCAACGCTAACAAAACTTCTTTTGTGTTAGTGGACGGACCCAAAGTGGCAACAATTTTTGTTTTCTTTCTTTTGTATGACATTAACTCAGTATTAAGTGTTCTTTTGTTTTTAGTTCACGAACATTAATTTCATAAACCATTTTGATTTGAGGAATTTTATTGAGATTTAGCATTATTTCGCTTTCTTTTCTGCCTCCACTAATTTTTAGCAAATAACTGGCAGAAGAGTGTTCTTCAAGAAATGATACTATTTTAATATTCTTTTGATTTTCATTTGAAAATAGCCCTTCCCCTAGGACTTTAGATTCAATTAGACAATTATTCTTTATTAAATTCCACATTGTTTCCATTGATGAATCTTTCCATTCAAAAAGAGGAAAAACGCCTTCTTGCTGTTCGTTAAAATCAATGTCTAATTTTTTACGTCTCAACCGGGTCTTTAAGTGCAAGTTTACGGCATGGGCTAAGCGGTAATCTTCAAGATCTGAATGAATGGCAAGAAGTTGGTAATCTACATCTTGAAAGTCATCCAAAGCTAGCTTATGTATCCCCATTATTAATTTATAAGGTTATGTAAATATAGATATAAAAGTACAATTGCAAAGATATAGAAAGCTCTAGCGGATTAAATTATAAAAGAAAGAATTATTTTCCCTTTTTAGAATTGGACTTTGTCTTGTAAGGCAAAATAAGACCTTTGACTTGCTTTTTCTTCAGCTTTTTTTCTAGATGTAGCTCTTGCTTTAGCTATTTCGACCCCATCTATCTTCAAACTTGCGCTGAAATGTTTTAGCTCTTCAGCTCCTTCGTCTTCTTTGCAAGAAAAAAAGAATTCCTTTTTTTCTTTTTGACACCATTCAATTATCAAACTTTTATAACTAATGATTTTTCCCTCAAGCAATGAAATGTTCACATGTGGATTAATAATCTTATTATAAACAAATTCATTACAAACCTTAAAACCCTTATCCATAAAGACGGCACCAATAAGGGATTCTAAGAGGTTTCCGTGTGTGTTTTCACTGAGTTTAGAATGCTTTACATTTGATCTAATTAGCTCTAATAGCCTTAGGTCTTTCCCGATTTTATTAAGATGATCTCTACTGACAATTTTAGAACGCATTTTTGTAAGATAACCCTCATCTGCATCTGGGACAGTTATGTAAAGGTGCTGAGCTATAATAGCACTCAGAACTGCATCACCCAAATATTCCAATCTTTCATAACTGAAGGTATTACCGATTTCGTCTTTTAATTTTTTTGAAGGGTGGGTAAGAGCTCTTTGATAATAATTAAGTTTTTTGGGTCTAAATCCTATAATTTTTTCTAAGCCCGAAACTAAAGGTTTGTTTTCACCTGACTTAAATATTTTCTTTATAAAGCTCAAAATTTTATTTAGCTTATTTTCTTAAATACAATACAGGCATTGTGGCCGCCAAAACCAAAAGTATTACTCATAGCTACATTGACTTCTCTTTTTTGGGCTAGGTTAAGTGTGAGGTTAAGTTCAGGGTCAATATTATCGTCATGATTTTCATGGTTTATTGTTGGAGGAACAATACCATACTTCATTGTCAATATAGAAGCAATAGCCTCAATAGCTCCAGCAGCACCTAACAGGTGGCCAGTCATAGATTTGGTAGAATTAATATTAATGTTTTTAGCGTGCGCACCGAAAACTCGATTAATTGCCTTAATCTCTGCGACATCTCCCAAAGGAGTTGAAGTTCCGTGCGTATTAATTGCATCTACATCTTCAGCATTTAATCCAGCATCTGCTAAGCAATTTTTCATAACCGCTGTCACACCAATACCATCTGGGTGAGGCGCTGTCATGTGGTGGGCGTCTGATGAAAGCCCTCCCCCTATAAGTTCTGCATAAATATTTGCACCACGAGCTGTGGCGTGTTCGTACTCTTCAAGAACAAGAGCTCCGGCACCCTCTCCAAGCACAAAGCCATCACGCGATGCATCAAATGGTCTAGAGGCTGTTTTAGGGCTTTCATTTCTGGTAGAAAGTGCGTGCATAGCATTAAACCCACCGACTCCAGCTTCATTTATGGTTGCCTCACTTCCTCCTGTAATAATCATATCACAATGACCTAAACGGATGTAGTTTAAAGAATCTATTATTGCATTAGCTGAGG
>CABXZJ010000024.1 GCA_902516685.1 uncultured Formosa sp.
TTGCCCATTATAGGTACCATCCCAACCTTCTCCCGCTGGACTTATCTGTTTAATAAGTTTACCATAACGATCAAATATGTAAATCCTTGAAGCCAATTGACCTGATAAAGCACTAATATTCCAAGTATCATTATAACTATCTCCATTTGGTGTAAAATAAGGAGGGTAGTCTATTACAAACAATGCATAAGAAGTTACTCCACATCCGTTAACCTCTCGTACACTTACAGTATGTTCCCCTGGGCTTACACCTATAAAAGTACCACTATCTTGCCAAGGGCCTTGATCTAAGCTAAACTCATAAATTCCTGTTCCACTTGCTGTTGCTACAATTACATGGGTGTCGGCAAAAGCCTCTGTAGTGACTTCTGCTGTTACTGTGGGATTTTCACTCTCACTAACAGTAAAAAATTCTAAAGGAGCTGAACAACCATTTGTACTTGTATAGCTGACTTCTAAGCTATAAATTCCTGGCTGCTCTACAGTATAAATTGGATCAGTACTTAGCAATGTTCCAAACTCATTAAGCCAAACAAAACTATAAATAACCGGAGAAAGTCCTGGGTCAACTACCGCATAGTCTAATCCACCACCTGAAGCATCAGAGCATATAACATAATTATCATCTAAATTTACCCCTGGTAAAGGATTTACCACTAAATCTATAGTACTAACAACGTAGCAGCCCGTAATGGTGTTCTCTAAACGTATGTAAATCGTTTGTGAATCTGGTGTTGTTGTTGTAACATTAGTACCTAAAGCATTTGAACTAGTATCAGCATCAGATTGAGTCGAGTGATACGTGACAACCATACCAGTTTGAGTACCAATAACCTGAGACGCTACACCACTCAAATCAAAAGTCTGTAATCCATCCGCATCATCATCACAAAGTGGAGCTATAGTAGCTGACTCTGGAACCGGTAGTGGATTTACTAACAAATCTAATGGCATAATATTATGACAATCTGTAGTGGTATCTGTTAAACGAATCCAAACTTGTTCTGTATTAGGTAATACATTGGTGTAACCAGGTCCAATGGATAAAGAACCAGTATCCGCATCAGACTCTGTAGCATGATAGCTAACACTAAGACCTGTCTGACCATTTAAAGCCTCAGCATCCTTATCAGTTAATGTGAAACTAGTTATACCATCTGTATCATCATCACAACCATTTAGTGGGGTCATAGTGGTGGTGTTTGGAAGACCTTCAACTATAAGGTCTATTGGAGCGACAGCGCGACAGCCTGTGACATTATCTTCAAGACCTGCATAAATAGTCTGAGTGGTACTAGTATAAAGCATCGTCAAGGGTGCAGTATTAGCCTGTGCATCTAACTGTGTAGCATGGTAAGTGACAGTCGCGTTCTGACCATTTACAATCTCTACATCTAAAGTACTTAAATCAAAAATCTCTTCTAAATCTCCTGTGGAAGTCTCGTCGCATAAAACATAAGGAGTCAAAGTAGAAACATTAGGTAAAGGATTTACCACTAAATCTATAGTACTAACAACGTAGCAGCCCGTAATGGTGTTCTCTAAACGTATGTAAATCGTTTGTGAATCTGGTGTTGTTGTTGTAACATTAGTACCTAAAGCATTTGAACTAGTATCAGCATCAGATTGAGTCGAGTGATACGTGACAACCATACCAGTTTGAGTACCAATAACCTGAGACGCTACACCACTCAAATCAAAAGTCTGTAATCCATCCGCATCATCATCACAAAGTGGAGCTATAGTAGCTGACTCTGGAACCGGTAGTGGATTTACTAACAAATCTAATGGCATAATGACATAACAATCTGCTGCAATATTTGTCAAACGAATCCAAACTTGCTCTGTATTAGGTAATACATTGGTGTAACCAGGCCCAATGGGTAAAGAACCAGTATCCGCATCAGACTCTGTAGCATGATAGCTAACACTAAGACCTGTCTGACCATTTAAAGCCTCAGCATCCTTATCAGTTAATGTGAAACTAGTTATACCATCTGTATCATCATCACAACCATTTAGTGGGGTCATTAATGTAGCAAACGGAATAGGATCAACAATAAGATCAAAATCAGTAGTTGCATAACAAGCGGGAACACCAGCCTCTTCAACACGAACATAAATGGTTTGACTTGCCCCTGTGATAGGACTAATCAATGGAGAATCACCCGAATCTGCATCCGTCTGTGAAATATGATAAGTGACAGTAAAAGTTAAAGGGTCCTGAGTCCCTAGAATTGTAGATGTTTGCGTTTCTAAGTCAAATGTAGCCTCTAAGTTACCTGAGGAAGTCTCATCGCATAAAACAAGATTAGTAGGAGTGTTTGCCTCTGCCTGATTAGAAACAATCAAACTGAAAACAGGATCTTTGCTAGCAATGTAACAACCTGCACCTCCGACACTCTCAACACGAACATATATTTCTTGAGGGTTAGATATATTAGTATATGGGCTAACTAAATTATTGACTCCTAGATCTGCATCGTCATCATTTAAATGGAATGTGACTATATAATCTGAAGGTAGCTGTGTGCCTAAAACAACTGTGGTTTGTAGTTCTAAATCAAATACTTCAGCTCCATCATTTGATACGTCATCACAAAGGACAACGTCTGATACTGGAAAAATATCTGGGGCGTCAAGTACGTTTAATTGAAATGTTTCAATTTCAAAGCAATTTGAATCAAGATATTCGAATCTAAGATAAATTACTTCATCATCAAAACCTTCATAAGTTGTTAAATTTACTATGCTGTTTGAATCGTTTTGTGCATCAAGCTCAGTATTATGAAAAGTAACAACAAAATTATCCGGATTTGGATTTGGAGCTAATACAACTGCTTCATTTTGAGATAAATTAAAAATTGAAGCAGAGGTTACTGGGTCACAAATAAATAAATCGTTAGGAGTATTACGGACAAGCTCAGGTAAAACATCAATACAAATCTCATCAGAATATTGACATCCGAAATTATCTTCAACGGTATATGTATAACAAAACTGTCCTTCTCCATTTGGTGCAATGGTTATAACATCTCCATCAATTTCGATAATAGTTGGTTCGTCTCCTTCCCAAGCACCTGATACAATTTCAGGAGTAAATGAAAGTGAGCTGGGTAGAATACTACTATCAAAATTTAAAGTCCATGCAAATATGTAGCCATTATCTTGGCCGATATTATCAGTTATTCTAATAGTCCAATTACCATTAAGTGATGAACCGACAAGTGGACCCATTGGCTGTACAGGTGAATATGTTCCTGCTGGAACAAATGAGTCATTATAAGTTCCTGGGCCATCACCACTTATCCAAGGACCACCAGCTTGAATCCCTTCAGCTAATGTTGGAAAAGTATCGTCAGGAACAAAACAATACTCGTACCCCACTCCAGGCGTAGAATTGGCTGAATTTCCGTCAACTTGACCTGTGGCCCAAGGCTCACCAAGGTTAGCTGTACCTCCTGAAGAATAGGCGTGTAAAAAAATAGATTGACCGCTAGGTGAAATAAGTTCAATATCTAAATCGCCGAGGTATGAGTGCTCAAGAACTAAACATACACTAGAAATTTCATTTACACTTGTCAGTGTAAGATCAGTGTCAAAACAATCAACAACAATTGATGTTTCATATGACACCCCGCTTCCATCTGGTAAAAAAGTAACGTCACTTTCTGGTGGTGTACATTCATTTATGTATTGAACAGGTGTAACTAGAGGGGTGATTGTTGAAGTACTACCAAAACAAACAGGATCTAGAGTGTCCTCAGTCGATGTGAATTCAGGAGTTGTACTAACCCATATTATTTGATCAATTTCATTTGTACTTTTACAACCCTCAGGAAAGACAGAAGTGTTTGTGTCCCAGATATTTAAATTTGCTATATAAACACCTGGTTCATCAAATGAAAAGGTAACAGACTGACCACTTATAGTACTCCCGTCTCCGATATCCCATTGATAAGCTGCACCAGTACCACCTCCAGGTTCGGAAAATTGACCACTACCATTAAGTGTAATTTCATCTCCTGGACAAACTAGTATAATCCCTTCTGAATTAAGTGCTGGAGAAGTAGAATCTAACTGAGAGGTAATCGTTTGACATTCCGCAGGTGGATTTATACAGGATATAAACGCTAACCACCCTGAGTTTGTGTTAAATCCATCACTCTCAAAAACAATGGTCAAACATCCCGATGTGTTAGTAAGAGTGGCTGCAACTGTTTCAGGGCCATTATTACCTGAATATTCACCAATTAACGTGGTAGGGTCACTAGCATCTGAAGCATTATATATACTCATGATATCAGCAAAATTTTGTGTGGCAAATTCCGTAAAAACTAATTGTGTAGATTGACCAGCATTTTCTGGACAAATAGTGTACGTGAAATTTTCGTTATTACTGTATTGACCAGGGTTTTCTCCATCTACTGGACCACCTGAATCATAGAAAAGACCATTACATGTAGTAACCGTATCATTTGTTATAATATATTCTGGTACTTCAACACAGACAGGGATGGTACCAGGTTTAAACTGGCTTTGAAGTATGCTACTCACATAGGTATCTACGACATCTGTTTGACCTTGGGAAAACATATATAGACAGTCGTCAGTACCGTAATCCATATAACTCATGGTAAGTGCAAATTCACCAGGTTCACATCCAGGTACACTTCCAGGTGCAGGACATCCATAATTTGGATCGACGATGTTAGGGGTGTCAGCGATACCGTCATCAGTTGCACATGAACCGGAAAATGGATGCTGTAAATTATAAAAATGACCTAATTCATGAGTGGTGGTTCTTCCTCCGCCAGAACCAGAGCCTGGAACAAATCCAGGACATCCTGAGCCTGAACCAAAAGCAAAAGGTGCAATAACTACAGACTGACCAGCATTCATATTTCCACCGAGTGGGGAATATCCCAATATTCCGTTTCCAGCAGGTTTTACCAAAAAGTTCATGTAGCCTGCCCACTTAGGGTCGGAATCGTTACCATCACCAAAATTATAATTAATAGTTACAGCAGGACCACCCTCAACCAAGTCATCGTCTGTATCTTCTGGGTGCAATGATGTAGCTATACAAAATTGAATATTGGCAGCACCATGAATTACACCTGGGTAAAAACCACTTGCAGGGGGCCATAGATTTGAATCTGGATTAGTAGCTGTAAAATCACCATTTAATATATCAATTTGGTTTTGTGCCAAGGCTTCTAAGCAGGCTCTATCTGCTTCATCACCTTCTGGAAAATGAACTGCAACCGGAATAACGATTGGGTCCATTGAATTTCCTCTGAAATAATTCTCATAATTACTTTTTTTTACTGCGTCCTTAAACTTTTTTTGATTGAGTTCCCATTGAAGAGCAAATTTAGAATCTTTCATCATTTCAGCCATATGCGCCTCCATACCACATTCGTGTTCTTGAGCCCAAAGACTATGTGCTGAAAATAAAATGAATAATAAAACTAAAAAGTTTTTTTTCATAACTATTTGTTATAATGCTGAGGCATAATTGTTATAAAGTAATTGGAATTATCAACTTTAAATCTTTGTATTGATGGATTATGAAATTCAAAGTTATATTTTAGAGGGTTAAAATTTTCTGGTTCAAAAACAGCTTCTCTTTCAAGGTTTGAAACATAGATATTAAATAATGGAATTTCGGAAAGCATGGGACATGTTTTCTGCTTTTTAGGGTCAGATACTTCTTTGATAATAACTCTATTTCTAAGAATTTCTTTGATGACTAAAACGCGAGTTGGTTTTTCTAAAATTTGACTTTTTAATTTCGACCCGTAGACCTCGTTGAGCATGTTTAATTCTTTTGTAGTAAATGCTATTGAGGTATTATCATTGAATATTATTGATTTTGTAAGAGGCGCTTTATAACTTTTATTTTGCGATTGAGAAATACCATGAAAAACTAAACAAAAAATTAAATTAAACAATAAAGTTCTCATAAGATTTAAATTTATTTTGAGGGTTTGCATAAGTGAAAAAATAAATTCATAAAACTATGATTTCTACTTCTCTTGATTTTTAAAACAGCTAAAATTAAGCTGAAGGATAAACTTAGGGATTTTTTTACTATTAGCTAAAAAAAAATTGTTAATAATGTTAAAATAGAAAAGCGTCTAATAATCAAAATAACTATCTTTGTATTTACTCCTTGTAATAAATTAAAATTAATACTATGAAAGATAATTTTAGCATAGAAGACTTAAAACAATTTGACCATTTGGGCGATAACCACATTGGCACTTCTTCAGAAACTCCAATTAGGGATGATGCTTTCAATTTAAATTCGCATAAAAAAATTGAAATTATTCGTGATGATGTCAAGCATATAATGGAAACCCTAGGTTTAGATCTCAGTGATGATAGTCTTAGAGGGACCCCATCAAGAGTCGCAAAAATGTTTATCAATGAAATATTTAGTGGACTTGATCCAAAAAATAAACCTAAAGCTGCTACTTTTGAAAACAAATATAACTATGGAGAAATGCTAGTTGAAAAGAATATAGTAGTGTATTCCACATGTGAACATCACTTATTACCTATTGTTGGAAGAGCGCATGTTGCATATATTTCTAACGGGACAGTTGTTGGTCTTTCAAAAATGAATCGAATTGTCGATTATTTCGCAAAACGTCCACAAGTTCAGGAACGTTTAACCATACAAATTGTTAGGGAACTTCAAGAAGTTTTAAACACAGAGGATGTAGCTTGTGTTGTAGATGCAAAACATTTATGTGTAAATTCCAGAGGAATTAAAGATATTGAGAGTAGCACTGTAACGAGTGAATTTGGTGGTAAATTTAAAAATAATAATGTTCGACGTGAATTTCTAGATTATATTCAACTAGAAACAAAATTTTAACACTAAAATTATTTATGGTATTATACACAAAACATCCTATTTCAATTTACAATTCCTTATCCAAAAAAAAGGAACTGTTTAAACCAATCAATGAAGGTTCTATTGGAATGTATGTCTGTGGCCCTACAGTGTATAGCAATGTTCACCTTGGAAATCTACGAACTTTTATGTCTTTTGACATGATTTACAGATATTTCAAACACTTGGGATTTAGAGTTAGATACGTAAGAAATATAACTGACGCTGGTCATCTTGAAAATGACGAAGATGATGGTGAGGATAGAATTGCTAAAAAAGCTCAATTAGAGAGACTTGAACCTATGGAAGTTGTGCAAAAATACACTGTTGACTTTCATAACACCCTAAACACTTTTAACTTTTTACCACCTGATATTGAACCAACTGCTACTGGGCATATTATTGAACAAATTGAAGTAATTAAGGTAATTCTAGATAAAGGATTAGCCTATGAAGTCAATGGCTCAATATATTTTGATGTTTCTAAATATAATGAATCTAATAATTATGGAATACTTAGTGGTAGAAAAATTGAGGACCTTATTCACAACACTCGCGCTTTAGATGGTCAATCTGATAAGCGAAGCCCACAAGACTTTGCACTTTGGAAAAAGGCTGAAAAAAATCATATAATGCGTTGGCCGTCTCCTTGGAGTAGTGGCTTTCCTGGTTGGCATATAGAATGTACTGTCATGAGTATCAAATATTTAGGTAAACAATTTGATATTCATGGGGGAGGGATTGATTTAAAGTTCCCTCATCATGAGTGTGAAATTGCTCAAGGTAAAGCATGGAATGATTGCTTCCCTGTAAATTATTGGATGCATGCTAATATGCTAACCCTTGATGGACAAAAAATGGCAAAATCAACAGGAAATAATATATTACCTGGGGAAATTTTAAATGGTAACACAGAAAAGCTTTCAAAAGGGTTTTCTCCTTCAGTGGTACGTTTTTTTATGATGCAAGCTCATTACCGAAGTATTTTAGATTTTAGTAATGATGCTTTATTAGCTTCTGAAAAAGGATATCTTAAGCTAATTGATGCCCTTAAAACTCTTAAAAATTTAGTGCCTTCATCATCTAAATCAAAATTTAATGTTTTAAATTGGAAACAGCGTTGTTATGATGCTATGAGTGATGATTTTAATACCCCCGTTTTGATAGCTGAACTTTTTGGTGCGGTAAAGTATATTAACCAGATTAAAGATGGTAATGATACTATTGGAGTAGAGGAATTGGTAATATTGCAAAAAACTTTAAATAATTTTATTTTTAATGTACTGGGATTAGAGCAGAAAAAAGATAAGAGTTCGAAGAGCAAACTAGCCGATACTGTCAAAATTCTTATTAATATTAGAAATCAAGCAAGAAAAGAAAAAAACTTTACACTCTCTGATCAAATTAGAGATCAATTGATTGATATTGGTATTAAATTGAAAGACAGTAAAGATGGTACAAATTTCTTTGCAGATTAATGCTATGAAGCAGTTACTAACCAAGCTACTTATAATATTTATTAGAGGATATCAAAAATGGATTTCACCTTTTTTACCATCTAGGTGTAGGTATGAACCGACATGCTCTTATTATTGCATAGAGGCCTTACACAAACATGGATTTTATAAAGGGATTTCACTAGGATTAAAGCGTATTCTTAACTGTCATCCGTGGGGTGGTTCAGGTTTAGACCCTGTCCCTGAAGATAAAGATTAGCTAACTATTTTAGCGCTTATTTTTTAGTATTCAATTCTGTATATTTACAAAAAAATTAAAATGGATTTTTTACAAATTTTATGGGACCCAGCTTCTGATGGAATTAGACTTTTTGGTGATTATAAAGTTCATTACTACAGCCTTATGTGGATATTAGCTTTTATTCTAGGTTACCTAATAATGAAAAAAATCTACAAGAATGAAAATCAGTCAGAAGAAAAATTAGAAAGTTTATTCATGTACTCTGTTTTGGGAATCATGGTAGGAGCAAGGTTAGGCCACGTTATTTTTTACCAACCAGAATTATTTAGAGAAGATTTTTTTAGTGTATTCCTACCTTTCAAGTTTAGTGGCGGAATTGATTTTACCGGATTTCGTGGATTGGCAAGTCATGGTGCTACAATAGGTATGATTACATCTATGTATATTTACAATAAAAAAGTACTAAAAAAATCTGTTTTATGGATTTTAGACCGTGTAGTAATTGCTTGTGCTTCGGGAGCAATTTTTATACGCATTGGTAATTTTTTTAATTCTGAAATTATAGGTAAGCCTGCAGAAGAGGGATTGCCGTGGGCGGTAGTTTTTAAAAATATTGATAACATCCCACGACATCCTGGTCAACTCTACGAAGCCTTTGGGTATTTTTTTGTTTTCTTGATTGTTTATTTCATTTATTGGAAAACAAAAAAAGGCATGCAAGAGGGGTATCTTTTTGGCTTATTTTTGTTACTATTAATGACTGTTAGAGTTTTTGTTGAACAATTTAAAATTGCTCAAGTGGATGGTAGAGAGGACTGGATTTTAGATTTAAATACTGGTCAGGTTCTAAGTATTCCGTTTATTCTTATTGGACTATATTATATGTTTTTTTACAAAACAAAAAACATGTAAACTTTTGTTATGTGTGATTAAGCTTTTTTATCTAAACGCTTCAACGTATCATGCATAATTGGCGTAGCAATAAAAACCGAGGAGTATGTTCCAACAAGTACTCCTATAATTAATGCAAATAACAAACCTCTTAAAGAGTCTGCACCAAAAAGAAACATAGCCAATAAAACAACTAAAGTTGTAAGTGAAGTATTCAAGGTTCTGCTCAAAGTGCTGTTAAGCGCGCCATTAACTATTTTTCTAAAGTCCCAGCTAGAGTGTTCATTTATATATTCCCTAATCCTATCAAATACAACGACAGTGTCATTAAGAGAATATCCTATTACTGTCAAAATAGCTGCTATAAATGCTTGATCTATTTCCATACTAAAAGGCAAAAACTTCCAAGCAATCGAGAAAATTCCCAAAACAATTAATACGTCATGAAAAACCGCTGCGACTGCACCTAATGAAAATTGCCATTTTTTAAATCTGAAAAGGATATATAAAAACACTACAACTAATGAACCTAGAATTGCCCAGAGAGAAGAACGCTTAATATCATCCGCAATTGTAGGACTTACTTTTCCAGAATACATCTTACCAACGTTATTTTCAGCATCTACAAATTGCTTGTAGGTAGTTCTATCAGGCAAGAATGGTACCAATGCAGTATATAATTTCTCTTGAACTTCTGTATCCACCTCAGCTGAATTTTCGTTCACTTTATATTTAGTTGAAATTTTGAGTTGATTAGGACTTCCTATTGTTTTAACTTCTGCACTATTAAAAACTTCATTTACAGCTGTTTTTACTTCATCAGTATTCATGTCTTGTGCAAAACGAACGGTGTAGGTTCGCCCCCCAACAAAATCAATACCTTGGTCCAGTCCTGTAGTGAAAAGTGAAAATAAGCCCGCTGAAATAATGGTAGCTGAAAGTGCATAAGCCATTCTTCGCTTCTTGAGAAACTCAATTTTTATGGAACTCAACAGGCCTTTGGTGAGTCTAGTTGAAAATTGAAGTTTCCCTCCGCGATTCAAATCCCAGTCAATTAACAATCTAGAGATAAAAATAGCCGTGAATAAAGAAGTAATAATACCTATTAACAAGGTAGTTGCGAAGCCTTTAATCGGGCCTGTTCCAAATGTATATAGAATGAGCGCTGTAAGTCCAGTGGTAATATTGGCATCTAAAATAGAAGATAAGGCATTTGAAAACCCATCTCTGACAGATTCTTTTTGTCCCTTACCTTTATTTATCTCTTCCCTAATGCGTTCATAAATAAGAACATTAGCATCGACAGCGATTCCAATTGTTAGGACAATACCCGCAATTCCAGGAAGTGTCAATACAGCTCCAAGTCCGGACAAGATTCCAAAAATTAATAAAATATTTAAAAGCAATGCTACGTTTGAGTAAAGCCCTGCCTTGCCATAATAAAAAATCATCCAAAGTAAAACAAATCCTAGCGCTATTAAAAATGATTTCATTCCACTATCGATAGCTTCTTGCCCCAATGAAGGGCCAACTTCTTCAGCTTGAACAATATCGGCAGAAGCAGGTAATTTACCTGCACGTAATACATTTGCTAAATCAACTGCCTCGTTGAGTGTAAAAGTTCCAGAAATTTCTGAATTTCCTCCAGAAATAGGGCCTGAGGTTACTCCAGGTGCAGAATATACAATATCGTCTAGTACAATGGCAATTTGTCCACCAGTATTAAAAGCATTTCCTGTCATTTTTTCCCAAATTTTTGCACCCTTAAGGTTCATTTGCATAGAAACACTGGGACTTCCATTTTGCTGATATGATTGCCTAGCGTCAGTAATAACAGCTCCACTAAGCTGAGGCTTATTGTCCCTGTTCCCTTTAAGTGCGTAAAGTTCTACCAATTCAATACTTTCATCAATTCCATTAGACTCTTCATCTAAATTTATTTTAGTTGATTTTGGTTTACCCCAAACAAATTTTGCGTACCGCTGGTCTGGTGTGAGTAGGGATCTCACCTCGGGTTTATCTAAGTATTCAGCTACTAATTCTTGATCTTTAGCTTCAAATGATGCTAATACAGGGCCCCCATTGTATCCAGGGGCTCTTATCAAATTTAATATTGGATTTGTATTAACTTCTTCAGCTGATTCAGCATCACTATCTCCAATAATGTCTGAGATAACGTCTTCATCTTCAATTTTGGTATTTGCAGATTGCATATCATTTACTCCTGCATTTATTGACTCCTTAAGAATTTCATTTGCTTGTACTAAAAAAGTAGAAAATTCCTCACCTTTATAAGTATCCCAAAACTCGAGTTGTGCTGTACTTTGTAGTAATCCTTTTACACGTTCTACTTCTTTTGCGCCAGGTAATTCAACCAAAATACGTCCTGAATTTCCAATACGCTGAATATTGGGTTGAGTTACGCCAAATTTATCGATACGTTTTCTTAATACCTCAAAAGCAGAAACAATTGATTCATCTATTTTTGCAGATAAGATAGGTTTTACCTCATCGTCAGTCATATCAAATGTAATTTCATCGCTTAGATTCCGATTGGCAAATATGTCGGGGGAGGCTAACTTTTGATTCCCTTGTATAGCTTCAAATGCCTCGAAAAAGTCCTCAAGATAAGTATTTTGACTATCCTTTTGAAGTTCTTCGGCATTACTTAAAGCTTGTCTAAAAGTGGAATCTTTACTTTCATTAGCAAGTCCAACAAGGATATCTTTAACTGAAATTTGAAGAATAACATTTATCCCACCTTTCAAATCAAGCCCAAGGTTCATTGCCTTTTCTTTGACTTCATCATAAGTGAAGGAAGCAATAAAGACATCAAAAACATCTTTATTTTTTAGTGAATCTAGGTACATAACACGTTCTAGATTTCTTTTGGAGTCATAATCAATCTCACTTTCAGAAACTTTATTAATAGCAAATTTTTCTGCCTGTTCTTCAATTTGACTGCCCTTAAAAGTAAATGATAATTGGTAAATAGATACCAAACCAAATAATAGGGCGAACATCTTTACTAATCCTTTGTTTTGCATTTTGAATTATTTTACTAAGCTTAGATTTCAGTAATCGAGCAAATATATGATTTAAGGAGTAATTTGACAATATATTTTCTACTTTAATGGAAAAAGCACCACAAATCAGCAATGCTTTTTAGTACAGGTATATATCTTAAAATTGAACTAAATTTTTAAAAGACCATTTGTTTTTTTGACACCATCGGCACTTGACCTCAGATGAGCCTTATCTTCCTCGGTTAATTTAATATCAATAATTTTTTCAATTCCATTTGAACCCAAAATAACAGGTACACCAATGCATAAATTATTTAATCCATATTCACCTTCAAGTAAAACAGAGCAAGGAAATACTTTTTTTTGATTGCAAGCTATTGCCTGAACTAATCCGCTGACAGCAGCACCGGGTGCATACCATGCAGATGTTCCTAAAAGTTTAGTTAAAGTTGCGCCACCTACTTTTGTGTCCTGCTTAACCTGTTCTAGCCTTTCTTTGGTAATAAACTCAGTTATTTTTATACTATTTCTTGTAGCATGAGATATCAATGGTACCATTCCAGAATCGCTGTGACCACCAATTACCATACCATCAACATCACTTATTGGAGCATCAATGGCTTCAGCTAAGCGATATTTAAACCTTGCTGAGTCTAAAGCACCACCCATACCTATAATTCTATTCTTTGGTAAGCTAGTAACCTTATGGGTCAAATAAGTCATTGTATCCATTGGATTACTAACAACAATTAGTATTGTTTCTGGTGAAAATTTTACTAAATTTCTAGAAACAGTTTTTACAATCCCTGCATTTATCCCGATAAGTTCTTCTCGTGTCATACCTGGTTTTCTAGGAATACCTGATGTTATAACACAGATATTGCTATTGGCTGTTTTTGAATAATCGTTTGTAGTTCCTTGAATTTTAGTGTCAAAGGCATTTAATGAGGCACATTGCATTAAATCCATGGCTTTTCCTTCGGCATAACCTTCTTTGATATCTAGAAGAACAACTTCAGAAGCAAAATTTTTAATGGCTATGTACTCGGCACAACTTGCCCCAACAGCACCGGCTCCGACAATAGTAATTTTCATTTCTTATTTGTTTTTATTTTTAAGTTTATGCGTCAATATTAGCATATACTGCATTTTTTTCAATAAATTCTCTTCTTGGTGGAACATCATCACCCATCAGCATTGAAAAAATTCGGTCAGCTTCTGTTCCATTATCAATGTGTACTTGTCTTAAAGTTCTAAATTCAGGATTCATGGTAGTGTCCCAAAGTTGAGTAGCATTCATTTCTCCCAAACCTTTATAACGCTGAACGCCTGCACTACCACCAAATTTTTCAACAATATCATCACGTTCCTTATCATTCCATGCATATTGCTTTTTCTGTCCCTTTTTGACCAAATACAATGGAGGTGTAGCGATAAAAATATGACCACACTCAATAAGTTCCTTCATATACCTAAAGAAAAATGTCAGAATTAATGTTGATATATGGCTTCCATCTATATCAGCATCACACATTATAACTATTTTATGATACCGAAGTTTGGAGAGGTTTAATGCTTTACTATCTTCATCAGTTCCAATAGTGACTCCCAGTGCTGTAAAAATATTTTTTATCTCTTCGTTTTCAAATACTTTGTGTTGCATGGCTTTTTCAACATTCAAAATCTTACCTCTTAATGGTAAAATTGCTTGAAATGCACGATCACGCCCTTGCTTGGCTGTACCTCCTGCTGAATCACCCTCTACTAAGAAAACCTCACACTTTGCAGGGTCTTGTTCGGAGCAATCACTTAGTTTTCCAGGGAGTCC
>CABXZJ010000025.1 GCA_902516685.1 uncultured Formosa sp.
GAGAAGCCAACGGCCATTATCGTATTACGGGTCGTGTGGATGATGTCATCATTGTTTCTGGTCACAATCTTGGAACTGCACCTATAGAAGATGCAATCAATGAACATGTACAAGTAGCTGAATCGGCTATTGTTGGGTTTTCACACCCCATAAAAGGTAATGCTCTTTACGGATATATTAACCTAAAATCGTACGACTCAAATTTAGATTTGGAAAGTTTTAAAGCTGAAATAAATGGTCTTATCAGTAAACAAATTGGTCCAATTGCTAAATTGGATAAAATTCAATTTACTTCTGGACTACCAAAAACCCGTTCTGGTAAAATCATGCGCCGAATTTTAAGAAAAATAGCCAATAAAGATGCTTCAAATTTAGGAGACATCAGCACCCTGTTAAACCCTGAAGTGGTTGAAACAATAAAGAATAATGCTATTTAAAAACTCTGATTAAAGGATGTAATTTTCTACCTTCAAACTACCAAGACAAAGACTTCTTTTAATTCAATAGCTTATCATTAATGGCTTGCATAATGAATGTATAATATTCCATATCCGCTGGTACAATGGAAAATTCAGGATGTTTATGCGCTTGGCATTGTTTTAGCTCTGCAAAAGAAAAAAGCCTAACCGCATCTACCTCTTCTTTCTGAATCCTTAATCCTTCAATAGCTACTGGAAGTTCACACAAAAAAACGTGTTGAAATTCAGCATCTATAATCCCATTTGAGAATTTATTGATATTCTTTCGAACTGAAATAAGATTCAAATCTTCGGGCTTAACTGAAAGTCCAATTTCCTCCTCAATTTCTCGCGTTGCTCCCTCATGAACTGTTTCACCCGAGGCCAAATGTCCAGCAACAGAAACATCCCATAGACTGGGGAAAGTATGTTTGTTCGCAGCGCGTTTTTGTAATAAAATATTTGGAGTAGGAGTGTAGAACCAAATGTGAACGGTGGGGTGAAATAACCCTTTCTGATGCAAAACCGCTTTGTCAGCACTTTGACCAGTCGGTTTGCCATTTTCATTCCAGATATCTAAAATTTCAAGCAATCCTAGTCAAAATAACTAAAGGTTTCCCCAGATTTAATTTTAAGAAGCGTTTCGTAAATCATACGAATGACATTTTCAACATCACCTCTGTGTACCATTTCAACAGTTGTGTGCATATAGCGAAGCGGTAGTGAAATCAATGCTGAGGCAACGCCTCCATTGCTATATGCAAAAGCATCAGTATCTGTCCCTGTTGCCCTGGAAAGCGCAGCGCGCTGAAATGGAATTTTTTGGGCTTCTGCTGTATCTACAATCAAATCTCTTAACTTTTGCTGTACTGCAGGCGCATAAGCAATTACAGGACCTTCACCCATTTTACAATGTCCCTGTTTCTTTTTGTTGATCATTGGCGTGGTTGTATCGTGTGTAACATCAGTTATAATTGCAACATTTGGCTGAATGGTGTGGGTAATCATTTGCGCACCACGCAAGCCAATTTCTTCTTGTACAGAATTGGTGACATAAAGCCCGAATTGGAGTTCTTTTTTGTTTTCGTGAAGTAAACGTGCAACTTCTGCTATCATAAAACCTCCCATTCGGTTGTCCAAGGCACGACAGACAAAATGGTCTTTGTTTAAAATATGGAATTCATCAGGGTAAGTGATCACACAGCCCACATACACGCCTAGTTTTTCAACTGCTTTTTTGGTTTGACAACCAATGTCAATAAAAATATTATCAGGCTTTGGGGGCTGTTCCTTTGCCATGCTTCTTGTATGAATCGCAGGCCATCCAAATACACCTTTTACAATACCTTTTTTGGTGTGGATGTTGACAACCTTACTGGGTGCTATCTGATGGTCACTCCCGCCATTTCGAATGACGTAAATTAACCCATCATCTGAAACGTAATTGACATACCAAGAGATTTCATCGGCATGTCCTTCAATGACTACTTTAAACTTAGCCTCAGGGTTAATGACCCCAACAGCAGAGCCGTAAGTGTCTGTGATAAAAGTATCAACATAGGGTTTTAAGTAATCCATCCACAGCTTTTGGCCTTCCCACTCATAGCCTGTTGGTGCTGCGTTATTTAAGTAAGATTCTAAAAACTTTAATGATTTCTTGTTTAAAATTTTCTTTTTGGCCATTGTTCATATTTTCGTTAAAAATAACAAAACTCTTCGATTTTAGAAGCAGGATTACAACATATTTTTTAACTTTGAAAAGGATTGATATACCATGATTAGACTGGCAACTTTATTTTTTTTATTTACATTCTTTATCTGCGAGAGTCAAACACCCCAAATCGACACAGATTCAATTCAAAAGCCTTATTTAATGATTGTGGGGGATACCATCACCAATAGCTCTATTAATTTATCAGAAGTTGTGATTCTGCCAAAATTACGCATTAAATCTAAAGAAGACCGCCGCCGCTATTTAATCTTACAACGCAAAACAATTAAAGTCTATCCCTATGCTAAATTAGCCGCTGAAAGGCTTGAGATATTAAACGAAAGAATTGAAAACGTAAAGAGTAAGCGCAAACGAAAACAATACACCCGCAGAGTTCAAAAATTTGTGGAGGATGAATTTTCTGAAAAACTTAAAAAATTCACAATTACTGAAGGTCAAATTCTTATTAAATTAATCCACCGTCAAACAGGGGAGACTGCTTTTGATCTCATCAAGGATCTTCGTAGTGGTTGGCGCGCTTATTGGTATAACAATACTGCAAAATTATTTAAAATGTCTTTAAAAATTCCTTTTAACCCTGAAGTTTCAAAAGAAGATTATTTAATAGAAGATATACTACAACGATATTTTCAGGACGGAATTTTAGATTACCAACCTGCATTTAAAGAATTTGATCTTTATAATTTATCAAACCAATGGAAACTAAAATTAAAATAAATTTTACAGTAACTAAAAATCAACTTTACTAAATCAACCAATATTAAAAATTAAAATAAGTCTCTTTGATTTTTTTTCATCATATGGTTCTAAGTCATATGAACCAAAAGAATTTAATATTTTTAAATTATTCTTCATCAACATTGATTTAAAATCATTGTAAGCAAATGCACGGACTCGTTCTTTAAAATTAAATATTGAACCTCCATCTTTAACACTAATTTTCTTTGTAATGAATTCACCATCAAAAATCCGCTCAATTTTAAAATAAATACCTTTTATATTTTCATGATTCATTGGAATTAATTTTTCAATAACATACGATACATTCATAAAGTCTATAACTCCAATGCCATTTACATTTAAACTTTCTTTTATGGATTTTAAAACCTTATGATCATCATCAAGAGAATCAAAATACCCAAAACTTGTAAACATATTTAATATTAAATCAAATTTTGATTTCATTGGAAGACGCATGTCATGAATTTTGAAATCTAAACTTGAATTTGAATATTTTTTAGCCACATCTATATTTTTTTTTGATAAATCAATACCAGTTGTAGAAAATCCAAGTTGATTAAGATAAACAGCATGACGACCTTTGCCACATGCTAAATCCAAAATTCTTTGATCCTTAGTTATTTTTAGAAATTGAACTAAATTCTTTATAAATTTCTGTGCTTCTTTATTATCTCTGTGTCTATAAAGTATATGGTAATAATGAGTATCAAACCAAGACTCAAACCACTTTTTTTGAATTGTCATAAAAATTTAATGTGTGATGGTAAAAATACTGTATTTTTGAATCTTGACGTAGAAATTTATGGAAGATAATTTTGAAATGATAGCCAAAACACTTTTTGGTTTTGAAGAACTCTTGGAAAATGAACTCTCACAGCTTGGAGCAAAGAATACAAAAAAAGGAGTTAGGAATGTTCGATTTGTGGGAGACAAAGGATTTATGTATAAATGTAATCTTGGTTTGAGAACAGCTATAAAAATACTTAAACCAATAAAAAAATTTCATGTCAAAGATGAAAATGATTTATACAGGAAAATTAAGGACATTTGTTGGGAAAAATATTTAGACAACTCAGGAAGTTTAGCTGTAAGTGCAACACTAAGTGGTGAATTGTTTAAACATTCACATTACGTAGCATTAAAATCTAAAGATGCAATAGTAGATCGTTTTAGAGATCATACTGGTGAGCGACCTAATATTGATCTGCGTTTTCCAGATTTGAAAATTGATGTTCACATTGAACGAAATTTTTGTTCTATCGCACTGGACAGCTCAGGTGAGTCTTTACACAAACGTGGATACAAAATTGCAACAAATGTTGCTCCAATCAACGAGGTTTTAGCAGCAGGTTTGGTAATGCTTAGTGGTTGGGATGGTCAGTCCGATTTTATGGACCCAATGTGTGGTTCTGCTACTATTTTGATAGAAGCAGCAATGATTGCATGCAATATTCCTCCAAACTTAATGCGCAATGAATTTGGTTTTGAACGCTGGAAAGACTGGGATGTTGATTTGTTTGAAAAGATTGAAAATTCGTTACTTTCAAAAACTCGTGATTTTCACCACAAAATAATAGGTTTTGATAAATCTCCTAATGCAATTCAAAAAGCATTAAAAAATGTCAAAAATGCTCATTTAGATGAAATGATTTATCTTAAAAACGAAAATTTCTTTAAAACACAAAAAGGTAAAGGGGGTAAACTTCATATGTTATTTAATCCTCCCTACGGTGAACGTTTAAAGCTAAATGTGATTGAATTTTATAATAATATTGGAAATACACTAAAACATAAATATCCAGGAACTGCTGCATGGTTTATAACTTCAAATTTAGAAGCACTTAAACATGTTGGACTTAAATCATCAAGAAAAATAAAAGTTTATAATGGTAAGTTAGAAGCTCGTCTTGTTCGTTATGATATGTACCAAGGCACAAAAAAACTTCACAAGCAAAAATAAATTTACTGAAAAAACTAATAATTATTTAATTAAAAAATTAACTTCTTTGTCTTTGTAAACTCAAAAAAGGTCCTATTTTTGTAAAGTTCATCCTACATCAAAATGATTCTTACAAATTACGAAAAAGAAGAACGTAAAGAAGGTAAAGAACTTTACCAATACCAAAAAGGTGCTATTCAAAAGATTTTCCAATGTTTTGAGACTGCCAATGAAGATTACCATTTATTATATCAATTACCAACCGGTGGCGGGAAAACAGTGATTTTCTCAGAAATTGTTAATCAATATTTAAAAACAAGAAAGAAAAAAGTATTGGTTTTGACCCATCGTATTGAACTTTGTAAACAAACTTCTGCTGTATTAAATGAATTTGGTGTCAAAAACAAAGTAATTGATAGTAAGGCGAAATTAGATGACCAAATAGATTTTGATTGTTTTGTGGCAATGGTTGAAACTCTTAACAATCGTTTAAAAGATAACAAATTAGATATATCTAATATTGGACTAGTAATTATTGATGAGGCTCATTATAACTCATTTACTAAACTTTTTAAATTTTTTGATAATTCCTTTTTATTGGGAGTTACTGCAACTCCTTTGAGTTCAAATATAGAACTTCCTATGACCGATAATTATAATGAATTGATTGTTGGAGAGAGTATTGAATCTTTGATAGAAAATCGTTTTTTGGCTCAAGCTAATATGTTTTCTTACAATGTTGGCCTAACTTCACTCGTTGTTGGTGCCAACGGTGATTACACTGTTAAGTCATCAGAAGATTTATATACAAACAATGAAATGTTATCAAAGTTAATGGATGCCTATAATGAACGTTGTAACAACAAAAAAACTTTAATTTTCAATAATGGAATCAACACATCACTATTCGTATATGATCTTTTCAAGAGAGCAGGAATACCAATAGCACACTTGGACAACACGACAACAAAAAAAGAACGTTCAAATATTCTAAAATGGTTTAAAGAAACACCTAATGCTATCCTAACTTCTGTTAGTATTTTAACTACTGGATTTGATGAGCCTAGTGTTGAGGCCATTATTTTGAACAGAGCGACAAAATCTCTAACTCTTTACTATCAAATGATTGGTAGAGGATCTAGAATTTTCAAAAATAAAAAATCATTTGATGTTGTAGATTTAGGAAACAATTTTCATCGTTTCGGACCATGGGGCAGTACAAATTTAGATTGGCACCGAATTTTTAAATATCCTAGCCATTACTTAGATGGGATTTTAAGTGATGAAGATTTAGAAAGCAATTTTATATATGAAATGCCAGAAGAAATACGTAAATCTTTTCTAAAGTCAGATGATGTTTATTTTGATATAAATAAAACTTATATAAAATCTATCAGAAATGGTGAGTCCTCCAAAGTCGTTTTAAGAAGGTCAATTGAGCAACATGCAAAAATATGTATTGAAAACAGTGAAGATGTATATGATGCTTTAGCTCTGATGAAATTGTTAAATGAAGATATAGATTTTAGAATTCACCGATATTCAAAATGTATTAGCAAAAGTACACACAATTTTTTAGAATGGCTAAAAGAAGATTATAAGAAAAAATTAAGATCATATTTAAGACAAAATTTTGATAATATTAAAATATTAATATGATATACTACTTTATAATTCTTTCGCTTATGCTAAACTTGCAAGAACCACAAACTATATTTGAATTTAAATCTAATTGTAATTTAGAAGATTGGCAGGTTGTAGATGATACTGTTATGGGCGGAGTGTCTAATGGATTGATAAGATTAGATGCTGACGGAAATGGTGTTTTTATGGGTGATGTGTCAATTGAAAATAATGGAGGATTTTCTTCAATTCAGTTAAATATGGAAAGTATAAAGGTTAACTCTGAAAACAGCATTAAGTTAATAGTAAAAGGTGATGGTAGTAGCTTTCAGTTTAGAATAAAAAATTCAAAATATGAAAGACATTCTTATGTGTCAAATTTTAAAACTTCAGGAAAGTGGGAAACAATATTAATCTGCTTGAATGAAATGACACCTCGCTTTAGGGGATATAAAATGAGTTTTTCTAATTTTAATAAATCGAAAATAGAAAGTATTGGTTTTTTAAAGTCTTCAAAAAAAAACACTTCCTTCAAACTTCAAATTAAAAGTGTAAGTATAGTAAACTGAAATAATATTTTTGAACATCATATTTTAAAAATTATATTCAATTGGTTATTAGTCTATTACCCTCAAATTAACTCTAATGAGTTTGTGTTAAAAATAACGTTTAATTTATTAAAATATTTATATTTTTATTTAATTCGTTTTTTATCTGTACAGTTGTAATTCATTATATGAAGCCATTAAATAAGTATAGTAAGACAATTAGCCAAGATTCAACTCAACCTGCTGCTCAAGCCATGTTGCATGCCATCGGATTGAGCCGAGAAGATTTTAACAAAGCCATTGTTGGAATTGCCAGTACTGGTTATGAAGGCAATCCCTGCAATATGCATCTAAATGATCTTGCCAAATTGGTCAAGAAAGGCACTCTCAATACAGATATCATTGGTTTAATTTTTAACACCATCGGCGTCAGTGATGGTATATCTATGGGAACCCCTGGGATGCGTTTTTCGCTTCCTTCCAGAGACGTTATTGCAGATTCTATGGAAACGGTTGTTCAAGCCATGAGCTATGACGGACTTGTGACTGTTGTGGGTTGTGACAAAAACATGCCCGGTGCACTTATGGCCATGATTCGCATCAACAAACCCTGTCTGATGGTTTACGGAGGCACTATTGATTCTGGTTGTCACAATGGTAAAAAGTTAGATATCGTTTCAGCATTTGAAGCCTGGGGCAGTAAAGTTGCAGGTACCATTTCTGAAAATGAATTTCAAAATATTGTTGAAAAGGCCTGTCCTGGAGCTGGTGCCTGTGGGGGCATGTACACTGCTAATACCATGGCCTCAGCGATAGAGGCATTGGGAATGACACTGCCTTATAACGCCTCAAATCCAGCGACTGGATCAGATAAAAAATCGGAATCCATCGCAGCTGGACAAGCCATGCGAATACTTCTTGAAAAAGACATCAAACCCTCTGATATCATTTCAAAAAAATCTATAGAAAACGCTGTTCGATTGGTTACAATTTTAGGTGGTTCAACCAATGCAGTGCTGCATTTTTTAGCCATCGCAAGAGCTGCTGACATTGATTTTACGCTTAAAGATTTCCAAAAAATTAGTGACAAAACTCCCTTCCTGGCAGATTTAAAGCCCAGTGGAAAATACCTTATGGAAGACGTTCATCGCGTTGGTGGTATCCCCGCTGTTCTCAAATATCTTTTAGAACAAGGTTTATTGCACGGTGAATGTATGACAGTGACTGGAAAAACTCTTGCAGAGAATCTAAAAAACATCAAGGGATTAAAACCAGGGCAGGACGTTATCAAACCCATAGATAAACCCATCAAGGTAACTGGACACCTCAGAATGCTGTATGGTAACCTTGCTACTGAGGGCAGTGTTGCCAAAATTACTGGCAAGGAAGGTTTAATATTTAGTGGGAAAGCAAAAGTTTTTGACGGTGAATATGCTACCAATGACGGTATTAAAGAAGGCAAAGTGAAAAAGGGAGATGTGGTTGTCATTCGTTATGAGGGGCCAAAAGGAGGCCCAGGAATGCCTGAAATGCTTAAACCTACAGCAGCTATTATGGGTGCTGGACTTGGGAAAGAGGTCGCCTTGATAACTGATGGGCGTTTTTCTGGTGGTACCCATGGTTTTGTAGTAGGCCATATCACTCCTGAAGCTCAAGAAGGGGGTGTCATTGCCCTTGTCAAAGATGGTGATATTATTACCATAAATGCTGTAACCAACAGTATAAATCTGGAAATTTCCGAAGAAGAACTAAAAGTGCGCAAAGCGCTGTGGAAAGAACCTGCGCTTAAAGTATCAAGAGGTGTTCTTTATAAATATGCTAAAACGGTATCCTCGGCCTCTAAAGGCTGCGTTACCGATGAATTTTAAAAATGATACAGTTATGGAATTAAAAACAAAAGCCCATACCAACTATATGAATTTACCCAAAGTAAGTATTTCTGGCGCTGAAGCAGTGGTTCGTTGTCTCATAGCTGAAGGTGTAGATATTATATACGGCTATCCTGGAGGTGCCATAATGCCGGTCTATGATGAATTTTATAAATACCACAAGGAAATTTACCATGTACTTACACGCCATGAACAAGGGGCTACCCACGCAGCACAAGGCTATGCCCGAATTTCTGGAAAAGTTGGGGTGGCTATTGCCACTTCAGGTCCTGGAGCTACTAATCTAATTACAGGCATTGCAGATGCCCAAATTGATTCAACGCCTATGGTTTGTATTACAGGTCAAGTTCCTTCTCACTTACTCGGTAGTGATGCTTTTCAAGAAACCGATATTGTTGGGATTTCGACCCCTGTGACCAAATGGAACCATCAAATTACGAGAGCTGAGGAAATACCAGAAGTGATGGCTAAAGCATTTTATATTGCCCGCAGTGGCAGACCTGGACCTGTACTGATTGACATCACAAAGGATGCACAATTTGAGTCTTTTGATTTCACATATAAAAAATGTGTGGGTGTTAGAAGTTATAAGCCTGTTCCAAAACTCAACCCTGAATACCTGAAAGCCGCTGCTCAATTGATCAATTCTGCCAAAAAACCTTTAATTGTTTGGGGGCAAGGCGTTATTCTAGGCGAAGCTGAAAAAGAATTCAAAGCCATGGTTGAAAAAACAGGTATTCCAGCCGCATGGACCATTATGGGGGTTTCTGCTATAGCAACAGAACATCCACTCAATGTGGGTATGGTTGGAATGCATGGCAATTATGGACCGAATGTTCTGACCAACGAATGCGATGTTTTAATTGCTATCGGGATGCGTTTTGACGATCGCGTTACTGGTAATCTCAGTGAATATGCCAAGCAAGCCAAAGTCATACACTTTGAAATTGACCCTGCAGAAGTTGATAAAAATGTTAAAACAGATGTAGCAGTTTTGGGGGATGCAAAACAGAGCCTAAAGGCCATTTTACCACTTTTAAATAAAAACACCCACAGCGACTGGCTAAATAAATTTGAAGCGTTGTCTAAAATTGAATTTGAAAAAGTCATAAAAGGGGACTTATATCCCACTAAAAAGGGCTTGACAATGGGTGAGGTCCTTAAGGAGATCAATCTTCAAAGCAAGGGTAAAGCGGCTATTGTATCAGATGTTGGGCAACACCAAATGATTGCTTGCAGATATGCAGAATTCTCTCAAACTCGTGGAAATATAACTTCTGGTGGATTGGGAACAATGGGATTTGCTTTACCAGCATCGATTGGTGCTAAAATGGCTAGCCCTGAACGCGAAGTTGTGGCGGTGATAGGGGATGGCGGTTATCAAATGACCATACAAGAATTGGGAACGATTTTTCAAACCAAGGCTGCTGTTAAAATTGTAGTTCTTAACAATGATTTTTTAGGAATGGTAAGGCAGTGGCAACAATTATTTTTTGACAAGCGTTATGCCTCAACTGAAATGACAAATCCAGATTTTGTCGCAATTGCTAAAGGCTATCAAATCTCTGCAAAACGCGTTACAGACAGAGCCGATATGGCCGCTGCAGTCAAAGAAATGATGACCTCAAAAGACGCTTACTTCTTAGAGGTTTGTGTTGAAAAAGAGGACAATGTGTTTCCGATGATCCCCTCCGGTGCATCGGTTTCTGATATAAGATTAGATTAATACCCTGACTATGAAAAATACACCAAAAAAATACACTATCTCGATATACACTGAAAACAACATCGGTTTGTTAAATAGAATTTCTGCCATTTTTCAGCGCAGGCATATCAATATTGAGAGTATGAATATTTCAGAATCTGAAATTGAAAGCGTTTCTAGGTTTACAATCGTTGTTGAAATGAGTGAGGAAAATGTTAAAAAAATTATTGGACAAATCGAAAAACAAATCGAAGTCATCAAGGCCTTTTATCACAAGGATGAAGAAACAATTCATCTTGAAACATGTATGTTTAAAATAAATTCCGATTTGCTCTTTGAGGAACGTCAAATACAAAATATCATTAAGGACAGCGATGCTAGAATTGTCACTGTCAACAGGGAGTTTTTTGTTCTTGAAAAATCGGGTAGGCGACATGAGATAGAAATACTTCACAGAGAATTAAAGGTCTTTGGGGTGATGCAATTTGTGCGCTCAGGCCGCATCGCAGTGACCAAAGACGAGATGAAAATAAGCAACATATTGAACGCATTTAATACATAAATCTAATTAAACTTTTATAATGGCAAATTACTTTAACACACTTTCATTGGGACAAAAATTAGAACAATTATCTAAGTGTCGATTTATGGAGACTTCTGAATTCCAGGATGGCGTAAACGCTTTAAAAAATAAAAAAATTGTAATCATTGGATGTGGTGCACAGGGACTTAATCAAGGGCTTAACATGAGGGATTCAGGCTTGGATATTTCTTATGCATTAAGAGATGAAGCCATTAAAACGCAGCGACAATCATTTAAAAATGCCTCTGGTAATGGTTTTACAGTAGGAAATTACAACGATTTAATTCCCACGGCCGACTTGGTTTTAAATTTAACTCCTGACAAGCAACATTCCAAAGTCGTGGATGCGGTAATGCCACTCATGAAAGAAGGGGCAACACTTTCCTATTCACATGGCTTTAACATTGTAGAGGAAGGCAAACAAATTCGCAAAGACCTAACAGTGATCATGGTCGCACCGAAATGTCCTGGAAGTGAAGTAAGGGAGGAATACTTAAGAGGTTTTGGGGTGCCAACTCTGATCGCGGTACATCCAGAGAACGATCCTGAGGGAAAAGGCTGGCCTCAGGCCAAAGCATATGCGGTCGCCACAGGTGGGCATAAAGCAGGTGTTTTGGAGTCTTCTTTCGTTGCTGAGGTAAAAAGTGACTTAATGGGGGAACAGACGATTTTGTGCGGCGTTTTACAAACAGCCACAATACTGTCATTTGACAGCATGGTGGCCCATGGAATCAATGCTGCTTATGCTTCTAAATTGATACAATATGGATGGGAAACCATTACAGAAGCACTTAAACATGGTGGTATTACCAATATGATGGACCGTTTGTCAAATCCAGCAAAACTAAAAGCTTTTGAATTGTCAGAAAACTTAAAAACCATTATGAAACCTTTATTTGAAAAGCATATGGACGATATTATGTCCGGATATTTTTCAAAAACAATGATGGAGGATTGGGCAAATGACGATGTAAATCTCTTGTCTTGGCGTGCTGCAACTGGTGAAACAGCCTTTGAAAAAACAGCTGCGACTTCAGATTATATCAGTGAACAAGAATATTTTGATCATGGAATCCTTATGGTCGCTTTTGTACGTTCAGGAGTTGAACTGGCTTTTGAAACCATGGTCGCCTCTGGCATTGTTGAAGCATCGGCCTATTATGAGTCTTTACATGAATTACCGCTGATTGCCAACACCGTTGCAAGAAAAAAACTATTTGAAATGAATCGCATAATCTCGGATACGGCAGAGTATGGCTGTTATTTATTTGACCACGCTTGTAAGCCTCTGCTGGCTGATTTTATGAAAACCTTGACTGTAGGGTGTATTGGAACTGCATATAAACCAGAAACAAACGCTGTAGATAATGCTGATTTAATTGCTGTAAATCAATCAATTAAACAGCACCCTATAGAGGCCGTTGGTGCTATGCTAAGAAAAGCCATGACCGATATGAAAGTTATCAAAACAGAGGTATAAAAACAACCACTCCAAACTGATGAAACAAATAAAAGAAATTTATTTTCCAACGATTGAAGCCATTAAAGCTGCCGCCCTCAAACTCAGGGGCATTGCAGCATTGTCCCCATTAGAAAAACACCAGCGCTTTTCTGAGAAATACAACTGTCAAATGTTTTTTAAAAGAGAAGATCTACAACAAGTACGCTCCTACAAAATTAGGGGTGCCTATAATAAAATCTCTTCTTTAAGCCCTGAGAATATAAAAAGGGGTATCGTTTGCGCAAGTGCCGGGAACCACGCTCAAGGCGTGGCCTTATCATGTTATTTGTTAAAAATTAAAGGTAAGATTTATATGCCTGCTCCAACTCCGAATCAAAAAGTAGAACAAGTCAAAATGTTTGGAAAGCAATATGTTGAAATGGTTTTGGTAGGAGATACCTTTGACGATTCTTATCACGAGGCTATTAAAGAATGTGAAAAATTTGGGAAACCGCTTGTTCACCCTTTTAACGATCCGAAAGTTATTGAGGGACAGGGTACAGTGGGTCTGGAAATTATTCAGCAGTCTAAAATTCCCATTGATTATATTTTTATTCCAGTGGGTGGCGGCGGATTGGCCTCTGGACTCTCCACAGCTGTCAAAGCCTTGTCTCCAAAAACAAAAATTATTGGTGTTGAGCCTGCAGGAGCCCCATCAATGTCGCTGTCTATTGACAAGGGAGAAATTATAAAATTAAACAAAATTGAAAAGTTTGTAGATGGTGCATCGGTCAAACGAGTAGGGGATTTAACCTTTGAAATTTGTCATAGAAATTTAGATTTAATGACTACAGTACACGAGGGTAAAATCTGTCAAACAATACTCGAAATGTATAATAAAGACGCCATTGTAGCGGAGCCTGCAGGAGTGATGAGCCTGGCTGCATTGGATGATTTTAAAGATGAAATTAAAGGTAAAACTGTGGTTTGCTTGGTTAGTGGAAGCAACAACGATATTACTAGAACACCAGAAATTGAGGAGCGCGCCCTGCTGTATGCCAATTTAAAGCATTATTTTATAATTAAGTTTCCACAACGTCCAGGGGCCTTGCGTGAATTTGTGGTCGATATATTGGGTCCCAAAGACGACATTACACATTTTGAGTACACTAAAAAGGTGAACCGGGAAAACGATGTGGCCGTTGTAGGTATACAATTAAAGTCTCAAAAAGACTTAAAACCACTCATAAGCAAACTAAAAGCTCATAATTTCTTTGGTGATTATATTAATGATAAGCCAGATTTATTTCAGTTAATGGTTTAGTTTTTATTTTGATAATACAGAAAACCTTTGTATTTGTTCTATAATTTATATTATGTAAAATTGAATGTTTAATTATTTATTAGTTTTGTATTATAAACAGAAATATGTATTTAATAAATTTCTTTAGAATAATTGCTTTACTTGAAGGTATATCATATATTCTATTACTATTTATAGCCGTACCTATTAAATATGCTTATGGCGAGGCTCTGTACGTTAAA
>CABXZJ010000026.1 GCA_902516685.1 uncultured Formosa sp.
TCCTGGTCTGGGACTTGAGCCGAAGTTGTGTAAAAACTCAGAGTAATTAGGGCTGTTATAATTAAATTTATTTTTTTCATTTTTTGAGTATTTTAAAATTGGTTTTATTTTTATTAGTGTCTTCAACAATCAAAAAATAAAGTCCTTTTTCTAAACTAGAAACATTGATAGTTTTTGAATTTGACGTTAAGACTAATTGTCCAAGAATGTTGTAGAGATAATTGGTTGAGCTTTCAAAGCCTGATATACTTAAATTTGTAGAGACAGGATTAGGGAAAACGCTAATGCCAAAATTAGAATTATCATCAATTGATAAATTATTTGCTGCGCCAGCCGTAAGCTTACTCATAGGGACTGTACCGTCGAAACTATAAGTTACAGTAAAGTCATCTGAGTCTTGATCTGGATATTCTGACCATGTTGATGTTGTATCATCAAAAATATATAATGCAGCATTATGAGATACATCATTCATAATTGATTCATCATAATTAAAAACTACAACTCCAGAGAAAGTTGTCAAGGCTTCTTGAAAACCAAAAACTTTGCTCATTGTTTCTGTATTATTCACAGTTTCCGGTGAATTAGTTAGAGAAATTTGATTTGTATTATCTCCACTTAAAATATAATCTGAGTCAGGGGTTAATTCCATCCCAGCAATATTTAAAGTTGCTCCCTGTGATATAACCAATGAATTGCCCGAAGCAATCGTTATTGGAAATGAGTCCTGAGCAATTAAAACAAATGGAAACATTAATAAAAAGGTAATGTATTTTGTCATTATTGTGAGTTTAAAGCCATAATATTACGAATTGAATAATTTTGGCTAATTCTGTTATAAATATAATAAAAAAAGGATTACTTTTACACTGCTTCCTAAATAAAGCTGAAAATTTCTAACCACAACATTAACACAACAAATAAATACACCAATTTGATTAATTTTTTAAAAAATAAACTAACTGTTTTTTTCTTTTTATCATTTTTTTTTGCTCATTCTCAAAATTTTACAGTAAAAGGGGTAGTTGAGGATTCAAATGGAGTACCAGTAGCGGGGGCTAATATCATCGAAAAAGAAAATCCACTTAATGGCTCAGTAACTGATTTTGATGGAGTATTTACAATAATGGTTTCTGAGAACTCAAATTTGGAAATCAGTTATGTGGGATATGAGACAAAGGAAATTTATGTTGATGGAAGAAATGAATTAAAAATAATCATTGTAGAAGACTTAAAAAGTCTTGATGAAGTTACCATTGTTGCATATGGGAAACAGAAAAAATCAAGTGTTGTAGCAGCTGTATCAACAATTGACCCTACAGAGCTGAAGCTCCCAACGAGTAATCTGACAACTTCTTTCGCAGGGAGGATAGCAGGTGTGATTGCTTACCAAAGAAGTGGTGAACCTGGTCGTGATAATGCCGAATTTTTTATCCGTGGTGTCAGCACTTTTGGATATGCTAGATCTCCACTAATATTAATAGATGGAATTGAAACAACATCTACAGACTTGGCAAGACTCCAGCCAGATGATATTGCTAGCTTTTCAATTATGAAAGATGCTACAGCGACGTCCTTATTTGGAGCCAGAGGTGCTAATGGGGTTATACTTGTAACAACAAAAGAAGGAAAAGAAGGGGTAGTTAAAATTAATGTTAGGTATGAGAAGTCTTATTCTGCAGCAACAAAATCTCTAAGTATTGCAGACCCCATCACATACATGAGACTTCACAATGAAGCCCAAACTACAAGAAATCCACTAAGTGGACGAATATACTCGTTAGAGAAAATATTAATATCCCAGGACCCAAACAGAAATAAAATGGCTTATCCAACAGTGAATTGGTTTGATGAGTTACTAGAAGAATATACATTAAATAGTCGTTTTAATTTTAGTCTTAGTGGTGGTGGAAAAATAGCTAGATATTATTTAGCTTCAACTGTTAATACTGACAACGGTAATTTGAAAGTTGACCCCAGAAATAACTTTAATAACAACATAAATTTTAAAAGAGTTTCTCTCAGATCTAATATTAACGTTAATCTAACAAAATCTACTACAGTTGCGTTAAAGTTTAATGGCAATTTTGATGATTACAATGGCCCTTTGGATGGGGGTGCTGAAGTTTATCAAAAAGCTATGAAAGCCAATCCTGTTCTATATCCTAAGTTTTATGAACCCGATTTACAATTTCAAAATTCAAATCATATTTTATTTGGGAATGCTGGTCAATTTGGAGATTTCCTTAATCCATATGCAGATTTAATGCGAGGCTATAAAGATGAGAGTTACAATAATTTTTTGGCAACTGTAGAGATTAAGCAAGACCTTGGCTTTATTGCAGAGGGGTTAAAATTTAGAATACTTGGAAATACAGCTAGATATTCTTTTTATAATTTAGAAAGGAAATATGAACCGTTTTATTATTCTCTTGGCAATTATGATTTTCAAAGTGATTTGTACACTCTTATTGCCCTAAATCCAAATCAAGGGACAGAGTATTTAGATTACAGCGAAGGAAATAAAATTATTACTAATTCAACCTACTTTGAAGGTGCATTAAATTATAATAAAAGCTTTAAACAAAATCATGAAATAACAGCAATGTTGATTGGTATAATGCGAGAACTAAAATATGCTAACGCAGGAAACCTCCAAGAATCATTGCCATACAGGAATTTGGGTCTTTCAGGAAGGTTTACCTATGCATACGGTGATAAATATTTTACAGAATTTAATTTTGGATATAATGGCTCTGAGAGATTTGCAAAGTCTCAAAGGTTTGGGTTTTTTCCTTCGTTTGGACTTGGGTGGTTAGCCTCAAACGAAAAATTTATGGATCCTTTTACTAATATTGTTGATAATTTAAAATTTAAAGGAACTTATGGCTTAGTTGGAAATGATCAAATTGGTAGCGCCAGTGATAGATTTTTTTATATCTCACAAGTAAATCTAAGTGATGGTTCAATGGGGTCACCTTTTGGGCAGGAATTTGGAAACTATATTAATGGAGTTAGTATTGATAGATATGCTAATGATCGGATTACTTGGGAGAAAGCTCGAATGATGAATCTGGGAATCGAGATCGGTTTATTTAATAAAATTGATATCCAGGCAGATTATTTTACAGAGTACAGGTCAAATATATTGATGGATAGAGCTCAAATACCAGCTACAATGGGATTACAATCTCCACTTAGGGCAAATGTTGGTGAGGCTTCTTCAAATGGTTACGAAATTACAATAGACTATAATGATCAACTAAATAAGGATCTTTATGTTGGTTTTAGAGCAAACTTTTCATATGCTGATAGTAAATATGAAGTATATGAAGAGTTAGATTATCAAAATGCTGGTTTACCATGGCGCTCTAGAATAGGGCTAAATTTATCACAGCCCTACGGATACATTGCCGAAAGACTTTTTATAGACGAAGCGGATGTCGCTAATTCACCTCTACAGACGTTTGGTGATTATATGGCTGGAGATATTAAGTATAAAGATATAAACAATGATGGTATAATTGATATTAATGATGAAGTTCCAATAGGATACCCTACAACTCCAAAAATAATTTATGGTTTTGGGCTTTCCTCTAAATATAAAAGTTTTGATTTTTCTTTTTTCTTTCAAGGTTCTGCAAAGTCATCTTTTTTTGTAGATGCATATAATTCCTCACCTTTTATAGATACATATGGTGGAAAAATTGGAAATAATGCATTATTGAATGCTTGGGCTAATGACCATTGGTCGGAAAATGATAGAAACTTATATGCAGCCTGGCCCAGACTTTCAAGTCAATTAATAGACAATAACAATAGAAATAGCACATGGTGGCTTAGAGACGGTACTTTTTTGAGATTAAAATCAGTTGAATTTGGTTATTCAATTGAAAATAAAGCTGCTTCAAAAATTGGTTTAACCTCTGTTAGATTTTATGTTACAGGGACTAACTTATTAACATTTAGTAAATTTAAACTCTGGGATGTTGAAATGGGTGGAAATGGACTAGGATATCCAATACAGTTGGGGTATAACTTTGGAATTAATTTAAATTTATAAGTATATGAAAAAGTATTTAATAATAATATTTATATTATTAACTTCTTGCGAGAAAGACTACTTGGATGTCGTTCCGGATAATGTAGCAACAATTGATTTGGCATTTAACACTAGATCTACAGCTGAAAATTTCCTTTCAACCTGCTATACATATATACCTGAGCATGCAAATGTTGAGCAAAATTTTTCTCTGCTAGCTGGCGACGAAATTTGGTATTATGCAGAAAATGATTTCTATATGAACAATGAAACAAGTTTTCGATTGGCAAAAGGAATGCAAAATTCTGCAAGCCCTTATCTAAATTACTGGGAAGGCGGGCGTGGAGCTCCACATAGCCTATTTAATGCCTTGAGAGATTGTAATATTTTTCTAGAAAATTTAGTTGAGGTTCCAGGTCTCGATGAAAGTGAACGTTTAAAATGGCTTGATGAAGTTAAAGTTCTTAAGGCATTTTATCACTTTTGGCTAATGCAAATGTATGGTCCAATACCAATTATTGATGAAAATATTCCAGTTGGAGCAAGCCCTGAAGAAACAAATGTAAAAAGAGAATCCATAGATGATATTGTTAGTTATCTGGTTCAGATTCTTGATGAGGTCATTGAGTCTGAAAATCTACCAGGCCTTGTAAATTATATCTATACTGATATGGGTAGAATAACGATGCCAATCGCTAAAGCATTAAAAGCCAAAATATTGACATTAGCCGCAAGTCCTATTTTTAATGGTAATACTGACTTTAGTGAATTAACAGATAATTTAGGTAATAAACTTGTAAGCCAAGTATATGATGCTCAAAAATGGGTTTACGCAAGAGATGCTCTTTTTGAGGCTATAGAAAGCGCTCATGCAAATGGTCACCAACTTTATGAGTTTAGTCAACAGATTCCAATTATTGGTGGTATTAATGAAGAGATCACTAGAGAATTAAGTTTAAGAGCAGCCATAACTGAACCTTTTAACACAGAGATAATATGGGCATTCGCACCTGAATGGACAGGTGATTTACAAATGTGGTGTCAGCCAAGATGGACTGCTGATCACTCAGCATTGTTTGGTTACACCAAAAAATCACACGCTCCAACATTGAATATGGTGGAAACATTTTACACTAATAATGGTGTGCCAATTGAAGAGGATATTACTTGGGATTATGGTAACAGATATAATGTAATTCAAACCCCTATTTTTGATTCAAACAATAACAACTTTCATGAATTTTATATTGAGGATGATTATTATACTGCTAAACTTCACACTTACAGAGAACCTAGATTTTATTCATCCATTGGATTTGACGGAGGTAAATGGTTTTCATTAGAGACTGAAAATATAAACTTTATTCCTCATTTGAATGCTAAATCAGGAGCTGCTTCTGGTAAACAAGGTTTTGAAATATATTCAATAACAGGATTTTTCGCAAAAAAGTTGGTTCATTACGAAAATATTATTTCTTTGCAAGGATCTACCATTCAAGGATATTCTTTCCCAATTATTAGACTTTCCGATTTATATTTGATGTATTCTGAAGCGTTAAATGAAACTAAACCAGCTCCAGATAATGAAGTTTACGAATACATACAAAGAGTTAGGACTAGAGCAGGTCTTGATCCCGAAGGAGATATTCTAAATACCTGGCAGATGTATTCAAGTAATCCATCAAAACCGATGACTAAGGACGGAATGAGAAAAATTATTCAGCAAGAAAGAATGATTGAGCTTGCACTTGAGGGGCATAGATATTGGGATATTAAAAGATGGAAATTAGCTACAGAATATTTTAATAAACCAATACAAGGTTGGAATATTTTTAGACCGGATGTAGATGGTTTTTATGAAGTTGAAAACATATTTTATAGAAACTATTCAACAAAGGACTATTTATGGCCAATTAGCCAAAATGAATTACTAAGAAATCCAAACTTAATTCAAAATCCAGGATGGTAAAATTTAATTATTATGAAACCAGTTTTTAAATATATGAGTAAGTATCCGGTTAGTTGCATATTTATTGCTTTAATAACCCTAATATTAAGCTGTACAGAAGATAGTCATAGTGCATATGGAGGTGATTCAATTGCACCAGGGAAAGTAATAGTGAATTCAGTAGAAAACACACCGGGAGGAGCAGTTATTAGATTTACTCCACCAATTGACTCTGATCTTTTGTACATAAAAGGAAAATATCGAGATGAAAATGACATTCAAAAGGAGGTTATTGTATCATCTTACATTGATAGTTTAAATATTCTTGGATTCGGATTAACGGGGGATTACCCTGTTGATGTTACTGCAATTGATATTGGTGATAATGAGTCTGAAAAAGAAACTGTAATTATATCCCCTTTAGAAGCTCCAATTCATGCAATATTAGAATCAATTGAAGGGTCCCAAGACTTTGGAGGCATTAATATTTCTTATCTAAACCCAACAAGAGCTGAAATATCTTTAAACATGTCTGTTGAAGAGGATAATGGTGAAATTGTATTTAAAGAATCATTTTTTACAAGTCAAGCTAATAGTTCATATAGTTTTAGAGGATACGATGCTGAGCCAACAGTTTTTGTAATTTATGTTGAAGACAGATGGGGAAATCAAACTTTGAGAAAAAGTTTTGAAATTACTCCACTTCAAGATGAATTTTTAGACAAAGGCTTTTTTTCAATAGTACCAATGCCAGGTGATGAAAGTTTTAGTGAATATGGTTTTTCAGCAAATCAAATTTGGGATGGTTCTTGGAGTAGTCAATGGAACTGTGGGCACACAAATTTTTTATCTCTTCCACATCAATTAACATTAGACCTAGGTCAAACAGCTACTCTAAATAGGTTCAAATTATATCAAAGAGGTGGTAGTGAGTTGTATAAACATGGTAATCCTAGGGTTTTTAGGATGTATGGTAGATCTAATTTAGATAATTTACCTATATATGATCCGGATGATCCTGGAGATGGTTGGATATTTTTAGGAGAGTTTGAATCATTTAAGCCTTCTGGTTTACCTCCAGGGTCTAATACAGACGAGGATTATCTATATCAAGACAATGGAGAGGATTTTGTTTTTAGTTTTGATTCTCAACAGCACAATTTGAGATATATAAGATTGGTTAATATAGAATCATGGAACAATCAAATGGTTACCGTAATTGGGGAGTTATCTTTCTGGGGTAGTATTATTCAATAACCGATATGAGATATTTAAAACACATAAAAATTATTTTATCGATAAGTATAATAGCAGTTTGTATTGGTTGTAATGATATGAATAGAATCCATGAGCAATATTTAGGTGGAGAAATAATATATTCAGGAAAGCTAGATACACTCCTTGTGAGGCCAGGGATGTATAGAGCTCAACTAGAGGGATATACACATCTACTAGGAAATTCAAATAAAGTAATCATCGAGTTTGATAATCGAACCGAAGTTTTTGATATAGACAATAATATTTCTGAAATTTATTCTGTTATAATTGAAAATCTTGAAGAAGATTTTTATGAATTTGATGTAACTACCCAAGACCAAGAGGGAAATGTATCAGTACCCCAAACGGTAAGCGGTTATGCCGTTGGTGATATCTTTGTCGAGGACCAATCTCCCAGAGAAATAAATGATTTTACTTTTGAAACAGATGGTAATTTTGTAAACTTTTTTGGGAATGCTGAATCTGAATTTGTTATTTATACAACTGTAGATTATGAAAATGAAAATGGTAGTGTAACAAGAGATACTTTGTTTTTTGAAGACAACAGAATAGAATTAATAAATTTCTTACCACAAGGCAACATCACCACTAGGTCATATATACAATCTGGACTTAGAGGAATTGACACAGTAGCTCTGGAGGAGGTTGACTATTTATTACCAGACGTTCCTTACTCTGAATTGTCAAAAGATTTTATTCAATTAGTTGATATGCCCGGAGATAATAACGGAGAATATGTTGGAGCTGATCCTAAGCAGTTTTTATTTGATGGTGATGGATTATGGAATGGAAATAATCAAGCAACATATTATTCCCAGCCTGGAAATGTACCACATCATTTTACAATTGATTTGGGAGTAAATACAGTTTTAAGGAAAGTCAAATTAGAAATGCCAGATGCCCAAACCAATAATCTAAATAATGCAACAAGAGTTCAAATATGGGGTAGACAAGACCTTTTATTTGCTGAGACAAGCAATAGCACTGAGAGTGATTTAAACACTGCAGGTTGGATCTTAATGGAGGATGTAAATATTGATGGCGCGAATCAAAGTACTCACAATTTTTTAATCAGCCCTACCACTAGTATTAGATACGTTAAATATAGAGTTGTATCGACAGTAGGGAATAATCACTCTCAACTTACTGAAATGACATTTTACGGGCAAAATACAGAACCCATTAATCACGATAAATCTTTATTTTCGATAGCTTCAATGCCAAGTGATAACCCTGGTACATTCTACAGTGCCAGTCCAAGTGATTATTTATGGGATAATAATGCTATTTGGTCTGGAAGCGATGTCTATGGGTATCATTCTGGGGAGAATGCAGTACCCGGTCATTTTACGATAGATTTGGGAGTCATTACTCAACTTAGAGTTGCTAAATTTCATTTCAGAGATCCTTCCAACTACTCAGGAAATAATCCTACAGAACTAGAGATTTGGGGAAGACTAGATTTGGTTGATGCTAGCATTTTACCTAGTTTTCAGTCTAATGGAAACAATGTAATCTCTAGTCCTACAAGCTCGACCAGCTTAATTGATGCAGGCTGGATACTACTGTCCTCACAAAATATTGAAGGTGCAAACCTTCAATCTACGGAATATGAAGTTCAACCAAATGAAATGGTTCGGTATTTAAAAATCAGGTATGTTAATACTGTTGCTGGTAGTGGATGTCAATTTATAGAAGTTAATTTTGAAGGGAATGGTGCAATCATTGAATAAAAGCATATATCTATCGCTATTATTTTGTCTTGTTTTTTTAAAATCACACTCGCAAGATTTACATAATTATGTAAATACAACAATAGGATCTAAAGACAATGGATTGAGCAGTGGATATACATTTATAGGAGCAACCTATCCATTTGGAATGCTTCAATTTACACCCAGTTTTTTTTCTCCAAATAAAGGTTTTGTTGTTACTCAGCTTAGCGGTGCAGGCTGTCCAAATATGGGCAATTTTCCTGTTATTGCCACCTCTAACGAAATCAAAAAATCTCCAAACAACATGGAGTCATTTGATCGCTATAAGTCAATTAAAGACTCCAAAGCTGGTTTTTTGTCTGTAGAGATGAACGATGGAACAGAAATTAGTGTTACTACCACTAAAAGAACTGCAATTGCAAAATTTAAATTTAACTCTAATGACAAGGGTTCAATAATTATTGGATCTGGTATTAACTCAACTAAAGTTAAAGATGCATTTGTTAAAAACACTTCTTTAACGAGCTGTGAAGGTTATGCAACTGGTGGAGACTTTTGTGGAACAGATACAAATTACCCTGTATTTTTTTATGTGGAATTTGACAGGCCATCATTGAATCATAAAGTTTGGAAAAAGAATAAAATTTCAAAAAATAAATCAATAGATGGACCAAATTCTGGTACCATTTTCACATTTGATACTTCAAAAAATAAAGAAGTTAAATATAGAATTTCTATTTCATTCGTTTCAGTTGAAAATGCTAAAATAAATATGAAATCGGAGGACGTTGGATTTAATTTTCAGTCCTATTCATCCTAATGTTGTAAGTGACGCTAATGGGGAATATCTAGGTGCAGATTTTAAAATTCAAAAGGTAACGAATGGAAGAGATCAGTACAGCTCTTTTAGCGTTTGGGATACTTACAGGACACAAGCACAATTGTTGGCTTGGTTGTTTCCAGAACAAAGTAGTGATATGATGCAATCTTTGGTAGATTTTGCCGATCAGTCAGGGGGTTATGGCAGATGGATTTTAGCAAACATTGAAACAGGTATTATGCAGGGAGACCCTACACCTATTTTAATCTCAAATTCGTATTGTTTTGGTGCCAAAGACTTCGATGTTCAAAATGCATTTAAGCACATGAAAAGTGGGGCCACAATTCCTAGATTGAGGTCTCAAAATCAGGAAATTAGGCCTTATTTGGAAGAATACATAAAGTATGGTCATACTTTCGCTTCCATGCATCTAGAATATACGTCTTCCGATTTTGCCATTGCTCAATTTGCATTACAAGCCTTAAATGATAAAGATCAATATAATTTTTTCCTCAAAAGATCTAAAAATTGGCAAAATATATATAATTCAAAAATTAAATGGCTTAATTCCAAATATCCCAACAATATTTGGAAAGATATTAACCATGATTGGAGAGAAGGTACTTATAAGAATTATTTTTGGATGGTGCCCTATGATTTAGACGGATTGATTGAAAAAATTGGAGGTAAAAAAAATGCCCAAAAAAGGTTAGATTCTCTTTTTGTTAGGTTGGATGCAAGATATGAAGATGAATGGTTCGCCTCGGGGAATGAACCAGATTTTCATGTTCCATGGGTTTACAATTGGACCGATGAACCTGAGAAAACATCCAAAACAATCAACAGAATCCACAGTGAGATGTATCAAAATTCTCCATCTGGTTTACCTGGTAATGATGACCTTGGAACAATGGGGTCTTGGTATGTTTTTTCTTCCATAGGACTTTACCCTGTCATACCAGGTGTTGGGGGTTTTGCAGTGAATTTACCAAAATTTCAAAAAATAAGTATTCGAACTCCTGATAATATTTTAACCATCCAAAAGAAAAACAAAGTTGTAGATATAATAAAATCACTAAATGTTAACGGTACAGAATATCATAGTACGTGGTTAAGCTTTGATAAAATCAAAAATGGTGGAGATATTATATTCAATGGTGATATAAAAAATAAATGGATAATTAAAGAGAATCCGCCTAACTACTAATAAAAAAATCACACATGAGAATAAAACAATTAACATATACTTTATTAGCTATATTAATTAGTATTTCGATTTTTAGCTTTAAGGGCAAAATAGAAAATAATTATGTACAATACGTGGACCCTTTTATTGGCTCAGGTGGACATGGACACGTTTTTGTCGGAGCAAATGTTCCATTTGGTGGCGTACAAGTTGGACCCACAAATTTCAATAAAGGTTGGGACTGGTCTTCTTCCTACCATTATTCTGACAGTATTGTAAAAGGATTCTGTCATCTAAATGTTAGTGGCACAGGTATGTCAGATTTAGGAGAATTAACCGTCATGCCTGTAAACGGTCCACTCAAGATAAATGCTGGGACACAAGAAAATCACATGAAGGGCTATTCATCCCTATACAGAAAAGGAAAAGAACAGGTTTCACCGGGTTATTATAGTGTCTTTTTAGAGCGTTACAATATTCAGGTAGAGTTGACGGCTTCTAAAAGAGCAGGCCTTCACCGGTATACCTACCCAAAATCGATGGATTCTAGAATTATTATTGACTTAGGAGAAGGGAGTGCCGATAGACCCACAGAAACTTTCTTAAGAAAAGTAAATGACACTTTATTTGAAGGCTATAGATTTTCCACCGGATGGGCAGTAGATCAAAGAGAATTCTTTTCTGTTGTAACATCAAAACCTGTAGAGAATTTTTTATTGTATGATAGAGGAAAAAAAATCAATAAGAATGAAAAAAAGGGTAAATATGTAAAAGGTTTTTTAGAATTCACAACAGCCAAAGATGAAGAAGTGTTTTTTAAAATGGGTGTTTCAACCGTTAGTATGAAAAATGCTTTAGAAAACTTAATTCACGAGATCCCACATTGGGATTTTGAAGAAGTTCACAATAATGCTATCTCTGAATGGAATAGTGAATTGTCAAAAATTAAAATAAAAACAAAAGATATTAAGAAGAAGAAAATATTCTACACAGCCATGTACCACACGATGATTGCACCTAATTTATATCATGATGTTAATGGAGAATATAGAGGAACTGATAAAAAAGTATACTCAGATAATACTTTCACAAATTATACGCTTTTTTCTCTTTGGGATACATACAGAGCGGCACATCCGCTTTATACAATAACCCATCCAGAAAGAGTGAGTGACATGGTCAATTCTATGCTCAAAATATTTGATCATCAGGGTAAGCTACCTGTTTGGCACCTCCGTGGGAATGAAACCAACACAATGCCCGGTTACAGCGCTATACCCGTGGTTGTTGATGCGGTTTTAAAAGGGTTTGACATAGACAAAGAAGAAGCCTTTAATGCGGTTAAAAAAAGTGCTACAGGTTATTTTGAGCCCGGAGTAAAGGAATTAATGAATCTTGGATACATTCCTTCTGATTTAATGGTGGAGTCTGTGGCTAGTTCTATGGAATACGCTATTGGTGATTGGGGAATTGCTCAATTAGCAAACGAGATGAACAAGAAAGATGATTATCATTACTTTTTAGATCGATCAAAAGCTTACAAAACATATTTTGATGAGGAAACAAAATTTATGAGAGGTAGATTATCTAATGGTGAATGGAGAACTCCATTTGATCCTGTTTCCGCACAACATAGAATTAATGATTATTGCGAGGGGAATGCATGGCAATATCTATGGCTTGTGCCTCAAGACCCTGAAGGTTTAATTGCGCTACTTGGTGGGGATGAAAAATACATAGAAAAACTTGACACCTTGTTTAGTATGTCATCAGAACTTGAAGAGGGTTCATCAATGGATATTACAGGCTTGATCGGCCAGTATGCACATGGAAATGAACCAAGTCACCACACCACTTATATGTATGCTTACGCAGGGGCGCAACACAAGATTCCCAAAAATGTTAGATATATTTTAAGTGAATTATACAATGACCAGCCAGACGGACTCAGTGGTAATGAAGATTGTGGACAAATGTCTGCCTGGTATATTTTTTCTTCAATAGGCTTCTACCCTGTCAATCCTTCTAATGGAGCTTATGTTTTTGGAAGCCCTATTTTCGATGAAGTTTTAATAGAACTTCAAGGGGATAAAAACTTTAAAATTATAACTGAAAATAATTCAGAAAAAAACATATACATAGAATCCATATCATTAAATGGTAAGAATTACAACAATTCTTACATAACTCATAAGGACATTACAAATGGTGGCGAATTAAAATTTGTTATGAGTGATAAGCCAAACAAAGAGTTTGGTAAAGATTATAAAAACAGACCAAAATCTATAGTATATTAAATTTTATATGAAGCGTTTAGTATTATTTTTTGTAATTTTTTTTAATGGGAATTTTTTTGCCCAAAGTGACAAAGATTTTACTAAGTATGTGAATCCATTGATTGGAAGCGATTCATCTCACGAACTTTCTAAAGGCAATACTTATCCTGCGATTGCCCTGCCTTGGGGAATGAATTTTTGGACACCTCAAACTGGAAAGATGGGGGATGGTTGGATTTATACACATAAAAATTCAGGACTTGTCGGGATACGACAAACCCATCAGCCAAGCCCATGGATTAATGATTACGGAGCGTTCTCTATTATGCCAACAACAGGAGTACTTAAGGTACTGGAAAAGCAAAGAAGGGCAAACTACAAGAACCAAATCGTTAAGCCACATCACTATAAGGTTAAATTTGTTGATTCTGACATAGATTTAGAAGTTTCCCCTACAAGGAGTTCGGCCCATTTTAAGCTTAGTTCTGGTACTCAAAAAAAATTAAATATTATCATCGATGCTTTTTTTAAAGGGTCAAGTGTTGAAATAAATTCCGAAAAAAATACAATCTATGGTATTTCAAAAAACAACTCTGGTGGAGTCCCAGAAAATTTCTCAAATTATTTTATAATTGAGTTTAAAACCCCTTTTAATAGCTATGGAACATGGAACGGATCTGGGGAATTATTTAAAAACGATAAGCTAAATGGTGACCACTCGGGCAACCAACCACTTTCCTTATATGGGTTAACCATAATGCCTTGAATAATTTCACCCATTTTTTCAGGGTATAACAAATTATAAAAAGGGAATACTGCACGAAAAGTATCCCAAAATCCATTATCTGTA
>CABXZJ010000027.1 GCA_902516685.1 uncultured Formosa sp.
GTACTAGTAAATGAAGAAATTGATGGAGGAGATTGGGGAGGTTCCTGTAGAGGTTGCTTTATGGAAAATGATGATGGGTCGCCTGACACATTTATTTTTACTCAATCAGATGTCGTAAAAAATGTTTGGGAGTGTTTTCCTGATGATGGTAGCATTTGTACTGAACTAGAAACCTATGGACCAGGAAGTTGGGAAAATATTGGCTCTGATTTATATGAGATTGATGGAGATCAATTACAAGTAACTTTTATAGGGAATGATGAAATGCAAACGCCTTTCGAAGATGGTGATATCACTCAAACTTGGAGTCGAGTTGATTAGTTAGTAATTTTCATCCTTAAAAAAGTTTGAAAACTCGTAAGATTGGATTAATTATTATCTTCATGAATAACAATTTATTTTTGTAGACACTTTTTATTTTACGTTTAATAAGCATATGTCTTATGAAAAAAATATTTTTAATATCGTTTTTTGTTTTAGCATATTTTTCTTTCTTGAATAATTGTTATGCACAGATTGATACTGAATTCTGGTTTATTGCACCTGAGGTGAATCAAAACCATGGAGACCGCCCCATTTATCTAAAATTTGCTACTTATAGTAATCCTTCAACAATTATTCTCACTCAGCCTGCTAACCCTGCTTTTGACCCTATTCAATTTCAAATGCCACCTAACGATTCATATGAACTAGACCTCACTTCTTTTATTGATATTATTGAAAACAAACCTTCCAATACTGTTTTAGATTTTGGAATTAAAATTGTTTCAACTTCTGAAATTATGGTATACTATGAGGTTAGTCCAGGATGTAATTGCAATCCAGATATTTTTTCTTTAAAAGGAAAAAATGCCCTAGGGACTTCATTTATAACCCCTTATCAATCTTTTAATAATTCAGGAGCAGGATACTACGCCGGCTTCAATATTGTTGCCACAGAAGATGCCACCACAATTGATATTGTTTTAACTCAAGATTCAGAAGGATTTTTAGCTAGTGAAGAATTTTCTATAACACTCGATAAAGGAGAAAGCTATGGGATTAAAGCTTTAAATAGTATATTGAATGAAAGTTTATCAGGAACAACAATAAATTCAAATAAAAATATTTCAGTAACAATTCATGAAGACAGTTTATCTGGTCCGTATGGAGGCTGTGCCGATTTAGTTGGTGATCAATTGATACCAACAGAACTACTAGGGCAAGAGTATATCGCAGTAAAGGGATATTTGTATGGCCCTGATAAGGTTTATGTGACAGCGCAAGAAAATAACACAACTGTTATGGTTGATGGAGTTCAATTTGCTACAATAGATGCACTTGAAACTACTGAAATTACTCTTTCAAATGAATCTGTCTACATATTTACTTCAGAACCAACATATGTTTTACATATGAGTGGTTTTGGTTGTGAAGTTGGTCAAGCAATATTACCTCCGATAGATTGTACCGGATCATTTGATGTTTCGGTTGTGCGTTCCACATCAGAATTTTTTGCTTTGAATATACTTGCACCAGCTGGTTCAGAAAATGATTTTTATATACAAGGTAGTAGTTCAACAATTAGTGCTAACGATTTTAGTTATGTTCCAGGTTCTAATCAAAACTGGATATATGCACAATTAGACTTTACAAGCCTTATTAGTCCTAATGCTGCAATTAGAGTCTTGAATTCAAATTACCGCTTTCACATGGGATTAATTCACGGCGGTGCAACTTCAGGTTGTCGTTATGGCTATTTTAGTGATTTTGGTGAGTTTGATAGTAGTTTTACTGCCGAAAATATTTTATGTGAAGGCGATTCTATAGAATTTCAGGGTCCTTTTATTGAAGACGCCATTTACTCATGGAGCGGTCCTGCAGGTTTTACATCAGACATTCAAAGCCCCGTTATTGAAAATATTGGTATCTCAAATCAGGGGGAATACACTCTTGAAATTACACTAAATGAGGAATGTAATTCGTCAAGTTCTATGATTATTGAAGTAAACCCAAGACCTTCCAATTTTGAAATATCTGAAATTAGTATTTGTGACTATTTTAATATTGGAGATATTATTTCGGACTACCCTAACATCAATATATATCATTCATTAGATTCTAGTCAACCTCTTACTCCAAACACTCCTTTGAGCGTTGGTTCTTATTATGTATCACAGCTCAACCTGAATGGTTGTGAAAGTATAGATGCTATTGATGTTTATATGAGCTGTTTTCCAAAAATTCCAGATGGATTTTCACCAAATAATGATGGTTTTAATGACTATTTTAATATTAAAAACTTGTACGACGTATTCATCGATCACAAATTAAAAATTTTCAATCGTTATGGAACACTTGTTTTTGAAGGAGATAATTCAAATAAATGGTATGGTAACATAAAAAATTCTAACAAAAGAGTGCCAGTAGGAACTTATTTTTACAGGCTTGATTTAAACAATAGTGATAAAGATGTAATCACTGGCTGGGTTTATCTTAATTATTAATTTCATATTTAAACCTAGTGCATTATCTAGTTTTTACTCAATTACCAATTTATATGAAAAAACAAAGATTATTTAAACAAATAAGATCTTTAATTGTCAGTGTTAAATAAAAAATTTAATTTAAAAGAAATTAACTAACTTTAGAAAATTAATTTTAGAGACAATTATAATTAATGGCGTCACTATCACCATCAACATCTGTTCTAGGTATACGAAAAGCAAAGCATTTGCTAAGACGCGCTTGTTTTCATTACTCTAAATCTACATTGAATTATTTTGCAACATTAACCCCTGCTCAGGCAGTATCTGAGCTATCTATTGATACTACTACCCCTTGGCAAGATCCTTACGATACCACTACAAACAATCAAAATGGTTCAATAGATGGTTTTTGGATTCACAACGGAAATCCTCCATCCTCATATCCCTATGGGCAAAATAAAAAAAGAGCAATAGTAACCGGCTGGTGGTGGTATAATATGCTAAAACAAAATTGTTTAAAGCATAAGCTGGTTTACTTTTTACATACTTGTTTTACTGTTTCAAAAAATAATGGTGCAGGTAAGTCATCATATTTCTATGACTATTTAAAACTTCTTGATTTTTATGCTCTTGGTAGCATAAAAACTCTAGCTAAAAAAATATCATTTGACAATGCGATGTTGTATTATTTAGATAATACAACAAATAATAAAAATAATCCAAATGAAAACTACGCGCGCGAGTTTTTGGAATTATTCACAATTCTCAAGGGACCTCAAATAGCTGAGGGTAATTATACAAATTATACTGAAAACGATATTCAACAAGCAGCTAGGGTTTTTACTGGTATTAAAGTAAAGCCACTACGTGATACTGTTGATCCAGATACAGGAATACCATTTGGATATGTAAAAATTTCTCAACATGATACAGGTCAAAAAGAATTTAGTAGTGCTTTTAGTAACCAAACTATTAATGGGGGAACAGATCAAGAAGGAGTTATTGATGAAGTTGATGATTTTGTTGAAATGATTTTTTCAAATTTGGAAACTGCCAAATCTTATTGTCGCAAGGCTTACAGGTTTTTTGTAAGGAGAGAATGGAATAGTGATGTAGAAAATAATATTATTTATCCATTATCGGTTCAACTAATGAATTCAAACTATAACCTATTAAATGTAGTTCAAACTTTACTACAATCACAACATTTTTATGATGAAGATAATTCTGATTCAACTAATGAAATTGTTGGGGGTATGATTAAACCCCCTGTACAGTTTATAAGTGAACTTATTTCATTAATTGATATGCCTATTCCAAATCCAGAAGCCTCTAGCTCAAATGCTCCTACTACTTGGTCGATTGATCAGCTTGACTTTTATCATTTTTATTGGAACTTTTGTCATAATACTTTTTTCCCAGGTTCTGGAATGAATATTTTTTCACCTGATACTGTTGCAGGATACCCTGGAGACTATCAAGGACCAAATTTTGACCGTAGTTGGTTTAGTTCTAATACCATTGTAGCTCGTTATAAAACCATTGAATCTTTAATTGCTGGTAAAAATAAAATTTTAGGTATTCAAACAAATTCCAATGGATTTAATTACTATCAAAATATCAAAGTTCAATTTAATTGTATTGATTTTATTTCTAATTCAAATAATATATCAGACCCGTATAATTCAACAACACTTGTTACAGAGTTGTCCGAACTGTTTTTTTGTGAGTCTTTAGATTCAGACCGCTTAGATTATTTTATTGATACATTAAATGACTCAAACTCAGGTTACTGGGCTGCAGCCTGGTCAGACTATATTACAAATGGTGATGATGTACAAGTGAAAAATCGATTAGATTCCCTTTTTACAAAATTAATTAATGCCCCTGAATTTCAGTTGATGTAAATATTATAATTATTATGAAACGTAGACAATTTGTAAAGCTAACAAGTACCGCATCTGCAGCTGGATTATTGCCTGTACAAGTCAATGCCTCATTCAAATTTTTGAATAATAATTTTAATTGCGATTTTTCAAACCGTAAAATAGTTTTGATTGAACTTAAAGGGGGAAATGATGGTTTAAATACAATTATTCCATTGAACGTTTATTCAGACTATGTTAATATGCGTCCAACAATTCATATTCCGTCCTCTGTTTTGATGCCTTTGAGCGATATTGATTCAAGTCTAATGGGTACGAACCAAGACATTGCATTCCATCCAACACTATCAGGCCTTTATAATTTATTCGACCAAGATCAACTAAAGATAATTCAATCTGTTGGTTATCCATCAGCAAACAAGAGTCATTTTGCGTCAATTGATATTTACAATACAGGGAACGATGGTAATAATTGGAATAATGGTCAAAACAATGGTTGGATAGGACGTTTTATGGAAAATCATTATGCTGATTTAATACCTTCAGTTTATCCAATGGGAATTCAAATTGGCTCTAGAAATACTTCACTCGGTTTTCATGGCGAAAATGATCACGATTTAGCAATAAACCTAAGTGGTCAAGATTCTGAAAACTTTTACTCAGTTTTAAGTGGACTCTCAGGAGAATATCCTGCTAATTTTCCGAATTCTCATTATGGTGATGAGTTACAATATATTGTAGATACTGACGCATTTTCTAACACTTATGCCCAAGCAATTTCAACTGCTTTTAATAATGGTAGTAATTATATTAGTTCAAATTATCCAGACACTGACCTTGCAGATCAACTTAAAACAGTTGCGAGATTAATTAGGGGAGGAATTCAAACTAAAGTTTACCTTGTTAGATTAGGAGGTTTTGATACACATAATAACCAAGTTCAAGGATCTGGTGATATATTAGGTAAACATTATGATTTATTAGATGAATTATCTTCTGCTGTTGAAGCTTTTACCAATGATATCAATTCGGATAGTATTGGAGACGATATTGTCGGAATTACAATATCTGAATTTGGTAGGAAAGCTAAAGAAAATGGTAGCTTTGGAACCGATCATGGAGAAGTAGCTCCTGTATTTGTTTTTGGGAAGCCAATAAAAAGTGGCGTTTCTGGGGTAAATGTTGATTTTAGTGAAGCTACTGCGACTAATAACTATCAGATTGAATCGGTACAATTTGATTACAGACAAGTTATCGCAACGCTAATGCAAGATTTTCTAGCGGCTGACGATCAAAACATAGATAATACATTTTTGGAAAACACAAATAATACTAGTTTTACAGATTCTAAAATACAAGACTTAATAAAAAGCTCCTACTGCGTTCCCGAGTCCTGCCTTAATCAAAACTTGAGTTCAAATGATTTTAATTCCAAAGAGTGGTTAATTTATCCTAACCCATTTCACGATTATATCAATATTAAACCTTTATCTGAGTATTATGGTCAGGACTGTTCATTTAAAATCACAAATCAATTTGGTCAAATTATTCTCGAGGGACCTTTAAATTTCATAGATAGATCTATAAAATTGAAACTTTCAACTTTAAATGTTGGTTTATATATAATTACAATAAAAACTAAAAATAAGCAAAATAGTTTCAAACTGTTAAAGGGGAGTATTTAATCAATAATTTCACTTTGGAATAACATCCATATTCCAGGTGATCTCGAAAGAATTTTTAGGAGATAATTCTTTCAATCCAATTTTGTTATTAAAACTGTCTGAAACACCAGTCATTGGCTCAATTGCAATTGCATCAATGTCTTTTGGCGTATAAAGCTGTAAATAATTTTCATTTTGTGATGAGCTTAATTTTAAATCATATTTTGGTGTAAAAAATTCTACGTTACGATCATTTAAGATATATGCATCATCTAAAGTTTTGTCCTTTAAACTTAAAGGCATTTTAAAATTACAATCCACGATTTTAATTGCAATTTTCCTAGAATCTGCTAAAAGTTTTTTATTTGTTGAAAACAATAAATTACTTTTACTCAGTTCATATGATTTGAAATACGGATGCCAACCTACGGTAAACGGGAATTTTTGTTTTCCGGTATTAATTATTTTAACCTTGAGTTTTAAGGATTTCGTTGTTAATTTATAATTAAGCTCAATGCGGTAAGTAAATGGAAAACAGTCATTTATTTTATCCTCTTCGTAAAAAAGTTTAATGCTTGCATATTTAGTTGTTAATTTTTCTACAATACATTCAAAATATTTATTGTAAACTAGGCCATGAATAGCATTATTTGCACTTTTTTCGTTACAGTAAAATTTGTAGTTCTTATTTTTGAAATTATACACTCCGTCTTTTATTCTGTTTGCAAAAGGAAATAAAATTGAAGATGGATAACATTTATTGAATGGAATTGGATGTAAGTTTGTTATAATAGTTATATTTTTGATTGTAAGCTTATCAACACTTCCTCCTTTGTTTAAACATAAACGTAACTTGGTTCTTGAGTCAGAACTTCTGAGTTCAATAAACTCAAGTCCTCTTGCAGTCTTCTTATTTATTTTAAACATTTAAATTGAAATAAAAATTGAAAATTAGGAATTAATCTAAGGCTCTCTTAGTTACAAAAGTTCGCCAACCTATGAGAACCATTTGAAACTTGGATGCTTCGTTCAAATCCAATCGGTTTTTTGTCATACTGGGTAATAGAAGTTTATTTAAATATGCTAAAACTTTAAAAATTAATTTCATATTCCAAAAATAGAATTTCTTTACGATATATCTAACTATTTTCAAATCTTAGGTTATCTTCGCTAAAAATAATTTCTATGGATATTGTTTTTATGCTTTTAGGCTTCCTTCTTCTTGTGATTGGAGGAGACTTCCTAGTTCGTGCATCAGTTAGTCTTTCATTTAAATTAAATCTTTCAAAAATGGTTATTGGACTTACTGTGGTCTCATTCGCGACCTCTATGCCAGAACTTTTGGTAAGTTTAAACGCAGCACTTCAAGGCTCTCCTGATATTGCAATAAATAATGTAATAGGATCAAATATCGCTAATATTGGTCTTGTTTTAGGAATTACTTCAATTTGTACAACCATAGAGGTTGATAAATCTTTTTATAAATTTTATTGGCCTGCATTACTCATTTTTTCACTTCTTGTTTACTTCTTTCTAAGAAATGATTACCAATTGTCTTCACTGGAGGGCGTTATTTTATTTACAACATTACTAGTATTTATTATTTTACTAATAAAGAAATCTCGAGTTTCTAAATTTGAAATAGACAATGAAATGAATTCTCTATCAAGTATTTCTAATTTTAAAATTATTATTTGGCTTATAATTGGTGGTATATCACTTTATTATGGAGCTGATTGGTTGGTAAATGGAGCGGTTTCAGTAGCTAATCAGTTTGGGATGAGTGAAGCTGTAATATCAGTTTCACTAGTTGCACTTGGAACGAGTGTTCCCGAGCTGGCAGCATCTGTTGTCGCAGTGATCAAAAAAGAAAGGGCATTATCTCTGGGGAACCTTATTGGTTCTAATATTTTTAATATTGGTTCAGTTTTAGGTCTGACAGCAATTGTAGACAATATAACTATTGAAGATCTCGAAATTCTTTCGAGAGATGTTTTATGGATGTTAGCTTTTGTATTTGCTCTTTTGCCATTAGTTATAATTTCAAGACGTAATAAATTACAATTAAAAGAAGGTTTTTTGCTTGTACTAATTTATGTGTTTTTTATGTTCAAGATTTTTTTTAGTTAGAAAATTATTCTTCAATAAATTCATTTAATTCCTCGATAACTTCAATCTCTAAATTTGTTGGAAAATTAAGATTAAAACCTGTTAAATTAGATAATTGAGTAAGTCCTGTTGATATTTCGTATCCTATATAAGACTCTGCTCTTACTAATCCAATTGATTCTGCATAATAGTAGTTAATTGAGATTATATCCTGTGGTTCAAATATTGCTACAGTTTGTGAAAACCCCAACAATGAGAATGTTGCATTAACAGAGATAGAGAACGCTAAATTTCCTTCAAATACGTTGTTGTAACTTATTCCGTTAAGATTTATAGAGTTATGAAAATTGTTTTTTTTAGTTTGAATTTCATAACTTAAGTTAATTGGTATTTCAGTCTCTTCCAATTGTATACTATTACTAAAAGAATCTTCTTGAAAAAACAGGATATCACCATTATCAGCACTTAAATCAAAGATTTTTAAGCCTGTCAATGTAATATTATTTAGTAATACAATACTTGATAAATCCTCAGGAATATTTATAGTACCGTTTAAACTCAAAGAGTTAGGGGTGCTGTATAAATTTCCACTTGATAAGATCATATTCATAGTTCCATTTGCAATGCTGTCATCGTTAACAGATATTGTAAAAGAATCTTGAAAAATTTCAGAGACGTAAACAGAGTCAGATGCTGAGAAATTCATTTCAGGCACATCCTCACTTGAACTAATTACATCGAATTTCCAGTACCCGTTTAAAGGAGTAAATCCATTTACTGTATTGTTTCCATCTAAATCATTATTTTCTGTGTTAGTGGAGCCATAAGGCTCATCATTACAACTTATAAGTGTAAAAATTAGTATTAGAAAAATAAATCTATAGAGCATAATATTTAATCTTAATTAAATGTACAAAAAACATATTCAAACAAGAAGAAACTTGAAAAATGAAAAAAATTAGTATTATTTTTTATTCATTTTTTTTATGTAACGTTCAAGAGCCATGCTCATTGACGGAGTATCTTTACTAGGAGCAGAAATATCAACCCTAAGGCCTTTATTCTCTACAGCTTTAACCGTTGTATTTCCAAAGACAGCTATTCGCGTCTTATTTTGCTTAAAATTCGGGAAATTATGAAATAATGATTCAATGCCAGAAGGGCTAAAAAATACTAATATGTCATAATATACATTTGCTAAGTCGGATAGATCACTTATTACAGTTTTATAAAAAACTGCTTGTTTCCAATTTACACCAATTGCTTCTAGTGCATCTGGAACTGAGGATTTTAGTTTATCTGAAGAGGGGAGTAGATAGGTCTCGTTTTTGTACTTGCTTATTAAGGGTATTAGGTCTGAAAAGGTACGTTTACCTACATATATTTTTCTTTTTCTGTAAACAACATATTTTTGAAGATAATATGCAACTGCCTCTGACTGGCAAAAATATTTCATAGTGTCAGGAACTTTAAATCTCATCGATTCAGCTATTCTAAAAAAATGATCTATAGCATTTCTGCTTGTCAATATAATGGCAGAATATTTTGAGAAGTCTACTTTCTGTAATCTTATTTCCTTAGTAGTAACATTTTCAACATGGATGAAAGGACGAAAATCAATCTTTACTTTTTGACTTTTACGAAGGTCAAAATAAGGCGAATTTTCAACCTTAGGCTCAGGTTGTGAAACTAAAATAGTTTTAACTTTCATAAAGTCTAGTATCTATAAATAATTGGGTACATTTAGATAATCATAAAAAAGAATATAAGGACCAATTTCCAGGGTGCAAATATATAAAATAAAATACAAGAAATTAGCTAAAATAAGTTTTAGATTTGATTGAATAGTTTTAATCATTCCAAAAGCAACAACCGAAATTACTACAACTATGCATGTTTTAATAGCAACGGAGTCAAATTTAAAAGTAAAAACCAATATGGAATTTATAGGAAGTAAAATCAATCCAACAAAGTTTAAACTACTAATTTGCTGAAATATTAAAATGCTCATTTCTTTGTCTATATTAAATACATATCCTAAGAAAAGTTTTACACAAATTTTCGCAATTAAATAAAATCCAATTAGTCCGAATAAAATTAAAAATGTTTTGATTGAAATTACTAAGTTTATTTTTATTTGCGATGAGTATATATAAATAAATGCAACACAGTTCAAGCATAGATTTAGAAAAAGTATTAAATTAAATAAAGTGAAAAATTTATTTTGATTTAAATAAATTTTCAGATAGTTCGAATTTCCTAAAAAACTTAGAAAATCTAAAAAGTGGCGTTTGTAAAGAGTTTTTGTAATAAGAATTAAAAATAAACTAGTTATCGAACAAACAACATAAATATCACTTGAAATTACTTCACGAATCATACGCAAAATTATGAAGAAAATTTGTATTTAGATATCTATTTAAATACCTTATTTTTGCTAATAAATCTCTTTTTTGAAAGACACTTTAATTATCATACCGACTTACAATGAAGCTGATAATATCGCCCTGCTCTTACGTAAAATTCTTTCAATATATTTGAAATGTCATGTTCTTGTAGTTGATGATAATTCACCTGATAGTACATCTTTAGAAGTATTGTCTGTTCAAAAAGAATTTTCGTCTAGGCTATTTCTCTTAAATCGTTCTTCAAAAAACGGCCTTGGTAAGGCATATTTAGAAGGATTTAATTGGGGATTAAAAAGAACTTACAAATATTTTTTTGAAATGGATGCAGATTTCTCACATGATCCAAAGTCGTTGATTGATTTGTATAACTCTTGTTTCATAGACGGAAATGATATTACTGTGGGTTCTCGCTACATAAATGGTATAAATGTGGTTAATTGGCCCATTTCGAGAATTTTATTATCTTATTTTGCATCTGTTTATGTTCGTGTAATTACAGCCATGCCTGTTAAAGATCCTACTGCTGGTTTCGTTTGTTACAAGAGGAAAGTTTTAGAATCTATAGATTTAAATAAAATACAATTTATAGGGTATGCTTTTCAAATTGAAATGAAATACAAAGCGTTCAATAAAAAATTTAAAATAAAAGAAATACCTATTATCTTTACGGACAGGGAAAGAGGTGTTTCTAAACTCACAAAAAGTATAATTTATGAAGCTGTCAAAGGAGTAGTTTGGATGAGACTTCAAAGAATATTAGGTAAACTATAAATGCATAAAACTTCAATTTTAATTAAAAATGCAAGAATTGTAAATGAAGGTTCAATTTTTAAAGGAAATCTATTTATTGAGGGTCAAAAAATTAAAAAATTTGGTTCTTCAGAATACTCAATAAATAATCAAACGAAAATAATTGATGCCAAAAATAAATTTCTTTTACCAGGTATGATTGATGATCAGGTTCATTTCAGAGAACCTGGATTAACACTAAAGGGTGATATTGCATCAGAGTCCAAAGCGGCTATTGCTGGAGGTATTACTTCATTCATAGAAATGCCTAACACAATACCACAAGCAACAACTATAAGTAATTTAGATGAAAAATTTAAAATTGCTTCAGAAAAATCTTTTGCAAACTACTCTTTCATGTTCGGTGGTACTAATGATAATATAGATGAGATACTAAAAGTTAACGCTAAAAATGTCGCTGGGTTAAAACTTTTTTTGGGTTCATCTACAGGAAACATGCTAGTTGACAACCCTGATGTTTTGGAAAAGATATTTTCGAAAACAAATTTATTAATATCTGTTCATTGCGAGGATGAACATATTATTCAAGTTAATACCAAAAAATTTAAAGACCAATATGGAGATTTAATCCCATTTAAGTACCACCCTGTAATTAGAAGCGAAGAAGCATGTTATATATCTTCTTCAAAGGCAATTGAATTGGCAAAAAAAACTGGTGCAAGATTACATGTTTTTCATATATCAACTGCCAAAGAAGTTAAGCTTTTTTCAAATAAAAAGCCATTACATAAGAAGAAAATCACCTCAGAGGTTTGTATACATCATCTATATTTCACTGACAAAGATTACCAGAAAAAAGGAAGCCTTATTAAATGGAATCCTGCTATTAAAACATCTGATGACAGAGATGCACTTTGGGAGGCGCTTTTGGACGATCGTATTGATATAATAGCCACCGACCATGCTCCGCATACAAAAAATGAAAAAGCTAACCCATACACAAAAGCACCATCTGGTGGGCCAATGGTTCAACATGCAGTAGTTGCATTAATGGAAGCTTATCATCAAAATAAAATTTCAATTGAAAAAATAGTAGAGAAAATGGCACATAATCCTGCTATTTTATTTCAAATTAAAAAAAGAGGGTTTATTCGTGAAGGATATTATGCAGATTTAATTCTGGTTGACCCTGATAAGCCATGGAATGTGAACTCGGATAATATTTTATACAAGTGTGGTTGGTCTCCATTTGAAGGATATTCTTTCAAATCTTCTATAACTCATACAATATTGAATGGGACTTTGGTATATGAAAATAATAATTTTATAAATCAAAATTCCGCGATGAGATTAACTTTTGACAGATGAGATTTATAACCCTTTTATTAACTTTACTCTTTTTGCAATCTTGCCATCTAAATCATAATTCTCCTACTGAGAATTTAATATCTGAGGATAAAATGGTTGATATTCTGT
>CABXZJ010000028.1 GCA_902516685.1 uncultured Formosa sp.
ACACCTTTGTGATCGTTTTATTGGAGAGGGCTTTAATGTTATTGGAATGGATAATTACATCACAGGTGATCCAGATAATATTAGTCACCTCCTTTCCAAATCAAAGTTTAAATTTATTGAGCATGATGTTACTAATTATATTTCCATATCAGAAAAAATAGATTATGTGTTACATTTTGCCTCTCCAGCTAGTCCAATTGATTATTTAAAAATCCCAATTCATACTTTAAAAGTAAGCTCCATAGGATGTCATAATTTACTAGGGTTAGCTAAGTCTAAAAATGCTAGAGTTTTGATTGCGTCTACCTCTGAGATTTATGGCAACCCTCTTGAACACCCTCAGAAGGAAAATTATTTTGGAAATGTTAACACTATAGGCCCACGGGGTGTTTACGACGAGGCTAAACGCTTTCAAGAAGCTCTAACCATGGCTTACCACCGTTTTCATGGCCTAGAGACCCGCATAGCAAGAATATTTAATACCTATGGACCTCGGATGCGTTTGAATGATGGCCGAGTAATTCCTACTTTCATAGGTCAAGCTTTAAGGCATGAAGCTCTTTCTGTCTTTGGTGATGGAAGTCAAACCCGATCCTTTTGCTATATAGACGATTTAATAGAAGGTATTTATAAACTTTTATTTAGTGACTATAACTTACCCATAAACCTTGGGAATCCAGAAGAAATCAATATTTTAGATTTTGCAAATGAGATTATATCCTTGGCAAACCTAGACTTAAGTATTCAATATAAGTCTTTGCCAGAAGAGGACCCATTAAAGCGCCAACCTGATATCAGTTTAGCAAAAAAAGTCTTAAATTGGCAACCAAGAATTAAAAGAGATAAAGGCATCCTCAAGACATTTGAATATTTCAAAGCTTTACCAAAAGCTAAACTATTAAAAGTCGCAAACAAAGACTTTTCAAAACATATTAAAAGCTAAGTGAGTAATTTTAGACAAGGCAGATATTCATGGATGATTAAGCCAATTTCTTATGCTATAGATCTTACTATAATTCAAACCGTTGCATTATTTTACCTTTTTCCTCAAAATTCATTTTTGAAATTTATTTTTATAGGCTCTTTTGGGTGGATTGCTACAGCTATGATCTCAAAATTCTATGAAGTTTACCGATATTCTAGTGTGGTAAGAGTTTTTCAACTATTAGTTAGGCAGAGCTTATTTTTCGCCTTATTTATATTTGCATATTCTGGATTTTTTCCAGTTTATGAGATTAACCCTTTACAAAACATTGAGTACATAGGAACTTGTTTCATTTTTATTTTAATTTTTAAATACACAATTTTCTATTTATTGAAAAGGTATCGTGCGTATTTCAAAGGAAATATTAGAAGGACTATTATTCTGGGTACGAATAAACAAGCTAAAGATGTAGCAAGATTTTTTGAGGATACACCAGAATCTGGATTTATAAACACAAAACTAGTTTCTGTTCAAAAAACAAAATCAATAAATTTAGAAGAGCTTTTTAAGTATATTGAAAAAGAAAAAGTTGATGAGATTTATTGTTCTTTATCAGAAATTTCAGCAAAAGATGTGAAAGCAATTACCAAATTTGCAGATAACAATTTAAAGGTTGTAAAATTTATACCCCAAGAAAACACGATTTTAAATAAAGATCTAAAACGCGATTTTTATGGATTAGCACCTGTTTTAGAGTTTAGATCTATCCCTCTAGATGACTCTTACAACTTAGCTCTTAAGCGTATTTTCGACATTATTTTTTCAGTTTTTGTCATATTTTTTTTAATGTCTTGGCTTACCCCTTTACTTGCCATTCTAATTAAACTAGAGTCTTCAGGCCCTGTATTTTTTACTCAAAAGCGCAACGGATATAGTTATCAATCTTTTAACTGTATTAAGTTTAGATCAATGATTTTAAATGACAAGGCAGATGTTATCCAAGTTTCTAAATCTGACGAACGCATAACTAAAATAGGAAAGATAATGCGTCAAACAAGCGTGGATGAACTACCTCAGTTTCTTAACGTACTTTTAGGAGACATGTCTGTTGTTGGTCCACGCCCACACATGTTAAGCCACACTGATATGTATGCCAAAAAAGTCGATAAATTTATGGTGCGTCATTTTGTCAAGCCTGGGATTACTGGACTTGCGCAAGTAAGTGGATTTAGAGGCGAAATAGAAACAGATAAAGATATAATTGGGCGAGTAAAGTTTGATATTTATTATATAGAGAACTGGTCTTTATTTTTAGATTTAAAAATTATAATTAAAACAATAATAAAAGCCATCCAAGGGGATGATAAAGCATATTAATCAATGAATATTTTAGTATTAGGCTCAGGAGGTAGAGAACATACATTTGCTTGGAAAATCAAGAAAAGTCCTTTATGTAGTAATTTGTTTGTAGCCCCAGGGAATTCAGGTACAGCAGAACTCGCTAATAATATCCACGTTGAGGTTAATGATTTTGAGGGCATAAAAGCTGCGGTTATAAAGCACAAGATAGGCATGGTAATTGTTGGGCCAGAAGATCCGCTGGTTAGAGGGATTCATGATTATTTTTTAAATGATAAATCTTTAGAAAAAGTTACTGTGATTGGCCCTCAGAGGGCAGCAGCTCAATTGGAAGGGAGTAAAGAATTTGCTAAAGAATTTTTATTTAGACATGATATACCTACAGCAGGCTACCAAAGTTTTAAAGTTAATGAACTCAAAAAAGGTTATGATTTTTTAGAATCACTATCTCCTCCCTATGTTTTGAAAGCTGACGGCTTAGCTGCAGGAAAAGGTGTTCTTATTATTGAGGAAATTGATAAAGCCAAAACAGAGTTAAAAAAAATGTTAGTGGATTCTAAATTTGGAGATGCTAGCGCGAAGGTGGTTATTGAAGAGTTCCTTGACGGCATTGAACTTAGTTGTTTTGTTCTGACCGATGGTGAAAATTATAAGATATTACCAACAGCAAAAGATTATAAACGTATAGGTGAGGGAGATACAGGGCTAAACACCGGAGGCATGGGTGCAATATCACCAGTCCCTTTTGTCAATAACATTTTATTAGATAAAATTGAAGAACAAATTGTAAAACCCACTATTAATGGGTTAAAAAAAGATAAATTACCTTATAAGGGGTTTATTTTTATTGGATTAATAGTTGTTGATAATCAGCCAATGGTTATTGAATATAATGTTAGGATGGGAGATCCTGAAACAGAGGTCGTTTTACCTCGCTTAAATACGGACTTAGTTGAGATATTCTTAGCAATTAGAGATCAAACATTAAGCAAAATAGATTTAAATATTAATTCAAAATCAGCCACTACTGTGGTTCTTGTTTCTGGAGGCTATCCTGAAGCATATGCTAAAGGAATGGAAATTTCAGGTCTTAAAGCTGTAAGCGATGCAATTGTTTTTCATGCCGGTGCAGAAAACAGTAATGGTAAAGTTGTTACCTCTGGAGGCCGTGTCATCGCTGTAACAGCCCTTGGGGAGGATTATAAATCAGCACTAGCAACTACTTACCAAGCTGTATCAAAAATTAATTTTACGGGGATGAAATATAGGAAAGATCTAGGCTTTGATTTATAAGAATGAGTGAGAACTTATAGTTTTGTCTTCTTCTTTGTTATCACTGAATCCTTTTAGTTGGAACATCCAATACGTGAAACTAACAATAAGAATAGCTAAGAAAACCCAAGTCACAATGTTTGCAATCCACCAGTTATCTAATTCGGCTTCTCTTAACACATCAAATGGTACAAATAAAACATTTTCAAAAAGCTCTTGAATGGCAGTAAAAAATTCTTTCATAGCAAAAAGTTAAAAGTTTTATAAGCAAACTACAATTTTATAGAATAAACTTATATTTATACAGCAAATATAATCAACTCCTAAGATGATTACAAGGGTTTTTAGAATATCTAAGCCATTTCACTATGTCCTTTTTTTTTCGGCATTAATTTTGGTGTATTTTTTTCAGCGCGGGAATTATCTATACAGCGTTCAGCATTTAAACTTTTTGTTAGAGTTGGCTATCTTTTCATCTTTTTTGGTTTCAATATTTTTGATGACATTCATAATAACCAAAAATAACTTAACACAAAATAATAGTTTTGCAGCTCTTTATTTTTCGTTATTTATATTGTTGGTTCCTGAGTCCATTGCAGAGCCAAAAGTTATTTTTTCAAACATGTTTGTATTGCTCGCCTTTAGAAGAATATTCAGTTTTCAAACTAAAATAAATTTTAAAAAAAAATACTTTGATGCAGGGCTTTGGCTAACTCTTGCCGTTGTGTTTTATGTTTGGGCAATTCTTTATTTTATTCCTTTACTAGCAACAATATTTTTGTGGAAAACAGACCAGTTTAAACATTTATTCGTGATTATTTTTGGCGCTCTATCAGTATTTGTTATTACCCTTATTTCAAACATTATACTAAATACAGATTTACCCGATTTAGTACTTGAGCTTCCTAGTCAAGAGTTTGATTTCTATTCCTCACTAACTTTTGAGTTAAAACTTAGCATTGCGCTTATTATAGTAATTGCAATATGTTCTTTTTTCACTACATTTAATCAATTAGTCTTTAAAAACATTCAAACCAGGGCACTTTTTATCACAGTATATTTAATGTTTTTAATCGGCGTTTTAATTTTCTTAATATCATACGATAAAACTCCAAGAAACCTTCTTTTTTTAACTTTTCCGCTGGCTGTTATTGCAGCAAATTTTACTCAAATGAAAAAAACTCTTTGGGTCCCAACATCATTTATATTTGCATTAATCATTCTTGTAGCTTTAAGATGCTATGATCACCTTAGATTTATTTTAGAAATTTAAAAAGTAATTCCATTATATTTGCCTTTAAATAGTCTAGTTTATGTTTTCAAAAAAAGCAAATGCAATTTTTATCGACGCGATAACACAATTTAAAGAGATGGGCTCCCTAGACGCTCCATTTGTTAATAAATACGATAAAAATCAAGATTTAATTTCACATTTACTATTTAGAAAATGTTGGATTGATGCAGTTCAATGGTCATATGAAGATATTATAAGAGACCCCTACATTAAACCCCAAGACGCATTAAAGTTGAAACGTAAAATAGATGCCTCAAATCAGGACAGAACGGATACAGTTGAATATATTGATAGTTATTTTTTACATAAATATAAGGATGTTAAGCCTAAGCTTGACGCAACTGTAAATTCAGAAAGCCCAGCTTGGGCGATTGATCGCTTATCTATCTTAGCATTAAAAATCTATCATATGCGCGCAGAGAGTATTAGACAAGATGCAACCCAGTCCCATAGAAATGCATGTGAGATAAAGTTGAATACGCTTGTTGAACAGCGTCAAGACTTATCTTCAGCTATTGACAATCTTTTAATTGATATTTCTCATGGAGACAAGTACATGAAGGTTTATAAGCAAATGAAAATGTACAATGACTCTGAGCTAAACCCTGTTTTGAGAAATACTAAATAAAACTACCATTTGGCCGAACCTGTAAAGCACATATTACTCATAAGGTTTTCTTCTTTAGGTGATGTGGCTATGACAGTTCCTGTGATATCTGTTTTTTCAAGATCTTATCCAGAAGTTAAAATCTCCGTTCTTACCAAGGAGCAATACGCCCCACTATTTAGCCACTTGGCAGGTGTAGAGGTGATTGATGTTAGCTTCCAAAAGGGGATAAGGGGGCTTATTGGTCTTTTTACCCTTGCTAAAAAAATTAAAACCCTTGAAATTGACTCCATTGCGGACTTACATAATGTTTTAAGAACAAAATTATTAAAACTGTTACTTCCTAATCTAAATTTCAGTTCTCTTAACAAAGGCAGGTCGGAAAAGCGCAGGCTTATAAAGGGTAAAGTTTTTGCTCCACTAAAGTCAACTTTGGAACGTTATGCGGATGTAATTAGAAATCTTGATTTTAAATTATTATTAAGTGATTACTATATTAAAAAGCCGTTAGCTCTTAGTAAGGAAATTCAGTATCAAATATCTAACTTTGATAAACCCATGATAGGCATAGCTCCTTTTGCAGCATTTAAATCTAAGATGTATCCATTACATCAAATGAAGCGAGTCATATCCTCCCTTTCCAAGAATTATTTTATTTTGTTATTTGGTGCTGGAGATTACGAAATCAAAATTATTAATAACATTGTAAGTTGTATCCCTGGGACATATTCTGCAGCTGGGAAATACACTATGGAAGATGAACTAAGACTTATATCTAACTTGAAAGGGATGATTGCAATGGATTCTGGCAATGCTCATATGGCGGCAATGATGGGAGTGAGCGTAATTACTTTGTGGGGAGTAACTCACCCATATGCTGGATTCAAGCCGTTTAATCAGCCTTTTCAAAATTGTTTATTGGCTGACAGAAAAAAATTCCCTAAAGTTCCAACTTCAATATATGGCAATAAATACCCTAAGGAATATGAAGGTGCAATTTCAACAATTTCAGAAGATTCTATTTTAGAAGCAGTAAAAAGAAGTTTTTAAACGTCATCAAAGTCTACATGTATTTTGGATGATGTTGGCATTGCTTGGCAGCTTAAAACTAACCCTTCTTTAACTTCACTTTCTGACAAAATGCTATTTTGACGCATTTCTGCAGTACCTTCTGTAATTCTACAAATACAACTACTACAAACTCCTCCTTTACACGAGTAAGGAACATCTAAACCTTTTTCCAATGCTGCCTCAAGTATTGTTTGCTCAGTTGAGATTGTTATGCTTTCTGTTTCATCGTCAAATAAAATAGTTGCTATAGTAGTTGTAATATTTTTCTTGATAATCTTCTCTTCGCTCGATTGGGAGGTGGTAAAAAGTTCAAAGAAAATTTTATTCTCAGAAATGTTGTGATCTCTTAAAGTGTTTTTAACATTATGAATCATTCCTTCTGGGCCACATAAATAATAGATACAAGATTCTTTTTTAGGTATAATATTTTTTAATGCATAAATTGTATTTTTGGAATCAATGCGGCCGTGTAACTGCCCAGGTGATTTTTCGCGACTGTAAATAAAATGAATTTTTAAGCGGTCTTTGTAATGTGATTCAAGTTTAGTTAGGGTGTTGTGAAAAATAGTTGTTGACTTCGTTTGATTTCCGTAAAATAGGATACATTTTTGATTTGTAGTTTCTGTCAAAACGGTTTTTATGATGCTCATAATTGGAGTTATACCGCTTCCGGCAGCAAAGGCCACGATTGTATTTAAGGATTCTTTTCTCGGCTCGAAAATAAATCTTCCTTTAGGGATGGCGACTTTTAAAAAATCTCCCTTTTTCAAAGATTTATTCGCATATGATGAAAATAAACCATTTTTAATTTCTTTTATCGTTACGTTTAATTCACCGCTGTTAGGACTTGAGCTTATAGAGTAATCTCTACTAGTTAAATTTCCATTAATCATTGTTTCTAAGGTTAGATATTGACCGGCAATAAATTCATAATCCTCCTTAAGGCTATCAGGCAGTGTAAAACTCAAACTTACAGACATAGAAGTCTCCCTAACGATTTTTTTAATTGCCAATAATTGTTTCAATGCCATAACTAGAATTTGTGTAAAATTAACAAAGAGCAATTAAAGGGTTTGTTAATGTACCGCTAAATTTTATTAGCGATCAGGTTAATCAAGATTTTTAGATTGGGGTAAAATGAGTCAAAAAATTAGATTTATTCAAAAAGATGAGTATTTTTACAAACTTTGCATAACATACATTAACTTTTTAAGTTATAAAGTACAAACTAAATTACAGTTGAAAATCGCTTTTAAATATATTACTGTTTTTACATGTCTTTCTATTTTAACTTATAGTTGTTCTAGAAAAAAAGATCGTTTTGTAAACCGTCATTGGCATGCTTTAAATACCAAGTACAATGTCTTATATAATGGAGGGCTTGCATTGGAAGAAGGAATAAATGAACTTGATGCTTCATACAAAGATAACTACTGGGGTACACTTCCAGTAGAGCGCTTAGCTAATGAAGAAACTTTAGATTTCGAAGATCAAAAGTTAAATTCAAATTTTGAACGCTCAGAAGAAAAAGCAATTAAAGCAGTTCAAACTCATGGAATGAAAATTAAGGGGAAAGAGAAAAACAACCAAATTGATGAAGCTTATATTATGCTTGGAATAAACCGTTACTACAGTGGTAGGTTCATCCCTGCCATTGAGGCATTTAACTATATACTTTTCAAGCATCCAGCAAGCAATAATATTAATACCGCAAAACTCTGGAGGGCTAAGTCAAATTTACGTTTAGAAAATGAATCTGTTGCTTTAAAAGATCTAAAGGAATTGCTTCAAAATGAGGGCTTGTCAGAAACAAATAAAATACAAGCTTATGCATCACTTGCACAATTATATATAGATACAGGCTCATTAAAAAATGCAATAACTTCTATAGAAAATGCCGCTACAATAACAAAGGATAAAATGTTTGAGGGGCGTCTACGCTTTATTCAGGGGCAGCTGTATAACATTGAAGGTAAAAAAGACAGCGCAGACATTGCATTTCAGAAAGTGATTGATTTAAAACGAAAGGTTCCAAGATCATACAGAATTAATGCATTTCTAGAGCAAGTAAAAAACTTTAACTATTCTTCAAAGAAGTTAGATTCATTGGAAGATTTCCTAGATAAGATTGCCTCAAATAGAGAAAACCGCCCCTATTTAGATCGTATTTATCACATTATAGCTAAACATTATTTGAAGATAAATAAAGATTCCATCGCTATTTCTTATTTTAACAAATCCCTTCAAACAAAATCTCAAGACTTGTATTTAAATGCGGTTAACTACCATACTATTGCAGATTATTTTTATGATAATTCCAATTATACTTCAGCTGGAGTATACTACGATAGTACTTTGGCAAACTACCAGAAGAGAACTAAGCCTTATAGGGCTGTCAAAAAAAGATTAGATAATTTAAAGGATGTTATTTTATATGAATCGATTGTAAAAGTCAATGACAGTATTCTTGAACTTGTTTCTTTACCAGAGAATGAATTAATAAGTTACTTTGAGAATTATATAAAAACTATAAAATTTAAAAGTGAGAAAGCTAAAAACAAGCCAACAAAATCGAGCCGTATGACTATCAATAGTGCGGGGGGTAAAGAGAACAGTAAAGCTGGTAGCTTCTACTTTTATCAGAATGCTACAGTTGCTTATGGTAAAGAGGAGTTTAAAAGCTTTTGGGGTGAACGTCCTTTAGAAGACAATTGGCGCTGGTCCTCAAAAAAAGTTGTAGGAAATTCAAATGACAAAACCTATAATTTAAATAAGGAGACCAAATTTACAGATTATCTTACTTCTAGTATCCTAATAAACCGACTACCCAAAGACTCTACTACTATTGATAGTATTTCACGTAAGAGAAATTTTGCTTATTTTAAGTTAGGATTAATTTATAAAAATAAATTTAAAGATTATAACCGTTCTAGACTCAATCTGGAATCTCTTCTAAGTCAGAACCCTGAACAACGACTTATCCTTCCAGCTAATTATAATCTTTATAAAGTCTATATTTTATTGCAAGAAACAACCCTAGCAGAAACTTTAAAGCAAAATATTATCAATAATTATCCAGAATCAAGATATGCCCAAGTTCTTATGAACCCATTAGCTGTTTTGGAAAATAACAATCAAAGTCCGCAGTCTCGTTATACGATTCTTTTTAATGCTTTTGAACTTGAGGATTATCAAAAAGTAATAAAAGAATGTGAATTAGATATTCTTCGCTTTGAAGGTGATGACATTGTTCCTAAACTTGAGCTTTTAAAAACAAGTGCAAAAGGACGCCTTTATGGTTTTGAGGCTTATAAAGAGGGCTTAAGTTATATCGCTTTAAATTACCCGAACAATAGTGAAGGAAAAAAAGCACAAAAACTTATTGATAATGATTTAAAATCTATGGAAAATGAAGCCTTTGAAGATGATTCATTGGGAGTTAATTTTAAAACAATTTTTCAATTTCCTTCCTCAGATGTTGAAGTTATAAATGAATTTAAATCGAAACTTAATATTGCAATTGAAAAAGAAGACATTTTTCAGCTAAGCTTATCGGAAGACATTTATGATATAAACACTACCTTTGTTGTTGTTCACGGATTAAAAAGTATTAATGGCGCTATGGGCTTTACAGAAATTTTGAATATTGAAATTCCCGAAATTGTTGATAAATCATATTTTGCCATTTCATCATCTAATTACAAAACTCTTCAAATTCATAAAAATTTGGGAGCTTATTTAGAATTAATAAAAAACTAATTTTTAAAAACTATGTTTACAGATTCAAAAAGACCCAAGTCTCAACAAAGTGGATTATCCCAACAGAATATGATTGCTCATGGGACTATTTTTGAGGGTGATTTAAAAAGTGAAGGGGACTTCAGGATTGAAGGTGTGATTAAGGGTACACTTTTTACAAAAGGAAAAGTTGTTATAGGCAAAACAGGAACTATTGAAGGCAGTTTAAATTGTGAAAATGCGGATATTGAGGGCCAAGTCAAAGGCAAGCTATTTATATCGGACACTCTAAGTTTACGTGCATCTGCGCATGTAGATGGAGATGTTCAAACAGGAAAACTTGCAGTAGAGCCAGGTGCCACATTTAATGCGAATTGCCAAATGAAAGATGCTGTCAAAGCGCTCAAAACCAATCTAAACCCAACATTAGAAACTGGTGCCAAATCAGAACAAACCGCTTAAAAATTTTGCGAAACTTTCTAGTCTAGGTTTCCAGATGTTATCCATCATTGGAGTCAGCACCCTTTTGGGTCAAAAGTTAGATGCATTTTACTCAAATTCAACCACTAATTACTATACTTTAGGATTCGTATTGTTTGGCGTTATTTTAGCCACGGTATATGTTGTAAGAAAGATTCTTAAACGCCCAAACAGGTCATAGAATTAACACGAATGGAAGTATTTAAGAAAAGACAAGTTTCGTTTTTATTACAATTGGTTGTTCTCACATTAGTGTTGCTTGTGACTCACTCATATTTACATCATTATTTTTCAAACTCAAATGCATTATTTTTTCCGATTTGGCAGGTTTACGCCTTTCATTTTTTTGTAACTACAGCTATGTATAGCATTATAAACTACAAGTATTCTTTTGGTCAAAAAGAAATTTTTAATTTGTTCATGGGTATGACTTTGCTTAAAATGATTTTGTCGATTTTATTTTTACTACCCTTGTTTTTGTCTGATTTTCAAGCAAAAAGAGCCGACATTTTCAATTTTTTTGTGCCCTATTTCCTCTTTCTTTTCTTTGAAATTTTTAGCTTAACAAAGCTGCTACAGAATCCAGAATAGTTTTTATTTTAAATCTCCGTAGAGGATAAGTTTTTTTCCAAAAACTTCCTAAATTAACCACAAAATTATGTTTGTCAATTCATATAATGTGTGTAAATTTACAGCGTATAAAAAACTGGGTACTACAAAGCAGTAAATAATGAAATTAATCAACCTAAAAAGTAAGTTAATAATAATTTTATTTTTATCTTTTGGTTTTATCGGTTTTGCTAAAGATGCTAACGCAAGGGATGGTAGTGGTAAAAAATTTGATCCAAAAGAGATGATTTTACACCACGTTAAAGATGCTTACGGGATGCATATTGCAACATTAAATGCAACCCAAGACAATCCAATACACATCTCAATCCCATTGCCAGTTATAGTATACACAAAAAAGGGGTTTACTGTTTTCTCATCATCTGCTTTTCACCATGACTATCACGGTAATGAAATTGTTGAAAAAAACGGTCAACGTTTTATCAACCTTCATGAAAAGGTGTATGTTTTAGATCCTGGCGCCAACGAAGTCACGTTGGATGCAGGCGGAGACCCCATTAACGCACACCGGCCCAAATTTGACCTGTCCATCACACGAAACGTTTTTATGATGTGGGTATCTATTGCGCTTTTGTTTTTTATATTTTTATCCGCCGCCCGCCGCTATAAAAAAGCAG
>CABXZJ010000029.1 GCA_902516685.1 uncultured Formosa sp.
ATGGACACCATATCATATGGAATTAATAAGCAAGAGGGATTATCACCAAAAGCCATGATGCTATCATCACTTGCAGGATGTTCAGGTATTGACATAGTTGATATTCTTAAAAAAATGAAAATTATAGATTATGATTTAAAAATTGTTGTAGAAGGGGAATTAACCCCAAAACACCCTAAATATTACCACACCGTTCACGTAAATTATTTTTTTTCAGGAGCTGATTGCCATATAAAAAAATGTGAGAGAGCAGTTGAATTATCAGTCCAAAAATACTGTGGTGTAATGGAAATGTTTCGCAGATTTGCAAAGATTAAAACCCATATTCATTTTCAATCATATTAAACAATGCGTTGGACAATTAAACCTGCTGCAGATGAAAATACGGCTAAATATTTAGGTAGTGAACTAGGTACAGATATTGCTATAGCCCGTCTTTTGGTTCAGCGAGGGATTAAAACGTTTAATCAAGCAAAAGCTTTTTTTCGTCCTAAACTCAAGGATTTACATAACCCATTATTAATGAAGGATATGGATAAAGCAGTTACACGAATTAAGGCTGCTTTAGATAATAATGAGCGTATTTTAATATATGGAGATTATGATGTTGATGGGACAACTTCTGTAGCATTAATGGCAACTTATCTCGAGGCTAAAACATCAAATATTGCCACATATATACCTGATAGATTTGATGAAGGTTATGGTATTTCCTATAAGGGTATTGATTATGCACAGGACAACAACTTTAGCCTTATTATTGCCCTAGATTGCGGCATTAAAGCAATTAAAGAAGTTGAATATGCAAAAAAAAAAGAAATTGACTTTATAATATGTGATCACCATCTGCCTGGAAAAGATTTACCAAAAGCTATTGCTGTTTTAGACCCTAAAAGAATGGATTGCAAATACCCATTTAAAGATTTATGTGGATGTGGAGTTGGTTTTAAATTAATTCAGGCTTTAGGCCAAAATTATAATGAATCTGTTGAAGATTTATCTATTTATTTGGACTTAGTAGCCACTGCAATTGGTGCTGATATTGTTCCAGTAGTTGGGGAAAATCGAATCTTAGCACATTATGGACTTAAACAGTTAAATTCAAACCCTAGACCAGGCTTTAAAGAACTTATTAAAAATATAAAAAAAGATGTTTTAAGTCTTACAGATGTAATTTTTGTGATAGCTCCAAGAATAAATGCTGCAGGTCGTATGAAACATGGCAATTATGCTGTTTCTTTATTAAAAGAGAAAGAATCTGCGCAAGTTAAAATAGCTGCTGAAGAAATTGAATCATTTAATTCCTCTCGCCGTTCTCTAGATAAAGAAACCACAAAACAGGCGCTTTTACAAATTCATAACAGGAATGAGATTGAGAAATCCACTACTGTAGTGTACAATTCAAAATGGAATAAGGGAGTTATTGGGATTGTTGCTTCTAGACTAATAGAAACTTACTATCGACCAACGATAGTCTTTACCAAAAGCGGAGATTTTTTAACAGCGTCAGCTAGGTCTGTTCGTGGATTTGACATTTATCAAGCCCTTGAAAATTGCAGTCAGTATATTGAACAGTTTGGGGGTCACAAATATGCGGCTGGCCTTAGTTTAAAGGAAGAAAATTATTTAGACTTTAAATCTGCATTTGAGACTGAAGTGAAATCTAGTTTGGCTGTCCATTTTAAAACTCCTGAGATATTTATCGATACTGAAATTAGTTTAAACTCTCTTACTCCAAAATTTTATAGGGTTTTAAAACAATTTGCACCTTTTGGTCCTCAAAATTTGGCTCCAGTTTTTATGACAAATAATGTATTTGATTCTGGTTACTGCAAATGTATCGGAGAGGATGATAAGCATCTTAAAATTAGCGTTCATAAAGATAACTCAAATACATTTAATTGTATTGGTTTTGGGCTAGGGAGTAAATTAAATATTCCATATAAGAAAGAACCTTTCGCAATTGCATATACATTAGATGAAAATCATTGGAATGGCAAAGTAAGCTTACAACTCAAACTTAAAGATCTCAAATAGTAACATATGCCAAAAAGAGACCCTTATGCTGCATTAAGATTTAAAGAATTTAATATCTTCCTCTTTCTTCGATTTGTTTTAGTTTTCGCATGGTCTATGCAGTTTATTGTAATTGAATGGCAGGTTTACACTTTAACTAAAGATCCCTTATCATTAGGAATTATCGGTCTAATGGAAATTATCCCTGCTTTAAGTATGGCACTGTTTGCGGGTCACATTGTTGATCAAAGTGAAAAGCGAGCTCTATTTTTGCGTTGTATCGCCTTGTTCTCATTAATTAGTTTAGGATTATTTTATATTTCGGATATTTCTGTCATGTCTTCGTGGGATAAGACATCGATTATATATTGTATATATGGTCTTGTTTTTTTTGGGGGTTTATTAAGAGCTTTTTTTGGTCCTACTATTTTTTCTCTAGTTGCACTTATTGTTCCAAAAAAAGTCTATCCTAATGCTGCCACTTGGAACAGTTCAACTTGGCAAATGGCATCAATTTTAGGACCTGCAACCGCTGGATTTACAATTAATTGGTTTGGGGTTCACTGGTCTTTATGTATTGTATTTATGCTTGTAATATTTTCATTTTTGTTAGGATTATTGATATCAAAAAAACCGGTTTTAAATCCAAATATTGGCGAGCCTGTATTACAAAGTTTAAAAGAAGGCGTTCAATTTGTTTTTAAAACAAAAGCTGTATTAGGCGCTTTGACATTAGACATGATTGCTGTACTTTTTGGTGGTGCTATTGCTCTTTTACCAGTTTTTGCACAAGATATTTTAAATGTAGGGTCGGAAGGCTTTGGGATTTTGAGAGCTGCTCCAGCAATTGGCGCTTTTTTAACGATGCTTTCCACAGCTTATATCCCAATTAGCAGAAAAGCTGGAATGAAATTACTAGTAGCGGTGTTTGGATTTGGAATTTCTGTTATAGTTTTTGGTCTGTCATCTATTTTTTGGATATCTGTAATCGCTCTTTTTTTTAGTGGTATAACCGACGGGGTTTCAATGGTGATTAGACAAACCATTTTACAACTTAAAACTCCCGATCATATGAGGGGTAGAGTTTCCTCTGTTAATTCAATGTTTGTAGGTTCTTCAAATGAACTCGGTGCCTTTGAAAGTGGATTAACAGCTAAGTTAATGGGTACAGTAACTGCAGTTGTTTTTGGTGGAACAATGACTATTATCACAGCGGTTAGTACTGGAATTTTATCCCCAAGTTTTAGAAATTTAGACTTACAAGAGGACTTGCGTGCACACGAAAAATAATGATTTAATCTTTATTTTGTAAAGTCTATTCGGTAAGTGTAATTAAGTCCCACAATAGTTCTACGAGATTTGATGTTTTCTGAATAGTCGTCTTGTAGTGCATAGAAGGCACCTAAAGTACCAATATTTTTAAATTTACGGTTAAACTTTATTGTACAGCGATGCCTGTTAAATCCACTATTTCCCTCTGGATTTTGATGCTCATTGAATAATTCTCCGTAGAGCCTTACATTTATCTTCGCTGGCTTAAATCTAAATCCAAGCCCCATTCTAAAGCGTGTATATTCTACAGGTGTATCCCCTTCACTTTCTGAAAAACCGAGCTCATTTTTATTTTGATACCTCATACGAAATGAAAGATCAACTTTATTTATTTTTTTTGAAAATCTAGCGTCAAATTGGTACCTAAATAGTGATTTATTTCCTTGAATATTTCCAACATCATCATTTTTTGTGATGTACCTCACACCACCTCCAAGCTCAAATTTTTTAAATATTTTATAATTCACCTTAAACTGAGTAAAGTGATTTTTCAATGTTGTAATATCATTTCTATATCTAAGGTGCTCCGACACTGAAAACGATATTTTTTTTGTTGCTTTTATATTAAGTTCAACTGAACTCCAGCCTTCCTGGTCTTGATTTTCTTGTCCTGTAGTGTTGGATAACGATAATAAGCATAAAGTGATTAAAATATATTGTGATTTATTAATAATAAATTTTTTCATATTTCTTTATTGTAGCGAATTTTAATTTTAACACTCTGTTTTTCAAAGTCAATTTGACCAATTTCAATTTTTAGAATTTTAAACCCCAATTTTTCTTCAAGTTCAGCTTTAAGAATTTCGTGGTGTTCAGGACGAATATGCTCTAAAGATTGATATGTTATATCCTTTGATGATGTTCTTTGCTTATTCCAATAACGATCAAAGTAGTACGCAATTAAAACAATTAAAGAATTAGCAGTTATTATTTCTATATAACTCATTTTTTTATTGGATAAAGAGTTTATCACAGAAATACCAATAATAATAAATAGATATGTCATCTCTCTGACTTTAATTTGGTCAGTTCTATAGCGCAGAATACCAAAAATCGCAAAGAGCCCTAAAGCAAGACCAAGGTCTATTTCATATTTTTTCAGCGTGAAGCATAAGAAAAAGACTACTGTCCCAACGAGATAAAACGTAAAGAGATAGTCTGCTTTTTTAGAAAAGTTATAATAACATCCTCTTATAAGAGCAGTTAAAACTGAAAAGTTGATTAAAAATCTAACGCACATTTTATAAAAATCGTCATCAAAAAAAGGTATATCCATAAATTCCATAAAATAATTTTTATTTATAGATTACAAATGTAAGAATTTATCAATACTAATTAATTTAATATTCTTATGAGTTGATTCTAAGTTTAAAACTTATCAAGGGTAAACTTATCATTTTTAAAACTACCGTAGCTATAATGCGTTATCCAATCTCCTAAGTTGAAATAAATAGAGCCAAGACTTAGTTCAATTTCAAGAGGTAAGTGTCTGTGACCAAAAATAAAATAGTCATAGTGATTTTCTTTTAATTTTTTTCTTGCATACTGCGTAAGCCATTCTTGTTCTTTTCCAATAAACTTTAAGTCCTCACTTCCAGAAAAAAGTTTATTTTTAAGAGATAAATATTGAGCAAACTTAATACCTAAATCAGGATGAAGCCAACGATAAAGCCAATTAAAGAATGAATTTTTAAATACTTTTTTTAGGCGTTTATATCCTTTATCATTTGGGCCCAATCCATCTCCGTGACCAATATAAAATTTCTTATTATTAATATTAAATTCATGTGATTTATAATAAATTTTCATATTCACTTCTTGTTCTAGGTAACCTCTCATCCACATATCGTGATTACCAACAAAAAAGTGAATATCAATTCCCTCATCACTAAGCTCTGCTAATTTCCCTATTACTCTTGTAAATCCCTTTGGGGCAGCGTATTCATATTCAAACCAAAAATCGAAAAGGTCTCCAAGGATAAATAGTACTTGTGCATCTTTTTTAATGTGATCTAACCATTTCACAAATTTTTTCTCTCTTGGTTTTGAAGCTTCTTTTGTAGGAGCTCCAAAATGATGATCAGATGTGAAATAAATTGTTTTTCCCTTTGAAAGTCGTATACTATTCATATTTTTAAATTAGTTATCACTAGCATACCACTCAGCAAAGCATGTAGCAGTTTCCTGAAGTTTAAGTGAGAATAATTGAATGTCTCCCGACAGTCTTTTTTTAATTTTTTTTGCAAAGTCTATGACTAACATTTCGCTTGTCGGCTGATAGTCGACAAGAACTACTTTGTGGCCAATAGATTTGAGTTTATTTGCAAGCTGTAGGTGTGGAGTGTTTTTATTAAAAATTGTAGCATGATCTAATGGGTTTACAATTTCTTCCTTAACAATTTTTTTCAAATCTGAGAAATCCATAATCATTCCAAATTTGGAGCTTTTTGAATCTCCCAAAGGTTTTCCAAAAATTGTAACACTCAATTTATAACTGTGCCCATGGATGTTTTTACACTTTCCGTCGTGACCATACAAAGCGTGGCCTGTTTCAAATGTAAATTGTTTAGTTATCCTTACTTTAGACATTTTTTATTTCTTCGGTTAAAAAGATATTTTTGTCAAAGTTAATGTTTTCGTGGTTGAGGCAAAAATTGTTTTCTAAATTTCACAATCAGCGGCAGTCCTCTTGCTATCATCCACAGGGTAAACGCCCACAAAACACCATGTAATTTAAAATCCAGATAATTTGCTAAAAATAATGCAGGGATAAACACTGAAAATGTTGATAATAATAGAACATTCCTCAAATCTCTCATTTTCCCAAGGCCTTTAAATATGCCATCAAAAACAAATGTTATTGCACAAATAGGCTGCATTACTAAAACAATCCAAAATACAGCGTAGAATATAGAAAGTACTTCAACATCAGTGGTAAACATTTTACCTAAAGACTTATAAAATACTCCCCCAATAGCGCCTATAAGTATCCCAACAATAAGAGCCTTTTTTGTAAGTCGTTTGCTTAATTCAATTAAAGTTGAAAATTGTTTTGCACCCAGTAATTTGCCAGATAAAATATTTCCAGCACTCGCATACCCATCAACAGCAAAAGCAGTCAAAAACCATAAGTTAATTGCAATAGTGTATGCGGCAATGTAGTTTGTACCATATGCTGTAGCAAAACTAGTTGCAAAAAACAGTGCGAGGTTTAATGCTAGGGTGCGTATAATAAGATTACCTATCATGGTTAAAAATTTTGGTAATTCTTTGTTAATTGGGGTTGTAAGTGTTAAAGAAATGGGGGTATTTTTTAAAATCAATATAGTTGTCATAATTGCCATAATAACTTGAGATAATACACTTGCTACCGCTGCCCCTTTTAAATTCATTGGCGCTATAATTTCATAAAACCCATATACAAATAAGAAATCTAAAATGATGTTTATACATGCTCCAATAGTTGCAATAATCATAGGGTAATAGGTGTTTTGAAGACCTCTAAAAACCCCAAAGAGAGCAAAAGTATAAAGAGTGAAAGGAAATCCAATTATTCGAATTCTATAGTATTCTGCGCTATACTCTAGAAGTAATCCCTTTGCATTATACAATTTAAAAATGGATTCACTGAAAGGAATTGTTGTTACACAAATAATAATGCTTAAAATAACAATTATTACAATTGCTTGTGCAGGAAGGTTTTTAACCTCTTCTACCTTTTTAGCCCCCAAGTATTGTGAGATAATAGTTGAAATAGCCGACCTTGATTGGCCTAAAACCCAAATTAGCATTGATAAAAAAGATGATACAATTCCAATTGCCGCAAGAGACTCTGTTGCATTTAAATTAATATGTCCAACAATGGCAGCATCAGTTATTGAAAGTATGGGCTCAGAAATTCCAGCAATTATAGCTGGAATAGCTAATTTATTTATTTGCTTGTTGGTAAGCGTTTTGTTCAAGGGCTGAAAATTGAGTTCAAAAATAAGCAAAAACAAACCAATTAAATAAATCTAGTTTATTAGACTTATTTCAGCTTAATTCGGAATAATTTAGGGTTTGAAACAAATCCAGTTGCGTAAAGGTAATCTTCTTTAAAGTCAAAGGCGCAATTAGTAATATGTCCAAAATCAATTTTACCCATTAATTTGCCCTCAGGAGAAATAATTAGAAGTCCACCAGGGCCAGAAGAAAAAACGAGTCCTGAACTATGAACCTTGATGCCATCAAAATTTCCATCGAGCTTTTGAGATATTTCTTTACCATCAAAAAATGTTTCTATTTCTTGAGTATCTAAATTAATTTTCATGATTTTAGGGTGATTATCCAACATACCCATCTTGTTCACATAAAGTGTCTTTTGATTAGGAGATATTGCTATACCATTAGGTAAATCAATTTCGCTTGTTACAAGTGAAAGTTTCTTGGAACTAGGGCTGAATTTATAAACTCCATTAAAATCCAATTCCCTCATTTCGTTATCAACAAATTTGAAGTTTTTAAGATCAAAAAAACCGAAAGGAGGATCAGTAAAAAAGATGTTTCCGTCTTTAGCTATTGTTAAATCATTAGGGCTATTTAAGCGAGAACCTTGATAATTATCTACAAGGGTTTTAAATTGCCCTTCAACACCATCTAAATCTTTTAATGTTGACAATCTTCGGTCTCCATGCTGACATAAAATTAGTTCTCCATTGGAATTTATTGCAAGACCATTTGCGCCTAAAATACTTCCCTCTAAATTTGGTGCATAACCAGTATTTCCAGCAGGGATGATATAGTCGGATATCCCATTAGTTTCATCCCATTTGAGAACTTTATTTTTTAGAATGTCTACAAACAGTAAAGCCTTGTTTCGTTCATCCCAAACAGGGCCTTCAGGTAGAGATATAGAGTCTCCCAAAATTTCAATTTTGGCAGTTAAGTCAATAATATATTTGATATTATCGTCATAGATTTCAATTTTAGGGTTTGGTGTTTTTTCTAAAGTTTTACAGCAAACGATAGTAATCGATAATAAAATTAGAATTATTTTTTTCATATGGATTTTTAAAAAGCAGAAATTCCTATGATATTTTAATTTTTTGATTAATATACGAATTTCGTCGGTTACATTACATATTATAGATTATTTGAAATTAATAGTATATCTAATAATTTTTTCAAATTTACTTATTAATATAAATTCTAAATATTAATTTTATAAATATTAAAGAATAATTATGGATATAAACGCACTTATCGCTACTAGACGGACGGTTTACCCAAGTCAGTTTTTAAAAGGAGACATCCCTGATGAATCCATTCTGCAATTACTTGAAAATGCGAATATGGCACCTACACATAAAATGACTCAACCTTGGATTTTTAAAGTTTATAAAAACTTACAAAAGAGCGTTTTAGCAGACAAGATGGTTGATGCCATCAAGAAAGATAACCCAACTGATTCTAGGTTAGAATTTAAGATAAAAAAGATTTATGACAAGTGTAATATGTCAAACTCTATTATTGGGATATTTATGAAAAGAAGTACAACAGTTTCAATACCAGAGTGGGAGGAGATAGCTTCAGTGGCAATGGCAGTTCAGAATATTTGGCTGACATGTGCGGCAATGCAAATAGGTTGTTATTGGAGTAGTCCTAAATTTACCAAACATATGGATTCTTTTTTTTATTTGAGTTCTAATGAACGCTGTCTAGGTTTTATGTACCTAGGTAAGTTTAATCACAATAGTCTACCGGTTAAGCAACGAACGAGTATTAAATCAAAGATTGAATGGTTAGTTTAATTTATGAACTTTTTACATTATAAAAACACTTCTCCATTTATTTAGTACTATAAATATCATTTTTAAAAAGCACTAGCTTAAAAAACAATCAACACATAAAATATTCGTTTTTCATTTTTTTAAAACAATTTATTATTTAATCGATTAAACCATTTCAAAATGAATAATTTTTTTTTATTTATAACTTTTCTATGCACTTCATTTATTCTATTTGGGCAGAAGAAAAAGTCCGGTAATGACATAAAATACAAAAGAAACTCATTATCTACTTTTCTTGTTACATATGGTGACTTTGAAAATAAGGATAAATTAGTGGGAGCATATGATAATTATGCATTCCCAGACAAATATAATGACCACAGAGTTGGTCCTACAAATGTTGATCTTACAAACGTTATTTTATTAGAAGAGGAGGTAAGCGAAATACTAAATGAATTAGGCGAAACCAAAATAAAATATGAAACTAGGACGAAATTAGGTAAAGCTATTTATGGTGACAGGTATAGAGATTCTAGAATAGAAGTTTACAGAATAAAAAAATGGATTTCAGAAAATAAAATTGGCTCAATGTTAATTGATAAATGGTATGATAACAATTCTGATGGTATTTTTGATTTAGACCTAATTATTGAGAGAGGTCTGTACAACGCATCCAAAAAGGATATTGATAATGCACTAGCAGGGTCAACAATTACAAACACCATCATAGAAGGCGCTGCACTTGATATAATCCCACAGACTTATTTAGTATTTAATAACATATCACTTTTTTCAAATGAAGTTGCTGCCACGAACATAAGAGACTCAGCTATGGAAAAAATTAAAACAATGGAAGAAGGTTTAGTAAAAGATTTAGCAATTAAGGGGATAGAAAAAATTTACAAAAAAACTAGTGAGGGATATACTGTCTGGACAACAGCATATTTATTTAAACTTAAATGGGACAAGTTTAATCAACTTGAGCTACATAGTTTTTGGGGTGATAAACCAGGGTTTTTAAGTAAAAATTTTGAGGTTGAACATGTAGGAACCGAAAAGGCAAATTCTCTTATAACTTTTTCATTAAAAAGATCCGATAAGGGTAGAACGGTAGATGATATTATTAATCTTGCAACCGTTAGAAATGTTGAAAAGGCGTTTTCAAAACTAACTAAAAAGTATGAATCCTTCAAACCAAATATACTTCTTGCTGAGATAAGCCCCTTTACTGCTTTTATTGGGACCAAAGAGGGTCTAAAAGGGGGAGAGACTTTTGAGGTTTTAAATGAAGAATACGACGATAAAACAGGAAGAACATTTTATAAGTCAGTAGGTAGAATTAAGGTAAATAGAAAACTTATTTGGGACAACAGATATTCTACAGCTGAAGAGTCGATCTCAAACCTTGACAGGACTACATTTAAAGGAAAAGTTAAGAAAGCGACTTTGAGATCGTTAATAAGACAAAAAAGATAAGTAAATTTTTATGGCTCTTTCCAATAGCTCCACTCTCCACTGGAAACATAAAGTTCAATGATTTTCCTAAAGGATATAGATTCTTTAGAATTGTATTTATTTAAATAATTGGGCACTACTGAAATAACTATCTGTTTAATTTCATTTTTAATAAACTCTATTCCTTTATTAGAAATATCAACTGAGTAAAATTGTTGTATTTGATTTTTTATTTTAACTTCTTTTCCTAGATAAAAGCTAAAATTAAAAGACTTAAATT
>CABXZJ010000030.1 GCA_902516685.1 uncultured Formosa sp.
TTGTAATTCTATTATTACGAAATATAGATTTGGTGGAGGTGCCATAAACGATACAATGATTCATTTTGGAAATCCAAGATTACCCTTTGGTGGAATCGGAGAAAGCGGTATTGGAGCCTACCATGGAAAATTTGGTTATGAAACTTTTACTCACAAAAAAGGTATAACCATGAAGGCTAATTGGCTTGATATTCCATTACGCTATGCCCCTTATAAAAATAAATTAATACTTCTAAAAAAAGCCTTTAAATGGTTTGGATAGATAAAAAAACTAGCGATAGATATTTATTATAGTCTATAACTAAAGTACTGATTATGAATTTATTATGAATTTTATATAAAGCTTATATTTAATATAATATAGTCATACACCTCTCATTAATAAAGGCATTGTAAATATGGTATTTATAATATAAATGTCCATTTATATATATTTTGTAGTTTAAGTTAAAACTAATGTTCTAGATAAAAAATGTTAATGTTTATTTAATTGTAGAATTTATATTTACAACAAGTTTTATTTTTGTGAAAATGATTTACTATTATGCCAAACAAAATAAAATTAAGCAAAGATAAATTAATAACTATGTACATGGATTTTGTGCTAGAAAATAATAAAACTCCACAAAGCGTGTATACTTTTGCGAAAACTAACCATTTTGATGAGTCTCAATTTTACCGCTTTTTTGGATCTTTTGAAGCCTTAGATTCAGCTATTTACGAAAGTTTTTTCAACAATACCTTAAAAACTCTAAAAAAAAGTAAAGAATACAATAATTACGACGCTATGAATCAATTGTTGAGTTTTTATTTCACATTTTTTGGCAATTTGACCGCCAATCGTAGTTATGTTTCTAAATCACTAAAAGCGGAGATGACAGGGCTTAGCAAAATGAAAAAACTTAAACCACTACGAAAAAAGTTTTTAGACTTCGTAGATGAACTTGATTTAGGAGGATTTAATATAAATAACAAACGGTTAGATGACATTAAAGACAGCGTTATCAATGAATCCTATTGGATTCAAATGCTTGCAACGCTTAAGTTTTGGATTGACGACGACTCTGCAGATTTTGAAAAAACAGATCTTTTTATTGAAAAATCTATCGCAGCGAGTTTTGAAATAGCAAATACCAAACCTCTAAAAAGCGTAATTGATTTTGGTAAATTCTTGTTTAAAGAAAAAATTAACACGCGTTAATGAAATCTATCGATAGAATCCCAACCTCAAAACTACAGCGTGCATCCAAATTAGTTTCTACTGGTGCTAAGGTTGGAGTAAACTACATAAAGTACTACGGAGAAAAAATAAGTAAATCCGAAGAAATTGCAAAGCAAAACCTTAACAAAAACAATGCAGAGGATATTTATGATACTCTGAAAAAGCTTAAAGGTAGTGCTTTGAAAGTTGCTCAAATGCTAAGCATGGAAAAAAATTTACTGCCACGTGCTTATGTTGAAAAATTTTCTCTTGCGCAATTTTCTGTTCCGCCCCTCTCCTCTCCGCTAGTCACAAAAACATTCAAAAAGTATTTAGGAAAAGAGCCAGAAGCCGTTTTTGACGAATTTGACTCTAATTCAGTAAATGCCGCTAGTATAGGTCAAGTTCACAGAGCAAAAAAAAACGGTAAGTCATTAGCTGTTAAAATCCAGTATCCTGGAGTAGCAGACAGTATTAAATCTGATTTAGCACTCGTAAAACCCATCGCTCTAAGAATGTTTAATATCAAGTCTAGAGGAGCTGATAAGTATTTCAAAGAAGTAGAAGATAAACTTACTGAAGAAACAAATTATTGTCTAGAAATTCAACAAAGTCAGGAAATTGCCAATGCTTGTGCACACATTCCAAATATTTTATTTCCCAACTACTACACCAAGCTTTCCTCCAACAGAATTCTCACAATGGATTATATGAAAGGAGTGCATTTGTCTGAGTTTGTCAAACACAACAACGATTCAAAAAAATCTAATCAGTTGGGACAAGCACTTTGGGACTTCTACATGCATCAAATTCACAACTTACGTAAAGTTAATGCCGACCCGCACCCTGGAAATTTTCTCATCAACAACGAAACACAGCTAATTGCTTTAGATTTTGGTTGTATCAAAACGATTCCAAAAGAGTTTTATATACCTTATTTTGAACTGACCGATAAATCAATAATGGATAACCCTAAACTATTCACTGAAAAACTCTATGAATTAGAAATCCTAACAATTTATGATACTCCTGAGGAAAGAAGTTTTTTTATCGAGATGTTTCATGAACTTTTAAATGTTACCACATTGCCTTTTCAAAGTGCAGTATTTGATTTTTCAGATCCTGAGTTTTTCGGAAAAATTGGAGCCATCGCGGAGAGCTACAGTCAAAATACAGAGCTTAAGAAATTTAATAACTCCAGAGGATCAAAACATTTCATATATATGAATAGAACTTTTTTTGGATTATATAATTTAATGTTTGATTTAAATGCAAATTCTATTAAAATCAATAATTATAAGAAATACATATGATACATTTTAATAGAAAAGATGTTAAAGGATTAAAACACGTTTATAAAATAAATTTAATAAATAGTTGTTCTGGTTTTAAATCTGCTAATCTGATTGGAACCAAATCCAATGCTGGTACCACGAATGTTGCGGTCTTTAGTTCTGTAACTCACTTAGGATCAAACCCACCTTTGTTGGGTGTCGTTTTCAGACCATTGACAGATGTTCCGAGAAACACTTATGAAAATATTAAAGAAACAGGACAATTCACTATCAATCATATTCATTCAGCAATTATCAAAGATGCCCATCATACTTCAGCGAAATATAAAAAGGAGATTTCAGAATTTGAAATCACCAATTTAGATGAAGAATATAAAAATGGTTGGTACGCCCCTTTTGTCAAAAATTCACCCATTCAAATTGGGCTTACTTACTGTGAAGAATATGTTATAAAGAGAAATAATTGTATACAACTAATTGGAGAAATTAAAGATTTATTCGTTCTTGAAAATTTGTTAGAAGACGATGGTTTTGTCAACTTGTCAAAAGGTGATATTGTTGCCATTAATGGTTTAGACGGGTACACACTGCCCAAACTTAAAGCCCGATTAGAATACCAGCGTCCTAAAAAAGACTTGAACTCCAAAATTTAAAGCCTTGAAAAAATCACAACTACCTACTAAAATTTGTGTGGTTTGTAACCGTCCATTTTCATGGAGAAAAAAATGGAAAAGAAATTGGGAGTTTATAAAATATTGTAGTAAAAAATGCAGCAGAAACAAATCACATCTGTCGTCTGGTTCACAGATAATTTAAGAGTTCAGGACAACTCTGTACTCAATAAAGCTATGAAGAACTCAGAGCGTGTCATAGGAATTTATTTTTTAATTCCAAAGGATTTTAATAAAACACAATTTGGTTTTAAAAAAACTGAAAAATTCAGAGCTAAATTTTTACTTGATACTCTAAAAGATTTAAAATCAGAACTTGATGCTCTAAATATAAGCCTGTTAGTATTCAATTCTGTTTCAAAGGACCAAATTAGCAAATTGGTACATAAATATGGTGTGAAAGCACTATACCACCAAAAAGAATGGACAGATGATGAGATCAGAAGAATTAATTCTGTAAAGAATTGTTTACCCTCGGATGTAATCGTTCATGAATGCTATGATCAATTTTTATTTCATCCAGATGATGTGACATTCCACTACAGCGAAACCCCAAAGGTTTTTACACAATTTAGAAAACAATTAGAAAGAAAATCGTCGGTTAGACCTTTAGTTTATGTTCAGCCTCAAGAGATTTGTTCCAAAGTTGAAATAGATTTTAAATTGCCAACATTGGAACAATTGGGGTTTGAAGATTTTGATGTAGATCTTCGAAGCGCATGTCCTTTTAAAGGTGGCTCTACATCAGCCGAAAAACGCTTAGACTATTATTTTTTCAAGACTCAATCACTGGGTGTATATAAAAAAACACGCAATGGACTTTTGGGAGAAAACTACAGTTCTAAATTTTCTCCATGGCTGGCAAATGGTAGTATATCTGCTAGACAAATTTACTGGAAAATCAAGGATTTTGAGCAGCAATTTTATGCAAATCAATCTACTTATTGGTTGTTTTTCGAATTGATTTGGCGTGACTTTTTTAAATTCATCTCTCTCAAACACGAAAATGCAATTTTTAAACTTGAAGGAATTTTAAACGTCTCTTACAATTGGACTGAAAATTCAAAATTTGTAAAGGAATGGATTGAAGGAAGAACGGAAGATGATTTTGTTAATGCGAACATGATTGAATTGAAAAACACAGGATGGATGAGCAATCGTGGACGTCAAAATGTAGCTTCTTTCTTCGCAAAAACTTTAAAAATCGACTGGCGCATCGGTGCAGCGTATTTTGAAAGCATGTTATTAGACTATGATGTACACAGCAATTATGGTAATTGGATGTACGTTTCTGGAGTTGGTAACGATCCTAGGGATCGCAACTTTAACCTTAAAAGACAGGCAGAAATGTATGATGGTGACAAGCTTTTTAGAAACCATTGGCTTAAATAACAACAACTATGGAACTAACATTAATATTTCCCAATCAACTTTTTGAAAATTCAGATTTACTTCGAGCTTCCAAAAGAATCATATTAGTTGAGGAATATCTTTTTTTTAAACATTTTAATTTTCACAAGCAGAAAATTCTATTTCACAGAATGAGTATGAAATACTATGAAAACTATCTAAGAGAACACTACAATACTGAATATATTGACTCAATAAAAATTGAGAGTGATGTCAGAATACTTATTAAAAACTTAAACAGTGAGATCAAAAAAATTAATGTATATGATCCAAATGATACTTGGCTCAACAAGAGATTAAAAAATGCTTGCAGAAAAAAAAATATTGAACTTAGATTATTTAAAAATCCCTTATTTCTGCTTGGTAGAGAAGAATTATATCCATTTTTTAGATCGGATAAGAAAAAATTCTTCCAAACCTCTTTTTACAAAAATCAACGCCAAGAAATGGGACTTTTGATGCAACACGGATCGCCTGAAGGCGGTGAATGGACTTATGATAAATACAATAGGGAGAAATATCCAAAAGGAAAACAAACACCAAAAATAAAGCGCCCTGCAGAAAGCACTTATTTTAAAGAAGCACTGATTTATGTTGAAAAAAACTACCCGGATAATTGTGGTGAATTACCAAATAAGCCAAACTACCCCCATGATTTTGAGTCTTCAAAAAAATGGTTTAAAGAGTTTTTGAAAACTAGATTTGAAGAGTTTGGGACCTACGAAGATGCATTGCTTAAAAATGAAACTAAACTGCACCACAGTTTATTGTCTCCACTTATGAACGTCGGATTATTAGATCCAAATTATGTCGTTCAAACCTCCGTAGACTACGCAAAAAAGCACAATATACCAATCAATTCAACAGAAGGATTCGTTCGGCAAATCATTGGATGGAGAGAATTTATCAGAGGTGTCTATATTACAAAAGGTACAGAAGAGCGTACCAAGAATTTTTGGAACTTCAACAGGAAAATGCCAGCAAGTTTTTACAACGGTAGCACTGGAATTGAGCCCTTTGACGATTCTGTAAAAAAAATTACAAAAACCGGATACATCCACCACATTGAAAGATTGATGATTATTGGTAATTTGATGCTTTTGTGTGAAATTGATCCAGATGAAGTATATCGCTGGTTTATGGAGCTTTCAATCGACAGCTACGATTGGGTCATGGTTCCAAATGTTTATGGGATGAGTCAATTTTCAGATGGAGGCCTCATGTCAACAAAACCATACATAAGCGGCAGTAGTTATATCCTAAAAATGAGCGATTACAAAAAAAATGATTGGTGTCTAATTTGGGACGCATTATTTTGGAATTTCATAAATAACCATAAAGAATTTTTTAAAAAAAATCCAAGAATGAGGATGTTGGTTAGTTCTTTTGAAAAAATGGATTCAGAAAAGAAGAAAAGGTTACTTGAAACTTCAGCATCATTTATTGAAAACTTAAAATAATAAAGGTATAAATACTCTGTTAAAGAAACACTAAAAATGTTAATGTTTTTTTAATTCTATGGATTAATGCAAGTACATTAGTTAAGTTTGATTAAAATCACTTTAATTTGATCATAAATACTACACATCACAATAAAGATCACAAAAAAACACTTGAAAATTTTGTTGGTAAATCCTACAGTTTTTGGGATTCTTTAAAAAGAGGTGGTGTTGGATCAAAAAGAATGATTGTAAAACAACTTAGTCCAAATCTAAGTTATATTAATAACATTATTTCCGATTTAAATTATGCCAATATTGAGTTGCGGAAAAAAGGTATTCTAATACGTATTAATAAAGGTCTAAAAAACTTCACATGGGCAATACCTTTCTACCAGTTAGTTTTTTACAAAACTGATTTCACAAGTATACACGCTCAAGGTCGATTTATTCAGTTTGAAAACTCTAAGACTTTTAAAGAAAATAAAAAATTTTTTGAAAACTTATTGGCTGAAAAAATAAAATTCGATAAACAATACATTCTTCCACAGTTATGATCTTAAGTCTAATTGATATTGACAGAATTATAGAAATGGCTTGGGAAGATCGTACCACATTCGATGCCATAGAATTTCAATTTGGATTATCTGAACAACAGGTTATATCTCTTATGAGAAATCAGATGCATCCAAAAAGTTTTAGACTCTGGCGCACTAGAGTTCAAGGCCGTAAAACAAAGCATCAAAAATTAAGATCTTTTGAATCTGGTCGCTTCAAATGCTCCAGACAAAATGCAATTTCCAACAATAAAATATCAAAACGTTAAAAAATTATGTCAAATAATATCATTAAACAAAAATTAGTTAACCCAAACAATTATTCACATCACGAAATTGGTGACGACCATCTTTGCACCAGCTTAGAAACACCCCTTAAAAAAAATGCATTTGCTTTAAGTGATGAAGAAAAAAAGAATAAAATTTCAATGCTCTTTGAAGAAATAATGGATGTAATGGGACTTGACCTTAATGACGATTCCTTAAAAGGGACACCTGATAGAGTAGCTAAAATGTATATAGATGAAATTTTTTCAGGTCTAAATCCAAAAAACAAGCCAAAAATAGCATTATTTGACAATAAATATCAGTACAACCAAATGTTGGTGGAAAAAAATATAACTTTTTACTCAAACTGTGAACACCATTTTGTACCCATCATAGGAAAAGCTCATGTTGCCTATGTTTCGTCCGGTAAGGTCATTGGACTTTCAAAACTTAATAGGATAGTACAATATTATGCGAAACGACCACAAGTACAAGAGCGTTTAACAAATCAAATTGGAGAAGATTTAAAAAAAATATTAGGAACAGATGATGTGGCTGTTATTATTGATGCTAAGCACTTGTGTGTTTCGTCGAGAGGCATTAAAGACGAATCTTCAGCTACTGTAACTTCATTTTACAGTGGCATATTCAATAATCCAGAAAAAATTATCGAGTTTAATAATTATTTAAATTAAAAATTATGTTAGCTGAAAAAAAAGGACAAGTTTTTCTAGAAAAAAAATTGAAGTTTAAAAATACTAGTGAGAGAATAGAAGCATCTAGAGAGGTAAAATCAATTATACTTGAAATTAACGAAGTTTATAAAACTAATAAAAAACCTGAACTAATGGATTTAATGAAAGAGCTCACAATAGTCAAACAAAAAATTGAAAAACGTCTCAAAGGAAGACCTCTAACGTCATGAAAAAAATTATTATTATTGGAGGTAGTCGTGGAATAGGCAAAGCTATTGTTCATACATTATTGCCAAAATACCAAGTTATTAATATAAGCCGTAATACACCAGACTATTCACATGCAAATCTAACGCATCATAGTTGCGATGTAACTACAAATACTCTACCCGAAATTAATCAAGCAGATGGATTGATTTACTGCCCAGGCAGCATCAATCTAAAGCCCTTCAAAAGATTGAGTTTAGAAGATTTTAGAAGTGATTTTGAAATCAATGTAATGGGCGCTGTTAAGGCCATACAAACTTATACCCCTGCACTGTCTCAAAGTGATTTTGGTTCAATTGTGCTATTTAGCACAGTGGCAACCTCTCTAGGTATGCCATTTCACGCCAGTATTGCAACAGCAAAATCAGCTGTTGAAGGTCTGACCAAGTCTGTCGCTGCAGAATTGGCACCAAACATCAGGGTTAATGCTATCGCTCCAACAATTACAGAAACTGATTTGGCAGCAAAACTTCTCAGGAACGAAAGAATGATAGAGAATACTATACAAAGGCATCCATTAAAAAAGTTTTTGGCTCCAAATGAAGTAGCAAGTATGGCTGGATATCTAATTTCTGAAGAATCAAAATCAATTTCTGGACAAATATTTAAATTGGATTGTGGAATTGTATCATTAAAAGTTTAATGATGAAAATCATAAATGTATTATTAACATCTTTATTGCTAATTGGTATTTTGCCATTGGGAGTAGATAACTCTAAAAAAATGAACCTTTACGATATTAAAATTAATAGCTTAGATGGTACACCGATTAATCTTAAGGATTACAAGGGGCAATTTATTCTTTTTGTAAACGTTGCTTCCGAATGTGGTTTTACTAGTCAATATGATGGTCTACAAAGGCTTTATGAAAATTATAAAGGCAAATTAATGGTTATTGGTGTTCCATGCAATCAATTTGGCCAACAGGAACCAGGCTCAAATCAACAAATAGAATCCTTCTGTAAAGAAAATTATGGTGTTAGTTTCGTAATGTCAGAAAAAATTGATGTCAAAGGAAAAAATCAACATCCTCTGTATCAATGGCTTACTGACAAAAACTTAAATGGAGTGAAAACAACATCTGTTAAATGGAATTTTCAAAAATATATAGTTGGTAAACAAGGTGAATTTATTGATTATTTTTATTCACTAACGCGCCCAACAAGTAGTAAAATAACCAAATTAATTAAATAGTTATGTTTAAATTATTTAAAAAGAAAACTGCAGTTGAGAAATTACAAGATAAATATAAAAAATTAATGTCCGAATGGCACGATCTCTCATCAACAAATCGTACTGCCAGTGATGAAAAATATGCTCTAGCCCAACAAATCCTTGAAGAAATTGATAAAATAACAGTTAAATGAGGTTTAGCTTCACATTTTTGGTTTTTTTATTCCTAAACTTAGGAGCGCTTCTAGTAGGAATATTTTTAATGAACAATGGACCAACATCTCAATGGTATTCTAACTTAGTCAGAGCTCCATGGGAGCCAGCAGGATGGGTTTTTGGAGCAGCTTGGACCTCTGTTATGGTGTTTTTTTCAGTGTTTATGACTTTTTTGTATCAGAATATTAAATTACAAAAGTTAATAGCTTTGTATATTTTACACCTAGTCTTAAATATTTCTTGGAATTATATTTTTATGAATAAACATATGATATTATTTGGCTTATTAAATATAGTACTGTTAAGTATTCTTATGTTTTACTTTTTTATTGCTTTCAAAGGATTATTAAAAAATATGCGGTTTTTTGTACTACCATATTGCGCATGGCTAATACTTGCAACCTCGCTAAACTTATACATAGCTATATTCAATTAAATGAAAATTTATAATTTACAATCAAAACAAAAATTACCAATATCAGTGAATAAAGCTTGGGATTTTTTATCATCTCCCATAAACCTCAAGAAAATAACTCCTGAATATATGGGTTTTAATATTATTTCTGGAGCCGATCGTAAAATTTATCCAGGACAGATTATTCAATATATAGTGACTCCTTTATTTGGTATAAAAACTAAATGGGTAACTGAAATTACTCACGTTCAACAAAATAAATATTTCGTTGACGAACAAAGGTTTGGACCTTATGCGCTTTGGCATCACAAGCATTTTATTAAACCAATTGAAGGAGGTATAGAAATGGAAGACATCGTCGACTATAAAATACCATTTGGCTTGATTGGTCAGTTAGCTCATCCAATTTTAATTAAACCTAAATTGAAAGAGATATTTGATTATCGTCATGACAAGCTGATTGAAATTTTTGGAGAATTTAAAATATGAAGCCCAATGCAATATTCTGGTTTCGCAGAGATTTAAGACTTAATGATAACCATGGTCTTTTTAAAATCTTAAAAAACTATAAGAAAGTACTTCCCATATTTATTTTTGATCCGGAAATCTTAGATA
>CABXZJ010000031.1 GCA_902516685.1 uncultured Formosa sp.
TGGCTAATCATTTAGCTGTTAAACCAAATTTAAAAACAATAATAAGTTATATGGAGGCTGAAGGATACGATGTCGTTCTGGCTGGCAAAGGTCATGTGAAACCCAATTCTGTTTTTAAGTGGACTGAATACTTTAAATCTGTAGATCACCGTTATTTACCTTTTGAAAAGCTTGAAAATTATTTGGGAAATGTGAAAAACCCTTTTTGTGTTTTCGTTACATCAGATTTTCCGCACGGTCCTTATCCTAAAAATTCAAGTTACACAAAAGATGATATATATCAGTTACCATATGATAAAGGTTTTTTTAGGAATTTTAAGAGAGGGTATTATCAAAATATAAAAGACGATAATGCACAATTAGAGCGTATTCTAGAAATAGTAGAAACTTATAATTTAGTTCAAAATTCAATTTTCATATATGCTTCCGATCATGGTATTTCAGGTAAGTGGGGGGTTGCCGAACAAGGACTTAAAGTCCCTTTCATAGTTCGCTGGCCTGGTGTTATAAAAGCTAATAGCAGCTCTGATACCATGTTGAATTTTGTAGATGTATTGCCTACCTTTTTAGATATTATTGGTGCTAATATTCCAAGTGAGATTGATGGCAAGAGTTTTAAACAAACACTTATGGGTGATTCAAGCCCTGTCCATAAGTATATATATTCAATCGCCACTAAGCAAAATATTAGAGAATGCAGAGTTTTTCCTACGCGAGCAGTAAGAGACTCCAGGTATAAGTTTATAAGAAATTATAACTCTATTGATGTTGTAGCTTCAAATTATACTGATAATTCCGTAATTAATCAATTTATAAAAATTGGTGCTGAGTCGTTTCCAGACGTTCCGTATGAAGAATTATATGATTTGAAAATAGATCCATATCAAGAAAATAATTTAATAAAAGACAAGGAACTTTCAACTGTAAAAGAGCAGCTGTCAAATGCTTTAGAATCATGGATGATTTCACAAAATGATTTTTTATTGACTCAAAAAATGCCCCTAATTAAGCCCACTTTACATCCTTTAGACCGAGTTTCTAACTGGAATAAAGTAGCTTCAGATTTAGAAGGTAAATTAAATGAAAGTGATTATCTTACATCTCATTATTAAAACAGTAATGAATAAATTTAATTTATTTAAATATTTATTTTTCTGCTTATTACTTTCACTTTGTTTGCACAGTCAGGAGAGTAATAACAAGCCTCTAAATGTGATTTGGATTAGTTGCGAAGATATGGGACCAGTTTTGAGCGCTTATGGTAATAAAACTATAAAGACCCCAAATATCGATCGCCTAGCTAATCAGGGTGTTAAATATACCAATGCCTACTCAACTGTGGGTGTATGTGCTCCCAGTCGATTTTCAATCATTACTGGTATGTATCCCGCCCGATTGGGTGCTCACAATATGCGCACTGGAGATCATAATAACTTTAAATGGCCAGAAGATGTCCAAATAAGGGAAGATAAAGGTGTTTTAGATAAATTAGGAAATAACATTCCTGATTACGAAGTAGTAACCCCTGATTATGTAAAACCTTTTACAGAATATTTGAGGGCTGATGGTTTCTATTGTGTAAACGACAATAAATGTGACTATCAGTTCAACGCCCCTTTTACAGCATGGGATGATGTTTACGGCGGTGGATCATATAAAAATGCGCCAACAGGCACCCCATTTTTCTACGTTAAAAACTTTTACACAACCCATGAATCACGAATTTGGCGACGAAAGAATAAACCAATGACGGTATCGCCTGTTGATGTGCCTATTCCAGACTATTATCCTGATTTACCAATAGTAAGAGAAGGAATCGCTAGAAAATACTCAAATATTGAAGCTTTTGACAAAGAGGTTGGAGAGTTACTTAATCAGTTTGAAGTTGATGGTGTACTGGATAATTCAATTATCTTTTTTTGGAGTGACCATGGTGGTAACCTTTTACGTCAAAAAAGAGCTGTTGGTAATAGTGGACTTCATGTCCCTCTGATTGTTCGTTATCCTGATGGATTTAGAGCAGGTGAGACTGATAACAGAATGGTTTCTTTAATGGATTTAGGGCCAACTGTAATGTCATTAATCGGTATTAAACCACCAACTTATATGGATGGTAAGGCATTTGCGGGTAAGTTTGAGGAAAATCCTCGAACCTATATATTTGGAAGCGCTGATCGCTTTGATGAATCTATTGATATGCAACGCTCGGTTTTAGATGGACGCTATGTATACATCAAGAATTTTATGCCACAGTTACCACTTATTTATAGAAACAAATATAGAGAGCAAATTCCGATGAATAAGCAATTGATCGAACTAAATACGAAAGGAGTTCTTGAAGGCGAAGCAGCTTATATTTTTATGCAAAATAAACCCATAGAAGAATTATACGATCTTAGTTCTGATCCCTACGAGGTCAATAATTTAGCCTATAATCCCGATTTCATTGATAAATTATTAGAACTTAGAAATCAACTTTCTCAATGGCAATTAGATATTAACGACCGAGGTTTCACACCCGAGAGTGAACTAATTAAAGAATTTTGGCCAAATATGGTTCAACCAACTACATCTAGTGTTATTATGAAAAGACAAAGTGGTAAAGTTATTTTGAGTTGTAAAACTAAAGGCTCATCAATTGCTTTTCAAACTGGAGACGCTATAGAATCAGATTATTGGCAGCTGTATACAACCCCAATAAAGCTAAAAAATAATGAAAAAATAAGAGCACGTGCAATTCGAATTGGATATAAAGCATCTAATATATTAACTAATTAAATTATGAAATCATCTAACAAAATTTGGATTTTAATTCTTAGCATTTTTATACCATCAAACTTTTTAAATAGCCAGGCGAAAATAAAGCAAAAAAAAGAAATACTATCAATAAGTTCTCCTTCAAATGAGGTAAACAATCCAGTTCCAATTTTAAATAAAAAACATAATATACTTTTTATATCAATCGATGATTTTAGACCCAAAATAAACTCATATGGCGAGTCCCAAATGATTACTCCAAATTTAGATAAATTAGCTTCTGAAGGATTGCAATTCAATAATGCATTTACAAATATTGCGGTTTGCGGCGCTAGTAGGGCAAGTATTATGACTGGAATTAGACCAAGTCAAGAGCGCTACAATGATTACACCACAAGAGCCTCTAAAGATACTCCTGAGGCAATAACCTTAAATCAACTATTTATGGAAAATGGTTATGAGACTATTTCATATGGAAAAATTTATCATTTCCCAGATGACACAAAGAAATATTGGTCAGATAGTGATGGTGGAGCACACCAAGCAGATTACCAAGACCCAGAGGCTCAAGCACGTAAGAAAAATGGAGAGATTGGCGAACATGGTAGAAAAGGACCTGCTTTTGAATACCCAGAAATTGATGACTATGTTTACAATGATGGAAAAATTACTAAACGGGCTTTGAAGAAAATGAAAGATTTAAAAAATTCAGATAAACCATTTTTTATGGCAGTTGGTTATGTTTCTCCTCATTTGCCTTTTATTCAACCCAAAAAATATTGGGATATGTATGATCACGCTAAAGTTTCATTAGCTGATAACCCTTATCAACCAAAAAATTCCCCTTTAGTAGCTATGGAATCTCAACATGATTCTGCTGAACTCAGGGGTATGTATTTAGATATTCCAAGTGAAGGGCCTCTGAGCGATGAAATGTCAAGAAATTTAGTTCACGGCTATTATGCAAGCGTGAGCTACATGGATGTTTTGATAGGAGATTTAATCAAAGGTCTTGATGATATGGGACTCAGAGATAGTACTACAATTATTTTGTGGAGTGACCATGGATTCTTTTTAGGGGAACACAGTTTATGGTGTAAGCACAGTACATTTTATGAAGCTGTAAAAATACCATTTATTATTTCTTCTCCAGGTTATCCGAAAAATCAAACCACTGAATCATTTACTGAGCTTGTTGATGTTTATCCAACTCTTTGTGAATTGACAGGAATTAAGGCTCCAAATTATATTCATGGAAAGAGTTTGGTACCTGTTTTGAAAAATTCAAAGAAGCACATTAAGGATGAGATTTATACGAGATATAAACAAGGCGAAGCGGTAATTGATAAAGATTTTTCATACACAGAATTTTATCAAGGAAAAGAATATTTAGGTAATATGTTGTTTGATTTAAATAAAGATAAAAGACAAAATATTGACATATCTAAACTACCCAAAAACGAAGCTTTAGTTAAAAAATATAGCAAAAAATTAAAGGTTATGAGGGATTTTGTAAATAAGGATCCATTGAAAAAATAAATAACCAATAACTATTTATGAATTATGTAGTAATATTTATTCGTTCAATTTTTATATTTTTACTTTATTCATTAATTATTTAAGTTGTAAAATTTTAATTTAAGTTAAATAATTATTTATTATGATTTCTAGACTCTTTTTTTTGACTTTATTAATTTTTTCAAGTTTCAGCTTTGGGCAGGATTTCCAGGATTTCTATGTATCTAATAGTCATGGTCAAGATACTAATAGTGGCTCAGAATTTGCACCATTTAAGACAATTAATCGAGCTATTTCTTCTGTAAACCCAGGTGGTACCATTTATGTGATGCAAGGAATATATAGAAATAATAATTTTGGTAGTGTAAATGTATCTAACTACACTAATATGAGTAATCCACATGTTGTTACAATAAATAAATCCGGAACAGAAGGAAATTATATTACATTAAGAAATTACCCAGGTGACCTACCTAAAATAGAGTTTGATGGTAAGGGGGGAATTCTAATTTCCAATAATATGAATTATATTATTATTGATGGTTTTGAAGTAGAAGGTCCATCACAAGATATTAATTATGATATGGCGATGGCTAACAGGGAATATAAAGTTTCTGTTGCTGAGGACGACGATGATAGCACCAATTATAATCATAATTATTTTTCTGGAAAAGGAATTTGGGGTGGTTATGGAGCTCACCATCACATTATTATAAGAAACAATATTGTTCACGATACTCCAGGATCTGCAATTCGTTTTAATGATTCTGATCACATAACAATTGAACATAATACTGTTTACAACGCTACTTGGTGGACATCTTCGGCTTCCAGTGCTGTTGTATATGCCGAAACAATTTCGGCTTCAGAATCTGACAATGGCTATGATATAAAAATGATTATGAGAGGAAATATAGTTTACAACAATTGGAACCGTATTCCTTTTTATGTGACTCAACTTCCTGATAATTCTGGAAATACAAATCCTAATTATGGAACTGCTACATACAATAGTATATTAGATGGCCAGGGTCTTTATGTCACTAGAAGCGATGACAACTATAATGGTACGTTTTTGTTTGAAAATAATATTTGTGTTAACAATGGGAAAAATGGAATTAATTTTGACAACTCATTGTCTGCTTCAGCTATCTACCGAAATAATACACTTTACTTAAATGGTGTTCATGAATACATACAAGATTTATCTGTTGCAGACGGAAATCCTGCTCATCGTGGTCAAAATGTTGCAGGAATTAAAGCCAATAGAGTTTTTAATGCGACAGTGGTTAATAATATAATTGTAACAAGATCTTTGGATGCAGCTCCATCTTATTATCAGAACGGATTTTCTGCACTCCAACTTAATCAAGTTAGTGGAACAAGAATAGCTAACAATAATATTTTTGTCAATGGTTCTTACGCCTGGCCAGCGACAGAAACTAACAACTTAGTTGATGTTGATCCTCAATTTATTTTACCGCCGAATGATACAGAAGGCCCTATTGATATGTCATCAGCTGATTTTTCACTTAATGAAAACTCACCAGCAATCAATGCAGGAGATTTTAATTACTCTCCAATGTATGATATCTTGGGTAATCCAAGACCTGTACTTTCCAATGCTATTTCTTCATCAAGCTTTGAAAACTCAACTGGAGGATGGAGCGCATTTGGCTCAACCATTCAATCTTCTGAAACCACCTCTAGATCGGGAGCTTCGAGCCTATTAGTAACTGATCGAACTTTAAATTGGCATAGTCCAAAATTAGTTTTAGATAATTTATTAACAGTTGGCGATACATATACTTTTTACGTTTGGGTAAAATTAGCTGATGGTGTTTCAGGAAATTCGCAAATAACAATTAAAAATACCTCTTTAAACAACTATACTAGTGTTTCTTCAAGCACTCTTGTTTCAGATCAGGAGTGGACACTACTAAGCGGAGATTACAACTACGCTGCACCCGACAATTTATTTGTTTATGTAAAAGGTCCATCTATGGATGACGGGGGTGGTGATTACTTCATTGATGATTTTTCACTTGTCCCTCAAGGTTATCCCGCAATTGATTTTTCAAATACCGATGATGACGATGTAGTTGATATTGGAGCTTATGAGTATATAGATCAATCGCTTGGTAATAGTGAAATAATTAATAACCAATTTGAAGCCATTAACTATCCAAATCCCGCCAAACATTATGTTTCGATTTCAAATTTAAGTATTGATGATAAAATTTTAATTTCTGATTTGTTGGGAAAAAATTATCAATTGTCTCAAACACAAAATTTTGAAAAAAATACTATCATATTAGATGTGTCAACTTTAAGCGCAGGTTTGTATTTAATCACAGTTTTAAATAATAAGACCCAAAGAACTCAAACTCTTAGACTAATTAAACAATAATTCACATATGATTAATAATGTTAAAAAACTAGTATTAATTAACATATTTACGCTGGTAATTTGTTTAATTAGTTGTGCAAATACTAACTCTAATCATCAAAATAATTCAATATCACTTGCAGAAAATATAATTGCTGTTGCTCTTCGATTATTTTTCCATTCGGAGTAATCAGCAACATCTGCAATCATAGCCCACAATAATGGTATGGTGATACCATAAAAGAATCCATGTAAAATTTGAGACATAAAAATAAGTTCTATATCAGTTGTTTTAAAAAAGTTGAATAGAATTATAAAAACAGTAGAAATTACAAGAAATAAGCCAAAAATATTTCGTTTTCCATACTTATCGGCTAATGATTTAGACAAACCAATACTAACTCTAATCATCAAAATAATTCAATATCACTTGCAGAAAATTTTAAAGGTTTATTTTACTTAGGAGCTGCTATTAACGAGCCCACTATTCTAGGCAACGATTCTAAATCCAAAAAGATTGTAATTAATCAGTTTAATTCTATAACTCCTGAAAACTCGTTAAAATGGATGTTTATTCAGCCTAAGCCAAATAAATTTAATTTTAAAGCAGCAGATAAATACATCCAAATCGGAATTGAAAATGATATGTATATTGTTGGACATGCTTTGGTATGGCATTCCCAATTAGCTGATTTTATGCATAATACTAAGAACAAAAAAGAATTTAAATCTCATGTTGATAATCATCTCAATAATATAGTCACTAGATATAAAGGTAAAATTAATGCATGGGATGTAGTCAATGAAGCTTTTGAAGAAGATGGTCGTTTACGTAAATCAGTTTTTTATAAAAATATGGGTGAAAATTATATAGAAGATATTTTTAAGCTTGCTCAGAAATTAGATCCAGAAGCTAATTTGATATACAACGATTACAATTTATACAAGCCCAAGAAGAGAGCTGCAGTTATAAAAATGGTCGAACAATTTAAAGCCAATGGAACCAAGATTAATGGTATTGGTGTTCAGGCTCATTGGGATTTAAAATCTCCAAGCTTAAAAGAGATAGAGCAAATTATTTTAGATGTTTATAATGCCGGTGTAAGTGTTTCTTTTACTGAACTAGATATCTCTGTATTACCCAGTCCATGGGAGATGGTTGGAGCAGAGGTTACCCAGAACTTTTCAAAATTTGAAGGGGACCCTAAAATGGACCCATATCCAAACGGCTTACCAGAAGATGTTCAGCAAAAATTAGCTCAGCGATATGAAGATATTTTCAATCTTTTTGTTAAGCATGGCGATAAAATTGAAAGAGTTACTTTTTGGGGAGTGATGGATAAACATTCTTGGCTTAACGATTGGCCTATTAAAGGGCGTACTAATTATCCACTCCTATTTAATAGGGACTATCAGCCCAAGTATGCCTACAAACGACTTTTAGATTTGAATACTAATTAATAATTTTCATATGAAATCTATTTCCGAAAAATTATCCATTACAGAAAAAATTGGTTACAGTCTTGGTGATCTTGCTGCTAATTTGGTTTTTCAAACCTTGATTACTTATTTGGCCTATTTCTACACAGACATTTATGGACTCGAGGCTAGTGATGCTACTGCCGTTATTTGGTTTGTTGGATTAATTGCTGCTGTTGGATTTAATCCAATTGTGGGGGCTATAGCGGATAGAACAAATTCTAGGTGGGGAAAATTCAGACCATGGATTCTTTGGACAGCTGTACCATTAGGAATTATCTCAGTTTTGGCATTTAGTACTCCAGATTTCAGCTACCAGGGAAAGGTCATTTATGCGGTTGTCACTTACACATTACTGCTTTTACTATACGCTTCAAGTAACCTGCCTTACTCCGCGCTTAGTGGAGTTATCACTGGAAATATGAAAGATCGCAATAGTATATCTTCCTATCGATTTGTAGCGGTTATGTTTGCTCAATTTTTTGTTCAAGTTTTTATGTTACCAATTATTAACTATGTTGGTGGTGGTGATAAAGCAGTAGGAATTGAAATTGTAATGACTTGGTTGGCTATCATTGGAACAGTTATGCTGTTAGTAACCTTTATGACCACCCGAGAACGCATTGTACCTAGCGAAGAACAAAAGTCTACATTTATAGAAGATTTAAAAGATTTGATTTATAATAGACCTTGGGTTATTATGTTATTTTTAACAACACTAACTTTTGTTTCTTTAGCCTTAAA
>CABXZJ010000032.1 GCA_902516685.1 uncultured Formosa sp.
AATTCTTTTTCAGTCTCAATAATTGGATTATTTAATCTTTCTGAAATACATTTCATTAAATATGTATTTAATGCTCCTCCACCGGTAAAAAGTCCTTTATTTAGATTATATTTTTCTATAACACAAGTAATTTGGACAACTATGTGTTCAACTAAAGTTCTTAATATGTAATTATAATCTAAAGAAAATGTATCAATTAATGGAATTACTTTACTTCGCACCCATTCCAACCCAAGTGATTTTGGAGGACCCTTTTTGTAATAGCTTAAAGAATTTAACGCATGTAAAAGATTTTCATCTACGGCGCCTTGTGACGCAAATTCACCATCTTTATCATAGTCAAAACCCATTTTTTTTGAATAATAATTCATTATGATATTTACTGGACAAATATCAAAAGCAATACGTTGACCATTGCTGTTGAAAGAAACATTTGAAAACCCACCAAGATTTAAGCAAAAATCAAATTGTGAAAATAAAAGCTCATCTCCAACAGGGACTAGAGGAGCACCTTGACCACCTAAAGTTACATCCTGAACTCGAAAGTCACAAACTAATTTACATTGAATTTTATTTGCAAGTTGCTGTAAATTTCCAATTTGGAATGTCATACCCTTATCAGGTTCATGAAAAACTGTATGACCATGACTACAAACTAAATCTAAACTTTTAACACTGTATTTTTTTTTAAAATCATTTATGCAATCTCCAATATAATTTGTAAAATATTTGTCCAGTAACTCTAAATCTTTGGGATTACAATTAATTGCCGATTTCAATTTAGTTATCATTTTTTTTGAATATTGTAAGGTCTCACCAGCTAATATTTGATAACTCCATTTGTTTTTTTTTGTAAACTTTACCCAACAAATATCCAAGCCATCCAGTGATGTGCCTGACATAACCCCAATAATATTGTATTTATTTTTTATCATTTTTATAAAAATAAACTATTATAATAATAATTTATTATTAATGGTTTAGTTTTGTTTTAGAAACAAACTTTTCTTTGAATCAATTCTCAGTGAAATATTTTAGGCAAATTTCAGTTGTTATACCTATTTTCAATGAAGCAGAAAATATAAGTTTACTAATTAAATCTATCGATGAAGCTTTATTGGGGTTAAATTATGAGATTATAATAGTAAATGATGGGTCTACTGATGATACAAGAACTAAACTTAAAGAAATCTATCATTCTTCACTTTTTATAATTGAATTAGAAAAAAATTATGGTCAAAGTTTAGCGCTGGAGGCGGGCATAGATTTAGCAATAGGAAAATATATTGTAACAATGGACGGAGATTTACAAAATGACCCTTTTGATATTCCTTGGATGATTGATAAAGCAGAATTAGAAAATTGGGACTTGGTTACTGGAATTCGAAATAACAGAAAGGATTCATTTATAAAAACTATTCCATCAAAAATAGCAAATTATATTATTAGCATAATAACAAAATTGGACATCAAAGACCACGGTTGTGCACTCAAAGTTTTTACTAAAGAAACTGCAAAAAAAATAAACCTTCAAGTTCAAATGCATCGTTACATAACTTTACTAGCCCATTTTAATGGTGCTAAAATTGTACAAGTACCAGTACGCCATAATCAGAGGCAATTTGGATCTTCAAATTATGGGCTTGAACGTGTCTTTAGAGTAACTTTTGATCTTTTAAAGCTTGTGTATTTTCAATATCTATTTCAAAAAAATAAAAATCCCTTTTTGATAAAAGAAAAAAAATATAGTTACAAGATCAAAGAGATTTCACTACAAAATTAACTCTACAAAAAGAAATTCCATACAATTCCAAATCGTACAATAAAATCACGATAAGGATAATTAGGTGCGGAGTAAAAGTTATAACCTGTCATAGAAGAATTAAAATGTTCTGCCTTTAGAAATAAACGAGTTTGCTGAATTTTAGCATTTATAAAAAAATCAATTCTTGGAAAATTACCATAATAAGATTCATTTTGAACATAAAATTCAGCAATTACAGGATCGTAGGCATTCATAAAATATTTAGAAAAATAGCTAACTGTGAAACCAGTTTGCAGAAATAATGCTTTTTTAAATAACTCGTTTGCATAATAAAATGTATGCCTAGTATTTATCTCGGGAATGTTTAATACTTTATTATTATCAAATACTTGTTGGTACATTATCGTGTTATATAAACCAAAATTTTTAAACTTAAATTCTTTTTCATACTTGATACGCATGTAATTAATTGTCCCATTATACTGATATGGCTTAACGCCTGAGCCCTTATCTTCAAAATAAAGGTATTCATTAACAAGAGTATAATCCGCGGACAATTCACCGTATTTTTTAGAATTTAAATTAAGGGCAAGTTGTTTTGATTGTTGATTTTTAAAACTATTTTGCCAGTTGTAATTCAAATAGTCACTTTGATATAATCTGTAGTTGTAGTCGGCTACAGAGGAATTTAAATTCAGATGAGCAGATGCATTAAAATCATCTGATAAAACTGAATTTGCTTGCAAATCTACAAAGTTACCATCAATATCACCTGTAATATTAAAACCCAAGTCTGCTTTGAGAGAAATAGAACCAATTTTATTTTCATAACCCCCTTCAAAAAAAACTGAGTTTTCTATTAAGCGATTCGATATTGTCTGATCATTAAGTATCACCAAGGAATTATATCCATAATTGAACTGATTATAACCTAATTTAGCCTTAAAAACACCTAGGGTATTGTTATTATATTCAGAACTTAAATCCCCATAAAAATGTTTGAAAATGTTTTTATCAAAAAGATCTGAAGTTACAAATGCATCTCCGTATACAGCTGAATTTCGATCTTGTTTAAACTGGTAAAATTTATCTTCTAAATGAAAAATATTACCAAACTTTATTCCATTATTTCCTAAAGAATCTTTTAATTTAAATTGATAAGTGTGTTCTACATAAAGCCTACGGCCTTTCAGTTTATTTTCTGCGTCTTCAAAAAGTGGATCAAATAATGAGCGATCAATAAACTCTGGATTACCGTTCTCAAAATCCAATGATTGTTCATCTGAAATTCCACCATTTTCTTGATTTACTATATCTTGACTAGCAATATGAGCTCGTAAATAATAACGCTTATTTTTAGTGTTATAATTAGTTGTGAATCTGAAATTTCCTGTACTTGATAAAATATGCTGGTACTTCCCTAAAGAACGCATGCCTTTGTACGCAACAGAAAAATTAAATTGATCGGATGTATTTACAGTGAAAAACGCATCTAATAATTGTCCTTGTTCAAAATTAGATTTAAACATTAGTTCAGTTAATGGAGTTGGAACACGATAATAATTAATATCCTTTAAACCAATATAATTAAAATGCTTGGCCTTTGAGCCAAGCCGTGGTTGAATACCACGCCTGTATAGATTTTCACTTAAAGAATTATATGTTTGACCCATATTATTAAATGGTAGTAATTCAAAATAATCACGTCTCAAATAATTAAACTTATACTCTTTATTTATTGTAAGAGTTGTATCTAAATTAACAGTATCTCGCTTGTAGGAAATAATCTTATAATCCTCAATTTTAGCTTTGAGATTTTTGGCGACTTTTTTTGAATTACGATCAGAAAGGGTGTCAGATGCTCTTTCATTATAATAGTTTGTATTTGATGGGTTTTTTTTATCAATGGCGCGTAATTCACGCTGAGCAAATAAATTATTCGAAGCAAAAATAAAAATTAATACACTCAAATATTTATATACCATATATTTTAAAAAATAAATTTATTTGTCAAAAGTAGGAAATAATTAGGTATTCTAATTAGCTTGATAGTTTTTGAAAAAAGTAATATATATTTACTTTTTGAATTTTAAATTCTTTGTTAAAAAATAGTGTAACAAATAATAAACTTGAATGTGGTACTGATGAGGCTGGACGTGGCTGTTTAGCAGGTCCTGTAACAGCTGCTGCAGTTATATTACCGAAAAAATTTAAAAATAAATGGCTTAACGATTCCAAAAAATTATCACAAAAAAAGCGAGAATTTTTAAGGCCAATTATTGAAAAAGATGCTTTGGAATTTAGACTTTCACACGTACACTCTAGTGAAATTGATAAAATAAATATTTTGAATGCTTCCATTTTAGCAATGCACCAAGCAATTGAAAAATTAGAAAATGTAACATTTATAGCTGTAGATGGCAACCGCTTCAAACCTTTTGGTAAAGTACCTCACGAAACTGTTATAAAGGGCGACGGGAAATATCTTAATATCGCAGCAGCATCAATCTTAGCCAAAACATACAGAGATGATTATATGATACAAATTCACGAAGAATTTCCAATGTACAATTGGAAACAAAATAAAGGTTATCCTACAAAAGAACATCGTGAAGCAATAAAAAAATATGGACCTTCAAAATACCATAGAAAGTCGTTTAAACTAATTTCTAACCAATTAAATTTTGAATTTTAGTTATATATTTGTTGCAGGTTAGCATTTATATCATGGTGAAAAAAAAATTAATTACTCCAATTGTTTTGATGCTAATGGTTGTTATTTTCAACTTTAGTTGCAAAAGTAAAAAACAAAATAGTGCTAAAATTGAAGATTTTATTCCTACTGACTCTGAGTTTGTTCTAAGTATAAATTCTTTAGAAGTTTTTAAAAGTTCCTTAAAAAATAATTCACTTCTTAGTAAAAGTAATTTATTCTCATTTTTTGAAACTAAATTTATTTCTATTGACAGCTTAAAGATATCGGGGCCCTTAATTGTTTGCTCCAAACGGATTGAAGATCATACTATTTATACACTTATTGCAAAACAAAAAGATATTGAATTCAATAACCTTTCAAAAAAAAGCTATGTTAAAGATAGTATATGGATTTTCAACTCAGAATTTAAAGTTAATGACAAAACTAAGTCTGAATCTGAACATTTGTTTACTAAACTAAAAAATATCATTGACCCTGATGCTACATTTTCAGTCTATTTTAGTCCAAAAGAGGTGCAAAATAATGATAATATTTTTTTTGAAAATGTATTTTTAAATGTGAATGTAAAACCATCTAGTTTATCTTTTAGTGGTTTATATACTGATTCTAAATTTAATAATTTATTCAAAAATATTAATCCCAAGAAGTCCCAAATAAGTAAGATTGCCCCCCGCCAAAATGTAAAATCATATGTGTTTTCAGACTTTGAAAAATTCTTTATAAACATAAAAGAAAAAGACAGCACCTTAGTACCTAGCGAGTTAGCTAAAACCTTTCTAAATACTACTCAAGAAATTGGATGTATTAAAACCTCGAACGGAATTATAGTTGCATTACATTCATTAGATATAGATAGAAGTATAGACGCCCTATCAGAGCAACAAGAAGCTCTTAAAGTTTTCCGATCAACTCCAATTTTCAAGTTTAGCGATGATTCTATTTTTGAGAAAAGTTTTGGAAGTATAATTCCAACTATAAAGGCTTCCTATTATTCTATTTTAGATGATTTTATAGTATTTTCAGAAAGTGAGAATTCAATGGAAGATATTATCTCAAAATTTAGTAACAAAAATACCTTATCTGAAAACCAAGATTATAAAAACATTCAAGAAGCGTTAAGTGATGATGTATCTTACCATCAAACATTTAGCTCAGAGTTATTAGCTACAACTCTTAATAAATTACTTGGAAGTTCATTCGAAACATCAGACTTAAAAGACTATCAAAATTCGAGTTTTCAGTTGGTTAAAGATGATGATATTGTACACCTCAATGTACTAATTCAGAAGTATCGTTCAGAAGTTAACCTTCAAAAGGTATCAGAAATTTTTAGTATAAATTTAGATGCACCAATTATTGGTGATATTCAATTTATTAATAACCATAAAACTAAACAAAAAGATATTTTAATTCAAGATGTAAAAAATAATTTGTATTTAATTTCAAATGAAGGGGTAATTCGTTGGAAAAAAAGAATATCAGGTGCGATTTTGGGAAAAGTAAAGCAAGTCGATTTATTTAAAAATGGAAATCTTCAAATGTCTTTTGCTACTGAAAACAGGGTCTATATTTTAGATCTAAGTGGGGAAAATGTAGGAAATTTCCCATTAAAGTTCAAAGACAATATTTCATTACCCTTGGCTGTTTACGATTATGATAAAAATTTAAATTACAGGTTTTTAGTAACTCAAGGAAAAAACTTACTGATGTATGATGGAAAAGGTCAGCGGGTTAATGGATTTAAATACAAGCCTGAAGAGGAAATAAAATTTACTCCAAAACACATAAGATATAAGAATAAAGATTATATAGTTTTTTACCATGGTAAGAAGATGAAAATATTAAACAGGCGTGGAAAAACAAGAATTAAAGTTAAAGAAGATATTGACTTCTCAGGGCAAGATTTATTTTTTTACAAAAATATGTTTTCAACTTTAAACTCAAAAGGTAATTTAGTTCAAGTAGATTTTAAAGGACGTGTAAGTCGCCAAGCATTAGGATTTGGTTCAGGGGCAAAAATAAAAGCTTCAAATAAAACTTTAGTTACTCAATGGGATAATATATTGCAAATTCAAAATAACAAACTATCTCTAGAATACGGAGATTTCAGTATGCCAAATTTATTTTATTTAAATGATAAAATTTATGTTACTATTACAGACCATCAATCTAATAAGATTTGGTTTTTTGATAGCAATGGGAATATTTTTCCAGATTTTCCAATATACGGCACATCCAATGTTGAATTAGCAAATATCGATAAAGATGATTCTTTAGAATTTATATGTAAATCTAGTCCTGAAGGATTAATTATGTACCAACTCTACTGATAATTTGAGCTTCAAAAAGATTTAAAAAATTCTTTAATAATTTTTCTTTGACCTGATTTTCGTCTACATAATCTTGTTTTAATTCCAGTCTTAATGAGGTTACTGACTTACCACTTATGCCACAAGGAATAATATTATCAAAATAATCCAAATCAGTATTGACATTTAAAGCAAACCCATGCATTGTAACCCAACGACTGGCGCGTACTCCTAAAGCACAAATTTTTCTAGCAAATGGTGTTCCTGCATCCAACCAAACCCCAGTTTCTCCATCACTTCGAGTTGAATTTAATCCATACTCTGATAGTGTTAAAACTACAGTTTCTTCCAAAAGCCTTAAGTATTTATGGATATCTGTAAAAAAATTCTCTAAATCTAAAATAGGATATCCGATAATCTGTCCAGGCCCGTGATAAGTGATATCACCTCCTCTATTAATTTTATAAAAACTAGCACCTTTTGCTTCAAGCTGCTGTTTGCTTAAAAGTAAGTTAGATAGTTTACCGCTTTTTCCAAGGGTGTATACATGTGGGTGACTCACAAATAAAAAATGGTTAGGAGTAGTTATAGTGTTATCTTCTCTTCTATTTTTTAACTTTAAATCAACAGTTTGTTTAAATAATTTTTCTTGTAAGTCCCAGGTATCTTTAAAATCTTTAAATCCTAAATCATGAACTTGAACGGCTTTACTCATAATTTTACGTATGGTATTAAATATTGGGATTATTGAGAATAACCAATGCGGCAATTACGCCTGGTACCCATCCACAAATAGTCAAAATAAAAACAATAGTAAAAGAACCACAACCCTTATCTACTACTGCTAGAGGGGGAAATAAGATTGATAACAAAACTCTCCATACACTCATAATAATGAACTATCAAAATTTTCATTCATAAACAAAAATAAGGTAAAATAGTCACAATGTATTGAATTTTAAATTCCCTATTGAAATCCAATCCAGAGTCATTATATTTGCTATTAATTAAGATTTATGAACTATGGCACAGCTTTCCGAACAAGAACTTGTCCGACGCGAAAAACTTTCAAAGCTTCGTGAGTTAGGAATCAATCCTTATCCTGCCGAACTATTCCCTATAACTCATAATACGCTTGGTATAAAATCCAATTTCAAAGAAGGGGAGAACGTAATTGTGGCTGGACGCTTGATGCGAAAAAAAGTCCAGGGTAAGGCTGCATTCACAGAAATTCAAGACAGCGAGGGCCGTATTCAAGTCTATTTTAATCGGGATGAAATATGCCCAGACGAAGACAAGTCGGACTATAATGATGTTTTTAAAAAACTCTTAGACCTAGGAGATTTTATTGGAATTGAAGGAGAATTATTCATCACCCAAGTAGGTGAAAAAACAATACTAGTTAAAAATTTTAAAATTTTAAGTAAATCCCTTAAACCTCTACCCATTCCAAAAACAGATGCAGATGGTAAAATTTACGATGAGTTTAACGATCCTGAGATGCGATACCGTCAACGCTATGCAGACTTGGTAGTTAACCCACATGTAAAAGAAGTGTTTGTCAAGCGCTCAAAGCTTTTTAATGCTATGCGGAACTTCTGTAATAAAAGTGGATATTTTGAAGTAGAAACTCCAATTCTACAATCTATCCCTGGAGGCGCTGCAGCAAGACCATTCTTAACTCATCACAATACATTAGATATTCCTATGTACATGCGAATTGCATGTGAATTATACTTAAAAAAATTAATTGTTGGAGGTTTTGAAGGAGTATATGAATTCGCAAAAACTTTTAGAAATGAAGGAATGGATCGAACTCACAACCCCGAATTTACAATGATGGAGATCTATGT
>CABXZJ010000033.1 GCA_902516685.1 uncultured Formosa sp.
TGTTAAAAGTCCTATTTTTATTTTATCTGAAATCATGAACATTAAACTCTCACCTTTCAATTGTTGGCTTAAAAAGTTCGTGTGACCAGGGAAATTAAAGGTTTTAGATTGAATATTGTACTTATTAATAGGAGGCGTTACCAAAACATCAATTAAACTTGATTTAAGATCATTAACTGCAGCTTTTAGTGATAAAATAGAATAATGCCCTGCTTCTGGTGTGGATTGCCCAAATTTAACTTTGACATCTTCTTCCCATACATTGATAATATTAATCGATGATGGACAAGCACTATCAATATTTTTAATAACATTAAACTGATTCGGATTACTAAAGTGTTCAGCCAAAAAGGATATTATTTTATCTGAGGCATAAATTATAGCTGTGAATAATTTAAAAAGTGATTTATCATTTAGAGATTTAAGGATCAACTCCCCTCCAATACCATTCAAATCTCCTATAGAAAATCCAACTTTTATTTTTTTATCTTTTAGCATCAAAAATGATGTTTAATGTTTGTAATTTTGATTTATCAAATTTAATGAATTAAAAGAATGTTTACTGGAATAATTGAAGATTTAGGAACGGTTGAATCTCTTGAAAGAGAAGCAACTAATTTGCATTTAACGATAAAAAGTCGCTTGGCTTCAGAGTTGAAAATTGATCAGAGCATTTCGCACAACGGAGTTTGCCTTACAGTTATTAAGTGCAATGCAACTTCCTACGCTGTTACGGCCATTAAAGAAACTCTGGACAAAACCAATTTGAATTCCTTAACAAAAGGTGCTATTGTAAACCTAGAACGTGGGTTAAAACTTGGCGAGCGCTTGGACGGTCACATGGTTCAGGGGCATATAGACCAAATAGGAACCTGTGTAGATATACAATCTCAAAATGGGAGTTGGTACTATCATTTTGAATACGACCACAGCCTTGGAAACATTACCATTGAAAAAGGATCAGTCACTGTTAACGGGGTTAGTTTAACCGTGGTTAATTCTAAAAAAAATGGCTTCAGTGTGGCCATTATTCCATATACTTATGAAAATACCAATTTTAAACACTTTAAAATTGGATCTATGGTAAATTTAGAATTTGATGTGATTGGAAAATATGTTAGTCGTTTACACGCTAAGGCAACTACTTCTTAGATAAAACCTTGTTTTGCTCTTCTAATAAGTCCTTAATTTTTGACAACAGTTCGATATCCGCTGGCGTTGGCACAGTAGTATCTTTTACATTCTCTGCTTTAGCTTTTAGTCTATTAATAAATTTTACAACTAAAAAAATTGTAAATCCAACGATTAAAAAATCTATAACCGTTTCAATTAAAAGCCCGTAATCTACAGATACTTGAGAAGATTTGGCAGTAGCCTCTCTTAAAATAAGTTTCTTATCTCCAAAACTAATGCCATCTGATAGCAATGAAAGCGGAGGAAGTATGATATTTTTAACCAAGACATTGACAATAGCATTGAAAGAAGCTCCAATTATGATTCCAATAGCCATGTCAATCATATTGCCTTTAACGGCAAAATCTTTAAATTCTCTAAGTAACTTCATAGGGTTATAAATTGCTTAATTATAAGTCTTTTATTTCCCATTTTGCATTGGAGTTGTTTCTGGCATCAGTTTGTTTAATATAGTGTACACTGGGCAGAACTTAGTAACAGGACTAATGATTTGCAAAACAGCAACGGCAACAGCAACATAAATCCAATTCAAACCAAATTGGCTGGCTAAAATAATGGATCCAATGTTTAAAAGGCCTACGATTCCATCGTGTACTCTAACTTTAATAATATCTTTTTGATTGCTCATAAATTACTTGATTAGTGGTTTTTAAACGAAAGTAAAAAAAAATGGTTGCATATAAAAATAATGGATTTGAAAATAAATGACAAAAAAACACTACATTATGAGAGGTAATGCATTTGAATAAATTAATATATATACATAGCCCTTTTTTGATGCTTATAGCTTTAAGCCTTGTTTGTTGTAGCTCTGAGTCAGAGCTACGGACCGATGATTCTATTGACTACGTTGAAACACCTGAAAGTTATCCTAATATTTTACTGATTATTGCAGATGATATGGGTAAGGATGCTACTTTTGGATTTGAGCAAGGGATTTTAAAACCACAAACACCGCATATAAATTCAATCAAAAACAGTGGGATTACTTTTCAAAATTTTTGGAGTTACCCAACCTGCAGCCCCACAAGAGCTTCGATTATTACAGGAAAATATGGGTATAGAACAGGCGTCAAATGGGCAGGTGATGTACTCTCAAGTACTGAAACAAGCCTGCAACAATACATAAAACAAGGGACTGGTAACAGGTACTCTTCTGCTGTTATTGGAAAATGGCATCTTTCTGGAAATACTGGTAACTTTAATCCTGGGGCTTTTGGAATAGATTACTATTCAGGGCTTTTGGGGGGTGGCCTTCAAAATTATTTCCAGTGGAACTTAACGAACGATGAGGGCACCAATGCACAATCGGGATATAGCTCTAAAGTTTTTACAGATTTAGCAATAGATTGGGTAGGTGCTCAAGAGAAGCCTTGGTTTTTATGGTTAGCATACAACGCCCCGCATACTCCATTTCATAGACCACCTAACATAATGCACAGCCAAGGGGCGTTGGCAAATTATTCTGATGGCATGGACCCAATGCCCTATTATCTAGCAGCTATAGAAGCTATGGATTTTCAAATTGGTAGGCTTCTTGATGGACTCAATCAAGAACAAATAGACAACACTATCATACTTTTCATGGGCGATAATGGCACCCCAAATCAAGTGGGACAAGCACCTTATGCGAACAACGCTGTAAAAGGGACACTTTATCAAGGCGGTATAAATGTCCCAATGTTTGTCGCTGGGAAGGGTGTACAACGCACTGGCGACGATTATAATTTAATTACTAGTACAGATTTATTTAGTACTATTGCACAATTAGCTGGAGTGGATTCGAATGAAATCCATGATAGTAAAAGTTTTAAACATTTACTAACTACCAGCGTTGGCCAAAGAGAATTCCAATATTCTGAAATGGATTCTCCAAATACCAGTAAATGGGCGATAAGCGACGGAAACTATAAATTAATTATTAGGTCGAACGGACTAGAAGAATTATATCATTTAGTGTCTGACCCATATGAATCTGAAAACTTAATAGACGAAGAGCTCTCTGTTGATGCTTATACAGCAAAAATAGCCTTACAAGGTGAATTATTACTAATCAGGAATTAAAAATTATTTTTTATTATTTTTGGAACATGAAAGACCTGAAATATCTTTTTGCATACACAGTTCCTCTTTCGGGGCTTATGGCCTTTAACTCTCACGGTATTGGAACTTATACTACAGTGTTTTATGCATTTATTGTATTACCCCTTTTAGATCTAGCCACTGGTGAGACTAAAAAAAACTTGTCTAAAAATCAAGTCCTAACAAAAAGTAATAAATGGATTTTTGATATTATGCTTTATATAAACCTACCAATAGTTTTTTACCTTTTATTTTTAGCATTTACAAAAATTCAAACAGGGAACTATTTAATCTATGAATTAGTTGGTATGAGTCTCTCAGCTGGAATTTTACTCGCAACTAATGCCATAAATGTAGCGCATGAACTTGGTCATCGAAAACCCTACTTTGAGCGTTTTTTAGGCAAATGTTTATACATCCCTTGCTTGTACATGCATTTTTATATTGAACACAACTTTGGGCATCATTTACATGTTGGCACACCTGAAGACGGGGCCACTGCGAAGTATAATCAATCTGTTTATTCTTTCTGGTGGAGTTCTGTATCAAAGCAATACGTTGATTCTTGGAAACGACAGCTTAATCTTCTAAAATCAAAAAATAATAGCTTTTTCTCATTTAAAAATGATATGCTATGGTATCACTTAATTCAGCCTTTATATTTATTTGGAGTTTATATACTTTTTTCTTTTGAGGTACTAATCTTTTCAATAATAATCGGGGTTTTATCATTTCTTTTTCTTGAAACCATTAATTATATAGAACATTATGGATTAAGACGGTTTAAAAATCCGTCAGGGAGATATGAACGTGTTAAGCCCCAGCATTCTTGGAACTCAAATTTTAATATTGGAAGAATTGTTTTATACGAACTTACTCGTCATAGTGACCACCACTTCAAAGCATCAAAAAAATACCAATTATTAAATAGTTATGATGAAAGTCCAACATTACCTTTGGGATATCCGGCTTCAATATTACTTAGTTTATTTCCTCCTTTGTGGTATAAAATTATAAATCCACTTGTCCCAGAAAAAATGAAATAGTTTTTTTTATAATTGATAATTAAAAAAGCCTCTTTTAGAAGAGGCTTTGTAATTTTTTAGTCTTGACATTAATTATAAATCTAATAAAAATTATAATTAGAATTATTCAAATAAACTTTTACACCATTGGTGCCCCCGTCAACGAGTTTCATAACCTTATCTGCAAAATTTGGCTCTTCAATATTAAATCTCCAGTCTCGGTATGCATCATACTTTTCATAAGAATCCCAATATCCACAAATAACATAAGTCTCACTTTCTTCATTGTAAAATGCCTCAAGATGATTACATCCATCATAATTACGAGTTACAACAAGGCCACTTTCAGAATCCATTAGTTCTTGAAATTTATCGATATTCTTTTTACGAACTTTTGCTGTAAAGACAACTACATTTCTTTCAATTGGACCAACTGAATTAACCATTCCTGTAGCGTCAAAGTATTCTCCAGTAGAGATAATTTTACCACCTTCAAAATCAAAATTATGGTATGATAGTATACTAAATGTTCTACCAGTAGATTTACTTTTCCCAGTCCAAGTTCCATATGCTCTTACACTACCATCGGGCTTCAAAGAAAGGGTGTCTATACCAGGAAGCCATACTGGATCATTAAATTTTACATCAGTATAATTATTTACATAAAATTCAGCAATTTGTCTTGAAGATTGATAACCAACACGACCCATCCCATACATTGGAGAAACGTCCATAACATCTTTGGAAACCACTTCATCCCAAAGATCCATGTTCTCAGTTTCGAAAGTTTCTACCCATTTCTCAGCTAATGCCTTATTAGCTTCGTAGTCTTTGTGAGAGGTTTGACATGAGGTCAACACAATTGACAATAATAATAATATTCCTTTTTTCATTTTATATTTATTTAAATTAGATTTACTCTTCGATTAACTCTTTAATTTTTGTTGAAAATTTCATCCCAAGGGATATAGTAACACCCAAACTCTCTGACGATATCAGTGGGGTCTTTTCTGAAATTTTCCTACCGATTGGGGTATTATACATTGCAATAGCATCCCTCAAATCTTGTATTGATAAATGATTTTGATAGATAGGTACCAAGTCATCAATTAAACTTGAAAACATTTCTTCCATAAAAGGCTCCAACTTGTCATTGTCAATTTGAGCTTCTACCAGCTTTGACATTTGATCGATAGTAGAGCTAAAGGTTTGATAGGACCCTTGAGCTTTCATATACTCTAATAGTACTTCTTTGTAAATCTTTTCTTGTGAATGGATATTAGTAAACGAGAAAAATAGTACAAAAAGTATTATATCTTTTTTCATTGAAATAAAGTTTAATATTGCAATATAAAAGTAATAAAAAGTACGTATTAAGGCTGCTACTTTTTAAAAAATTAAATATTATATTTTATATGTTGAAACAGGACATAAAAATGTCCCTCCCAAAAAAAACTTTATGAATCTTTAGACTTTCGTAAAGATAAAGTTTGGATTACAGCTTTCAGAGCAATGAAAATAAGATATTCGAATAGAAATTAGCTAGAACTAATAAAGTTGTAGCCCTAACAGTAAGTTAAAAAATAACAGTCTCTAAGGAGAAACATTTTCAAATTCTTCGCAGGTGTATTTTTCGTTGACAGCAATGTTGTGAAAATCACATTGTGCTGTTTTTGTGTAATTACCACAGTTAACACAACTATTACTTAAAAATAAATTTTCCATGATTATTAATTATATAATTATCAAACAAAAATATATGGAGTAGTGTTTAGAAACAATTTAAATAGTTAAATATGAAAAATTCTTATTTAGACCAAAGAAAAATAAAAAAGGGGCCTTTATTTTTAATTAAATCAATCGAAACAATATTTGTCTCCAATTTCATATGAATTATAATCACTTTGACTAACCTCCAAATTAACAATAGTATTTGGTATGCCGTCGTTTGTTGGGTTTGCGTTAGATCCAATTGAACCAACAAAAACAAATTGACCGTTAGAAATACTTTTTTCTATTATAGTACAACATTCGGGATCTTTACTGCAAGCAAAAGTTAATAAATAAATTCCGATAAGAAATGGTTTAATAATCTTGTATTGTTGAATAATCATTATACTAAGTTTCAATTTTGATATTATCGTAATTTACCTTAGTCCAACCATTTCTCATAAAATAAGGGCTTTTTACACTAAGCTTCTTTTCGAACTTGTCTTCAAATTTATCTATTATCCGCAGCACCTCATTTAAATTATTTCTGAACTTTATTTGGACGCGTAAACAGACTTTGTCATTTTTATCAATAAACCATAACGCTGGGGTAATTGTATTTCCGTATTGGCCTCGGTAAATTTCATCAACTTCAGCATAAAATTTAATTTCCCTCCAAGTCTTTTGTTTGATTTTAATTAATCCAAGAAGAGATTTAGTAATTCCTTGATTATTAACCTTAACAATATTTACAGAGAAAAGTATTGTTAATATTGAGGCTGAAATGATAATATATTTAAATCTTAAAATGAAACTGAAATCACTTAAGCTTTCGGTTGTTGGATATAGAAAGATAGCTAGAAGAAGTACAGGAACAAAATTAAAACCGATTGATTTGAAATCTCTCATTTTGTGAAATATTAATTACTAAAATGATTAAACTTCACTAACTTTTTTATAAAATAAAGCTGTTGAAACATACATCTGGGGAACTAACCACAAAGCCCAAATAAACAACGTAAAAATACTTAAGAAAAAATAGATTAAATATCGAAAAGAAAGTTTAAAATACTGCCACTTGTGGCCTTTCATCATTGACGCACTTTGTTTAAAACAATCAATAACAGATGTATCAGGTTTATCTATAGCAATATAAAAAATTTGAGAAAACATTAGAGAAAAAATAATCATTGGTATAATAAGAAAGATAAAACCAATACTTAAAATTAATACGTAAATGATAATCAAGCCAATAGCTTTAGGCATAACTGAAAAACCATCTTTAATCCTATCAGAGTTAATGGAGTCGCTATTAGCAATTGATAACGAAAATGATGCAAGTCCGAGAGTTAGAGAAGCAGAAACTGATACAAACACAATTGATAATAGAATAGCTACGGAAACTCCTAAAGAATCAGCAATAGAATTAATTAATTCTTGGCTTGTAAGGAAAGATTGCACAAGTACAACTATAAAGAATGGAAGAATAACCTTTCCATAATTATTTTTTAAAATAGATTTTGATTTATTAATAATTTGAGAATTTTGCATAGGAGTAACTTATTTTAGATTTCTTCTA
>CABXZJ010000034.1 GCA_902516685.1 uncultured Formosa sp.
AGGTGTCATTCACCGAGGTTTTTCAACAAATGGAAAATCAAAATACAGGAATAATCCTGAATGGCAATTGGCTATTGAATTACAAACAAAATTTCCTGATTTACCGCTAATTAATGACCCTTCTCACATTACTGGAAAGCGGGACATGGTATTTGATGTTAGTCAAACAGCCTTAGATTTAAATTTTGATGGTTTGATGATTGAAACTCATATTAATCCAGATGCTGCTTGGAGTGATGCTGCACAGCAAATTACTCCTAAAACATTAATTCAATATACTAAAGATTTAAAAATCAGAAAAGAAAGTACATCCGAGGCAGCTTATACTGATGAACTTAAAAAATTAAGAGCACAGATTGATGTAGTAGATAACCAATTATTAGAAATTTTAGGCAACCGTATGTTAGTCGCTGAAGCTATTGGAAAACTAAAAAAAGAAAAAAATGTTGCAGTTCTTCAAAGTAAACGTTGGAATGAAATTCTGGGAAAGATGGTTTTAGAGGGTGAGCAACATAAATTAAGTGAGGAGTTTATTCTGAAACTATTTAAAGCTATTCACCAGGAATCCATAAATCACCAAAAACAAATTTTGAAAGATTAAAAAGGTTTCAGAATCTAGATATCAAACAATAATAAAGTAATAGATATTATAATAAATTTGTTTCTTTGTTTTTATTATAATTGTTAAATATGACAGGAACAGTTTATAAATCTACTGGGAGTTGGTATAAAGTCAAGTGCTTTAGTGGCACTTTTTTTGAATGTCGTATTAAAGGAAAGTTTCGAATTAAAGGCATTAAAAGTACTAATCCAATTTCTGTTGGAGATATTGTTGAATTTGATCTAGAGAAAAGCAATCATAGGAAAACAGGCGTAATTACCAATATTTACCCCCGTAAAAATTATATAGTTAGAAAATCGGTAAATCTTTCTAAGCAAACACATATTATAGCCAGCAATATTGATCAGGTTTTTTTATTAGTCACAGTTGATAACCCACCAACCTCTACTAGTTTCATTGATCGGTTTTTAGTTACTGCTGAAGCCTATGATATAAAAGCCATTTTACTTTTTAATAAAGTAGATCTTTTAAATGAAGTTACTACAAAAGTAGTTGATGATCTAGTACGAATTTATTCAAACATAGGATACGAATGCCTCAAGATATCTGCTAAAACTGGAAATAATTTATTTGCTGTTAAAGCTGAAATGAAGGGAAATACTAGTATGTTCTCTGGGCATTCAGGAGTTGGAAAATCTACATTAATTAATTCGATAGAATCTAAATTAAATCTCAAAACAAAAGTGATATCAGAAATGCATCAACAAGGACAGCACACAACAACTTTTGCAGAAATGTTTGATTTGAGTTTTGGTGCCCGTATAATTGACACACCAGGGATTAAAGGCTTTGGGATAGTTGATATGGCATCTGAAGAGTTAGATCAATATTTTCCTGAACTATTTGCAGTTAAAACTGACTGTAAGTTTCATAATTGCAAACATTTGAATGAACCAAAATGTGCAGTTGAAGCTGCTGTTATTAAAGGCCAAATTGCACCCTCACGATACAACTCTTATTTGCAAATTATGAAAGATGAGAATATAAATTATCGAACTGATTCATACGATTCCAAGTGAAGGTAGTTATCCAAAGAGTTTCCAAGGCAAGTGTGCTAGTTAAGGGAAAGGTTGAGGGACAAATTAAATTTGGTCTTTTGATTTTTTTGGGTGTTAGCTCAGAAGATAATATTGATGATATTCATTGGCTTACTAATAAAATTAGTAATCTACGTATTTTTAACAATAAAGAAGGTATTATGAATCTTTCAATAAAAGATAAGAAAGGTGAGGTGCTGGTTATTAGTCAGTTTACACTTTATGCGAAAACTAAGAGAGGTAATCGTCCAAGTTACATTAAAGCAGCAAAACCTAAGTTAGCTATATTGCTTTATAGTGAATTTATCAAGATATTAAAACAAAATTTAGGTAGAGAAATTCAAACTGGTGTTTTTGGTGCAAATATGAAGGTCAACCTTGTTAATGATGGTCCAGTAACATTAATCATTGATAGTAAAAACCGTCAGTAATTTAATTTGAAATCAGATTCACATTTTATAAATTAGTATTAAGTAAAATCATTAATAATGAATATTAAAAATGCACAAAAAAAAGTTGACAAATGGATTAGAGTACACGGGGTTCGATACTTTGATGAGTTGACCAATATGGCCCAACTTACAGAAGAAGTTGGAGAGGTAGCGCGTATTATTGCAAGGCGCTATGGTGAGCAAAGCGAAAAAAAAAGTGACAAAAACAAAGATTTAGGGGAAGAACTAGCTGACGTTCTTTTTGTAGTTTTTTGTTTGGCTAATCAAACTGGTATCAATTTGCAAACTGCATTTGATAAAAAATTAAATATTAAAACTAAACGTGATCATGAACGTCATCATGCTAATAACAAGTTGAAATAATTGTGCGTATTTTTTTAAAGAAAACTAAAATTAATAAATCAAATGAACTTAAGATTTCAGGTTCAAAAAGCGAAACAAATCGCGTCTTGCTGTTACAGGCTATTTACAAGGGGATAAAAATCAAGAATCTATCCAATTCAGATGATAGCAAACTAATGAGAAGAGCTTTACTTTCAAAATCTTCTACCATTGATGTACATCACGCAGGAACAGCAATGCGATTTTTAACAGCTTATTTTTCTATTAAAAAGGGTCAAAAAACATTACTCTTAGGCTCTAAACGCATGCATGAGCGTCCAATAAAAATATTAGTAGATGCATTAAAGTCTTTGGGCGCGAATATTAAATATACAAATATTAAGGGCTATCCTCCACTTCTGATAGATGGAATGGATTTCAATAAAAATAGGGTAAGTTTAAAAGCTAATATTAGCAGCCAATATATCTCCGCTCTTCTACTTATCGCACCTGCTTTGAAAGATGGTTTAGAATTACATCTTGAGGGAAAAATCACTTCCCTTCCTTATATAGAAATGACTTTAGCACTATTAAATGAGATCGGTATATGTACGAACTTTGAGTCTAACATAATTAAAGTTCGACCATTAAAAAAAGAAATTTTAAAAACATTTAATGTAGAGTCTGATTGGTCCTCTGCGTCTTATTTCTATAGCATTGTTGCTTTAAGTCCCATTGGTACCCAAATTAAACTCTCGGCATATAAATCAAATAGTTTACAAGGCGATGCTATTTTGAGCTCAATTTATAGTCACTTAGGGATAAAGACTACATTTACTGGTAGCATATTGGAGATAACAAAAATAAGCAACTCTTATACAAAGTTTTTAAATTTGGATTTAGCCAATAGCCCAGATATTGCTCAAACAATTGCAGTAAGCTGTTTAGGGCTTAACATCCCTTGCAAATTGACAGGTCTAAGCACTTTAAAAATTAAAGAAACCGATCGCTTGGTAGCTCTTCAAAATGAAATTAAAAAATTTGGTGCAGATGTTAAAATTACCAATAACAGTCTAAATCTGTATCCAGTACAAAGTTTTAATAATGATGTTCAAATATCAACATATAATGACCACAGAATGGCTATGGCTTTTGCTACAATTGCAATTAAAACTGATTTATTCATAGAAGACCCTGACATAGTTTCAAAATCATATCCAAATTTTTGGAAAGACTTAAAGACTTTAGGGTTTGATATACAACAAATTGAAAATAAACGAATATTTACTTGACTTCGGCTATGTGGTAATTGTATATTTACCACTTGTAAAAATAATAAATCATGAAATTATCCCATTTTAGTTTCGAGTTACCAGAAGAATTTTTAGCAGAATACCCTTCTGAACAAAGAGATGAAGCTCGTTTGATGGTTTTAAACAGAGAAAAGCAAACTATAGAGCACAAGCAATTTAAAGACCTTATTAATTATTTTGATGAGGACGATGTAATGGTACTTAATAACACTAAAGTCTTTCCGGCTAGATTATTTGGAAATAAAGAGAAAACAGGGGCACGAATAGAAGTTTTTTTATTGCGTGAGCTAAATTCAGAGCAACGCTTGTGGGACGTACTAGTAGATCCTGCTCGAAAGATTAGAATTGGAAATAAACTTTATTTTGGAGAGGACGAAAGTCTAGTAGCCGAAGTTATAGACAATACGACTTCAAGAGGAAGGACTTTAAGATTTTTATTTGATGGGTCATATGATGAATTTAGGTCAAAGTTAAATGAACTTGGCCAGACTCCTTTACCAAAATATATTAAAAGGGATGTTGAACCTGAAGACGAAATTCGTTATCAAACCATTTATGCAAAAAATGAGGGAGCAGTAGCAGCTCCGACGGCTGGTCTTCATTTTTCAAAACATTTACTTAAACGCCTTGAAATTAAAGGAATCAATTTTGCTGAGGTTACGCTTCATGTTGGATTAGGAACCTTCAATCCAGTTGAAGTTGAAGACTTATCAAAACACAAAATGGACAGTGAAGAAATTATTATTGATACAAATGCAACAAAATCTATAAATTTAGCTTTGAAAGAAAAGCGTAAAATTTGTGCTGTTGGTACAACTGTTATGCGTTCTATTGAAAGCTCAGTTTCATCAAGCGGTACCTTGAACGATTATTCAGGATGGACAAATAAATTTATTTTTCCACCTTATGATTTTTCAATTGCTAATTGTATGATTACTAATTTCCATACCCCTAAATCGACCCTTTTGATGATGACGGCGGCTTTTGGTGGTTATGATTTCATCATGAAAGCTTACGAAGAAGCAGTAAAGGAAAAATATAAGTTTTATAGCTATGGAGATGCTATGCTAATTCTGTAAAAATATAAAGCCTCGTTAAGAGGCTTTTTCATTTGTTGTGAAATCATTTAAAAAAGATATTAGAGCACTTTCAAAAGAAGATTTGATGACCTTCTTTACAAACCATTCCTGTAAAGCATTTAGGGGCAAACAAGTTTATGAATGGCTTTGGAAAAAAGGAGTTCATCGCTTTGAAGATATGACCAATATCTCAAAATACAATAGAGAGCTTTTAGAAGAATCTTTTATAATTAACCACATACAGGTTCACAATATGCAACGCAGTAGTGATGGAACTATAAAAAATGCTGTACGCCTTCACGATGGACTAATTGTAGAATCTGTTTTAATTCCTTCAGCCAACAGAACTACAGCATGTGTGTCTTCACAAGTAGGGTGTAGTTTAGATTGTAAATTTTGTGCAACTTCAAGATTGAAACGTATGCGTAATTTAAATTCAGATGAGATTTATGATCAAGTCATGGCTATTAATAAACAAAGTCGCCTTTATTATGATAAAAAGCTAACAAATATTGTATTTATGGGAATGGGCGAGCCGCTAATGAACTACAATAATGTTTTAAAAGCTATTAAAAAAATCACATCTGATGAAGGTTTAGGGATGTCTCCAAAGCGTATTGTAGTTTCAACCTCAGGAATTCCAAAAATGATTAAAAAAATGGCAGAAAACAATGTGAAATTTAATCTTGCAGTCTCTTTACACTCAGCAATAGATGAAGTTCGCAGTCAAATAATGCCTTTTAATGAAACCTTCCCATTAAAAGATTTACGCGAAGCCTTACAGTTTTGGTATAATAAAACCAAAAGAAGAATTACTTATGAGTACATTGTTTGGGAAGGAATAAATGATAAAACTAAGGACATTCTAGCATTAATTGATTTTTGTAAATTCGCCCCAAGTAAAGTTAATCTTATTGAATATAATCCAATTGAAGATGGTGAGTTTCAACAAGGTAAACCCCAAGTAATTGCGCAATATGTTTCAATGTTGGAAGCCAAAAAAATTACTGTTACAGTCCGCCGTTCAAGAGGAAAAGACATCGATGCAGCTTGTGGTCAACTGGCCAATAAATCCTAAGGTCAAGGAGACGGATTTGGAATTTTTGAATGAATACCGTTAATTTTTTCCAAAGTATCTTTAGATAATTTAGTATGTATACTATCAATATTTTCCTTTAGCTGCTCAATTGTCGTTGCGCCAATTATATTACTCGTAACAAATGGTCGCTCATTAACAAAGGCCAAAGCCATGGTTGTTAACGATATGCCCAGCTCATTTGCTATATTGAGATAAGCTTTGGTAGCTACTGTAGCTTGTTCACTGCTATAGCGCGCAAACCTAGGAAACAGCTTCAATCGGGCATTTTCTCTTGCAGTTCCCAGAATATATTTTCCAGATAAAACACCAAATGCCAATGGAGAATAAGCCAAAAGACCCATATTTTCTCTTAAAGAAACTTCGGCTAAATCACCTTCAAAAACACGGTTCAATAGCGAATAAGCATTTTGGATGGTGCTTATTTTAGGAAGCTTCTCTTTGCGAACTTCTTCAATATAACGCATACTGCCCCAGCTTTTTTCGTTTGAGAGTCCATAAGCTCTAATTTTACCAGCTTTAACCAAAGCATTAAGTTGATTAAGAACTTCACTAAAATTATCTATCCAAGGGTCTTTTGGGCTGGGTTTAAAATCACGGACTCCAAATGTGTTGGTATGCCGCTCAGGCCAGTGCAGTTGGTATAAATCTATATAGTCGGTCTGTAACCTTTTTAGTTCCAAATCAATTGCTTCAGTAATGGAATTTCCTTTAAATCCGCTAGTCCTGATATGTGCGGTATAATCCCCTGGACCTGCAATTTTACTAGCTACAACAACCTTATCCCTGTTTTGCTTTCGCTTGAACCAATTTCCTATAATTTCGCTTGTGCGACCTTGGGTTTGTTTGGTCGCTGGTACTGGGTAAAGCTCAGCAGTATCAAAA
>CABXZJ010000035.1 GCA_902516685.1 uncultured Formosa sp.
TAGATAAATGGAGCGAGCTCATTCTCACGCTTTGGTGTAATAATTTCATTAAGTTGACTAAAACTACCTCGACCAAAAATGACATTAGAAACCATTGGAAAATTTTTAAAACTCATATAATTTTTCCTTAAATATTATCTTCATTCCATTTAATTCTGGCTTTGATTAGATCTTCAGGGGTGTCAATTTCAATTCCTTGAACTAATGATTCTACCATCTTAATTTTTTTACCATGTTCTAAATAACGAATACATTCAATTTTTTCAGACTCTTCCAATTTTAAAATTGGAAGTTTTGTAAATTCTAAAAGTTGATTTCTTCTAAATGCATAAACCCCTTTGTGCTTATAATATTTAACTCCTGAGTCGAGTCGATTGTAAGGTATTACACTTCTAGAGAAATAAAGAGCATAATTATTTGAATCCGTAATTACCTTGACACAATTTGGATTTTTTATTTCTTTAATATCAGTAATTTCAACCATTAGCGAGGCCAAATCAATAAGATCCTGTTTATCAGTTTTAAAAATTTCAATTAATCGTTTTAAGCTTTCCCTTTCAGTAAAAGGTTCGTCTCCTTGTACATTGACAACAATATCACATTTAATATTTCTGATAACTTCTGCAATTCGGTCACTTCCAGACTCATGTTTATTCTTGCTCATCAAAACATTACCTCCCATAGATTTTATTTCGTTAAAAATAATAGAGCTATCTGTAACAACATATACATCATCAAATAATTTAGTATCAACAACTGCATGATATGTTCTGGATATAACAGGCTGACCAACTAAATCCTCCATAAGCTTTCCAGGAAATCGACTTGCGTCATAACGTGCAGGAATCATAGCAACAATTTTCATCATATAAAAATTACAATTATTAAAAATACAGCTTTTTTAAGAAATAAATTAAAGAATAATCATTAGTTTATAATTCAAAAAACTGATCCTGAAATCCAATTAAATAGAGTTTTTCCTTAGCTCTTGTAATGGCAGTGTATAACCAACGTAAATAATCTAAATTAATTCCATTTGGTAGATATGGTTGTTCAATAAAAACATTATTCCACTGTCCGCCCTGTGACTTGTGACACGTAATTGCATAAGAAAATTTGACTTGCAGTGAGTTTAAATATTTATTCTTTTTAATAGCTAAAAATTTTTTGTAGCCTGACCTTTCATTTTCGTAATCTTTTAGTACTTCTTGGTATAAATTGTTTCCATCTTCATAAGATAATGAAGGAGTTTCTAATGAAATAGTATCAAGCATTAAAACTGTTTCAAATGGTTTCATTTTTGGATAATCAACTAGTCTAATTTTAACTTCCGCAAAACGAAATCCATATAGATCTTTCAAAGCAAAAACTTCTAAAACCTCAATAATATCTCCATTTGCTATAAAGCCAGCTTCACTAGTTGGGTTAATCCAAAAATAATTATTTCTAACAATCATCAATAGATCACCTGTGGTTATCTCGTTATCATTAAATAAAATACGATCTCTGATTTGTTGATTATATAAATTAGCCCGTTTATTGGATCTTACTATAAGTGCCGTTTCTTCATTTCCATGTTGTGTGTAAGAATCACTAATAGCATCTAGGATATCTTGTCCGTCAACCAATCTTACGATATCATTGAAGCCTTCTATTTTAAATTTAAATCGTTCAAAGAATTTATTTGAAATTGATTCTCGAAGTTCTGTGGCATTGAAAAGAATACCTGAGTCCTCACCCTGTCTTACTACTTCATTGAGTTCAATTTGAGAAACTTTTTTACTGTAATTTAATTCTAATTTTGAATAGTCTAAGGCTGGGCTAATATCAAGATTTACTGGTGGTAATTGGGCTGTATCACCAATCAATAATAGTTTACATTTATAGCCTAAATAAACAAACTTAATCAAATCATCAAGCAAAGCTCCACTTCCAAATATATGTGATTGATTTATGTTATCAGAAATCATAGAAGCTTCATCAACAATGAACAAAGTATCTTTGTATTTATTCGGTCCTAATACAAAAGATATTTTACCACTTTTATCCGTTTTTGGAATATAAATTTTTTTATGAATTGTGAAAGCTTCTTTGTTAGTGTAGCTACTAATAACTTTTGCTGCTCTACCTGTAGGCGCTAAGAGAAGAGCACTTTTTTTTACTTTCCATAAATTTTTAACTATAGTAGTAATAATAGTTGTTTTTCCAGTACCGGCATAACCTTTCAATAAAAAAAGATCTTCCTTTGATTTGGAAAGTATGAAACTTGAAAGTTGTTTTAAACCAATGTCTTGTTTAAAGGTTGTTGAAAATGGAAATCCAGATTTCAATAAATGATAAAATTCTGATGGAGTCATTAAATTTTAGTCAAACAAAAATTTATTCAAATATAAGAATGATTTTTGGCCACTTTAACTTTATTGAATAAAAAAAAATTGTAGATTTGTTTTATAGATTTTATAAAATAAACTATGGCCATTTTCTTCATTATTTCAATAATTATTTTATCAGTTTTAATTGTATGGTTAATTGATAAATATGACCCAAAAAAATACAAATCTCTTATACTTATGAGTTTGTGGGCAATAATTATTTTGTTAAGTTATATGACATTCATGTCAATTTACGGAGAGATCAGATTTAACCAAGAAAAAGAAAGACGTTATAAAGTTGTAATTGAAAACTTAAAGGATATTCGTGATTCACAACTCGCTCACAAAACTGTTAAAGGTACTTTTCAAAATAATTGGGATTCACTAGTAAAGTTCATTGAAAATGAAAAATTCACGATAACCCAAAGAAGAGATTCAACTATTATTGACAAACTCTTAACAAGTCGTTATGGTGTTGACACAACAAAAGATATTGTAATAATTGATACCCTTGGTTTTGTTGGAGTTCAAGATTCTCTTTTTGGAGCTGACAAGCGTTACAAAACAATGATGGATATCCCTGAGGGTAAACCAAATCAAAAATTTAAATTGGAAACCGGATATGTTGCACAAAATGGGATGAATATTCCCGTTTTTGAAGCATCGGTTGATAAAAGTATTCTTTTGTTCGACCAGGATAAAAACTTAGTAGACAAAGAAAAAGAAGTTATGTCTGTAGAAGGAGTTAATGGTCCTACACTCAGAGTAGGTTCTTTGGAAGAAGTAAATACCAACGGAAATTGGCCTAAAAATTATTCAAACGAACAATAACATATCTGATAAAAATTTAATGTTGTCCATTCAGGCTGGCTTGAATGGACTTTCTTTTTTTGTGCTAGAACATTTTTCAGGTAATGTAATTGATGTCATCTTTGAGAATTTCACAAGGGTACTAACACCAGAGAAATTACTTAATAAAATGATTAGAATATTGGACACTCATGAATCTTTACAAGTAAAATTTTCTAAAGTACAGGTTATTCATAGTAATGAAATGCAAACTGTTATTCCTTCTGCTCTTTTTGATGAAGCTAATTTATCTGATTACTTAAAGTACAACACTAAAATTTTTAAAACAGATTTTATAACATATGATGTAATTCAGAACATAGATATTGTGTTAGCATATGTGCCATTTATGAATATAAATAATTATATATTTGACCGTTTTGGAAGTTTTGAGTACAAACACAGTGCTACAGTTCTTATTGAAAAGATTTTACAATTAGAAAAAAATAATACAGAGCCCAAAGTATTCATAAACATAGAATGCTCCTGTTTTGAAATTATTATCACAAAAAATAATAATCTACTGTTATATAATCGCTTTGAATATTCAACCAAAGAGGATTTTATATATTATATTCTTTTTACTGCAGAACAGCTGGAGCTAAACCCTGAATATTTTAAATGTGTTTTAATTGGATTGGACAATGAGAATGATGACTTATTTTCTATTGTTTATAAATATGTTAGAAATACGACTTTATTGAAATCAGAAGATATGAATTATTCACATAATGAATCAACAAAAAATTTCACTCTTTTAAACAGCTACTAATGCGAATAATTTCTGGAATTTTTAAAGGAAGGCGCGTGAGGGCACCTAAAAAACTCCCATCTCGTCCAACAACAGATATGGCAAAAGAAGGACTGTTTAATATACTTTATAATAAATATGATTTTCAAGATATTGAAGTTTTAGATCTATTTTCGGGAACAGGAAATATAAGCTATGAATTCTGTTCAAGAGGGGTAAAACTTATTCAATCCGTTGATAAAGACCGAGGATGTGTTGAATTCATTAAAAAAACTGCTAAGGATTTAAATATGCCAATTCAAATAATAGAGGCTAATGTCTTCTCATTTTTACAAAAAAATAATGGAAGATTTGATGTTATTTTTGCTGACCCGCCTTATAAGACGGGGTTGGAAAATTTTGAAAAATTAATTTATTTAATTTTTAAGAACAAGCTTATTAACGAAAATGGAATTTGTATAATCGAGCACTCTAAACATAAAGATTTATCTAAAATTGACAATTTTAAAGAAATAAAATGCTATTCAGGAAATTGTTTTAGCTTTTTTAAATAAAAAAGCAGATCTGTAAGCCGAATTCTGTACCCATTAAGAGTCCTTATCATTTATCTAAGATTTTTGTTGCCAAAAAACTTTAGCTGCCTACCCTTCAACATTGCACGTGCCGCACTAAAAGCTGATATACATGGCATTGCACCGCATAGAGTTTACCTGTTTTCACTACAGCTTAACCTGTACATACTTTCTGTTGCACTAGTCCTAACCTCACGGTTGGTGGCCGTTAACCACTATGCTGCACTACGGTGTTCGGACTTTCCTCTCTTCGTAAAAACGAACAGCGATAAGGCGATCTGCTTTGTGGCAAAATTACACAAATTGTTGATAACTCCTATTATTTAATTTAAACCCAACAAATGAATTCCACAATGAATTTTTAAATTTGTTCTGTATGGATAAATTTGTTGTTTCTGCACTTAAGTATAGACCCCAATCTTTCAAGGATGTTGTTGGTCAATCAGCAATTACGACTACTTTAGAAAAAGCGATAAGAGATAATCATTTAGCAAAGGCACTTCTTTTTACGGGACCACGTGGAGTTGGAAAAACTACATGTGCTAGAATATTAGCAAAAATGATTAATACAAAACGGGATAATGATACAAATGAGGATTTCTCTTTTAATATATTTGAATTAGACGCAGCTTCTAATAATTCAATTGAAGATATTAGAAATTTAACGGATCAAGTTAGAATTCCTCCCCAAGTTGGTGAATACAAGGTATATATTATCGATGAAGTGCATATGTTATCTACCAGTGCCTTTAATGCCTTTCTAAAAACGCTTGAAGAGCCTCCTAAACACTGTATCTTCATATTAGCAACTACAGAAAAGCATAAAATTATACCTACTATTCTTTCTCGATGTCAGATATTTGATTTCAAAAGAATAACTATTTCAGATGCAAAAAATTATCTTAAACTTATTGCCAAAGAACAAGGAGTTAAAGCTGATGAAGATGCGTTACACATAATTGCACAAAAGTCTGATGGTGCCATGAGAGATGCTCTTTCAATTTTTGATCGTGTTGTAAGTTTTTGTGGGGAACATCTAACTCGAAAAGCGGTTTCTGAAAATTTAAACGTTCTAGATTATGATATTTACCTCGAGGCTACAGATTTAATTCTTAAAAACAACATTCCTAGTCTTTTAAATTTATTTAATGATATTTTAATTAAAGGTTTTGAAGGCCAACATTTCATCAGTGGTTTAGCCTCACACTTTAGGGACTTATTTGTTGCAAAAACTCCAGAAACTCTAGATCTACTTGAGATACCACCAAATATAATTGAGAATTATAAAATGCAATCAAAATTAACAAGTCCTGCTTTTCTAACTAAAGCTATTTACTTTGCAAATGATTGCGATTTAAAATATCGGCAAAGTAGAAATCAGCGCCTATTAGTAGAAATTTCACTTATGAAATTAGCCTCCATCAATTTTGATGGAGAAAAAAAAAAGTGCTCTGATTTTATAATTCCCGGAAAATATTTTTCTAAGACAATTGAATCAAAAATAATTTCAAATACTAAAAAAACTGATTCTAAAAATAATGAATCACCCTCAAATGTTGTAAATGAAAAACAGCAAATACCTATTGGTGAAGCTGATTCAGTAGGTCCTTCTAAAAAGTCACATATTTTACCTAAGATATCAAATAACTATCATCAGCCCTCCG
>CABXZJ010000036.1 GCA_902516685.1 uncultured Formosa sp.
AACCTTGAGATAATTATTGTCTAGTTTTATCTGAGTAGATTTTTCGTAGTCTGGAATATTATCAATATTCAATATATTATTTTCGAAATTCACTTTCATTGGAGCATATTTTTTATAAATTTATGCAAATAAAAATAACTATGAAAAAATTAAAAATATACGCTCAGTCTTGTTTCGCATTATTACTCTTAATAGCGATGAATAGCTGTAATCAAATTTCTGAAGAACATCTTAAAATGGAATCTGATAAGCAACAGTTAGAGGTAAATCTTAACATGTACAAAACAGTTTGGGATAAGATTATAAACGATCGCCAAATAGATTTGATTAACGCTGATTCTTTTGACGAAAATGTAACCGCAATAGCAACGTCTGACGGAGACATTACTGGTTTAGAAAATTTTAAAAATTATTACAACAATTACATTGTTGGATTTTCAGATGCAGAATTCACAATTATTGATGCGTTCGGCCAAGGTGATAAAATTGTTAAGCATTGGAATTTTAAGGGGACACATGATGGCGAGTTTTTTGGAGTTCCTGCTACAGGTATGAAAGTTGATATTTCTGGAACAACACTTGTTAAGATGAAGGATGGTAAAATCGCAGCTGAGCAAGATTTCATGGATCTTCTTGACTTTTACACACAGCTTGGTTTAATGTAATACGTAATTAATTCTTGTCGCTTGGGAATCTACTAAAGTCTCCCATTCCGTCTGAGTCTAGGACATCAGGTTGATTACTATATCTATTTTCTTCTCTTTGTTTTTTGGTGCTGTAGAATATATTCCATATCAAAAAGTAGACATAAACGATAAAGATTAAAAATCCTATTATGAACATTTCAATTCCCATTAGCGTCTCCTTTGTCTAATTGTTAGTGCAAATAATAGTATTGTACCAGGCCAATGCGCAGAGTACATGGCCTCATCTGTTCTACCAAGCAACCCAAGGCCAACGGAATACGCTAGACATAAAAACGCTAGAATAACAGGATACCATTTTAGTATAAAATTCTTTAACATTTGCATAAAATTTATATTTATATGCAATATTATTGTTAAATAAATTTATTTATGTTAAAAATTTAATAAATAAATTTAAACTGATATTAAGTACTAGTTTTTTTAATCACTCGCACACGCCATCAGAGTAGGGAGGTAGTACCCCGTAACTATTTAACGCTATACATTCATTACTATAAGTTTCCCCGTCGCAACCACAAACTGGTTCATATTCTTGAGTACAGACAAATTCAAAATCGATTAGAGTTGGATCAACACACATATTTGGAACATCGGAGTTGTCACTATCGTCACAGGCAATGATTAATATAGCAGAAATGAAGATTAGTTTTTTCATTTAGTTAGTTTTGAATTCATTAGTTAAGAATATTTATAATTTATTACAAATAATGAATATGTTTATGGTCAATACAATAAGTGTTATCAATACAGTTGACAAATGGAGAACCACCCAAAGCTGTTTTTTTGAATTGTCTTTCGCTTTATTTATTGTAGGAGTGACTAGAAAGCAAACTATCATAAATATGAATCCAGAAATCGATAATAAAGCAACTGACGTGTTTGAATTTTTAAAAAATTCAAACATGAAAGAGACTAAACTTAATATTCCAATAAGCAAGAAAAATTTTGGCCATATATATCTTAGGAAAGTACTTGCTTCTTTTTTTTTGAGTACTTTGTTAATGCTTGGGGCAATCAATATGGATTGAAATAAAATTAACCCACTTATAATACTCGCAACAATTAGTGAGGCGTATTCCATCAAAGAATAATTTTTATGTTATTTTGTAAAAATAAATAAATTTTAGGTCGAAAAAATTAAAATTTTTAAAAATGAAAAATGTATTCTTATTGCTTTTGTCAACAACTCTTTTTGGGTGTCAATTTCAATCTAAAAAAGTATCAGCTGCAGTTGTTTCAGCAAGGGTGGAGGCATCTAAAATAGGAATTGAAATAATGAATCAAGGAGGCAACGCTTTTGATGCCATGGTTGCAACAGATCTAGCCTTGTCAGTTTGCTATCCAAATGCTGGAAATATTGGGGGCGGGGGATTTTTAGTGTATAGAGACAAAACAGGACAGGTAGGTTCGCTGGATTTTCGTGAAAAAGCTCCTTCGCTAGCGGACGAAAAAATGTTTTTAAATTCTAAAGGAGATGTAATTAAAAATAAAAGTACAAAAGGGGGCCTTTCCGTTGGTGTTCCAGGTACTGTTGCGGGTTTGTTCGAAGTGCATAGTAAATTATGTACAATGCCCTTTGAAGATTTGATACAGCCAGCAATAGACCTTGCTAGAAATGGATTTGTAGTAACTAAAAAACAGGCAATAGGCTTAAATAGATATCGAGCAGATTTCATTTCTTTAAATGGTCAGAAAACATTTTATGGCAGAAAATTCAATAGTGGCGATACAATAGTTAACCTTAATATGGCAAAAACTCTTGAAAAAATTAAATTATTTGGGAAGGATGGTTTTTATAAAGGTAAGGTTGCTGCTAAAATCATAAAAAGTATACAGTCTTCTGGGGGGATAATGACATTGAAGGATTTGGAGAATTATAATGCTAAATGGAGAGCACCTCTTAGTTTTGAATATAAAAATCTCAAAATTCATAGTATGGGCCTACCCTCAAGTGGAGGAATTTGCTTAGCACAAATAATGGGCATGATTGCGCCATACAACATTGGGCAATACACCCTTCATTCAAATGAAGCAATTCAACTTATGGTTGAGAGTGAAAGACGTTCATTTTCTGATCGATCAAAGTTTTTGGGTGACCCAGATTTCAATAATGTTCAAGTTGATTTATTATTAAACAAAAGTTATCTAGACAAAAGAATGTCTTCATTTAGTTTTTCGAAGGCAACAGCATCTAAAGATTTAAATCCCGGTGATATATTTTGGCAGGAAAGTGATCAAACAACTCATTATTCTATTGTTGATTTAGAAGGCAATGCAGTTTCGGTCACTACAACTCTTAATGGTAGTTACGGATCTAAGCTTTTTGTTGAAGATGGCGGCTTTTTTTTAAATAATGAAATGGATGACTTTAGCATTAAAACTGGGGTGGCAAACATGTATGGATTAATTGGGGGGGAGTCTAATAAAATCGCCCCCAATAAAAGGATGTTAAGCTCAATGTCTCCAACTATTGTTGAAGAAAATGGGGAACTTGCACTAATCCTTGGATCACCAGGTGGATCTTCAATAATTACCTCTGTATTACAGGTAATTCTTAATGTTTTTGAATTTGATATGGGCATTAAACAAGCTGTTAACGCTCCGCGCTTTCACCATCAATGGCTACCAGAGTATATTGACTTAGAGCCCAATACCTTCAATTCAGAAGTAATACAAGAATTGACTAAAAAAGGATATTTGATCGATAGAAAGAGGGATAGATTAATAGGAAGAGTTGATGCTGTAAGGATAACTCCCAATAAGGATATTATTCCAGCAGCAGACCCAAGAGGTGACGATGCTGAGGCTACTATAATTACCACACAACATTATTTCCCCTAATTTTATTTAAAAAAGGGTGGATAATGTACTTTTATTTAAAACTTTTTATAGCTTATAGTAACTGAATTATCTCAAATTAGTGATGCATTAAGATTAATTTCACAATTCAAAGCTCCTGAAATTGGACAATTATTTTTTGCTTCAATTGCCAATTCAATAAACTTTTTTCTACTAATATTAGCAACCTTCCCTTTTAAATTTAAATCTATGATTGTAATTTTTCCATCTTCAAAAGTTAACAATGCATCAGTTTTTAATTCTTCCGGTTTAAAATTAGCATCATTTAAAACAAAGCTTAATTTCATATTGAAGCAACCAGCAAGCGCTCCAGCAATAAGCTCCTCAGGATTAGTTCCTAGCTTACCGTCATCATTTTTAAATCGAGTTTTAAAACTATATGGCATATTGTTTAAGGCACCACTTTGAGAAGTTAAAACCCCATTACCATCTGCACCATCTCCTATCCAAATTGCATTTACTTTTCTTTTCATTATTTTTTTGATATTAATAAATTTTATTTAACGAGACTTAGCTCATTCTTGTTCATATTCCACTCAACATTTGTAAATTTATTTAAAAAGTCAGTACCTAAAAGCGAATAGTTATTATCCAATGCAACTTTGACTATGAAATTATTTAATATATAATCTCCAATTTTTATATTATCAAGAACAACTAATTTACCCTGAGACCCTCCTCCAACTCCAAATGTTTTGATTTCTCGATTTAGGTCTTTATATTTTATTCCTTCTTTAACAAATCGATTGAACATTCTTTGTCCAATTGATGTCAATTGTGCACCTGTATCAAAAGTCGACTCGCCCCTAATTCCGCTTATATCCATTACTACTTTATAAGAAATCAATTCATTTTCTGACCCCTGTTTTTTTAAATTTATAACACTTCGCTTAATATCACCAACTATATCATCAGGGTTATAATAATTCCTGTCATTGCGAATTACTTTTATCAATTTTCCAAGTTCGTATGTCTTAATAGTAACTAAGCCACTATTGTATATGGTTTTTTCAGTTCCTTTATAAAGCGCATCATTAAACCACTCTCCGTTTTTAATAGTTTTTCCATTCGCTGAAATTGATTCCAAACGGCCATTACCTTGAAAATTAACACCGTTAAAATCACCAGTGTACTCAATTAAAATATCTTCATTTTTCTGCGTAAACTTTCCCTTACTTAGAACCCCATTTTTATATAATCCTTCGTATACTTCATTGTTTTTAAAATATGTCGTTTTTCCTTTGGGATCATTCAATCTCCCTTCAAACCAGATACCCTCTTGTCTGTAAGAATCGGTTATTAAAACACCAGATCCACTAGGTCGATTTTCATCATTCAAACACCCTTTGTAATCACCGAATGTCCCATCTACGAAAGGAATTTTAATATTTTCATCACATTGAGAATAATTATTTAGACAAGTCAATAGAGCAAACAATAAGATTAATTTTTTCATCCTGCTAAATTTTAATAAATATAGAAAAAATGTCTCAGAGGTAATACATTTTACTCTTCAAGGGTAAAGGTTCTCTGGGATGGATTAAATGGGCTTTCAATTAAATCCCCCTTTGAGTTTATCAGCTCTAATTTAATTGAAATTTCTCCTTTTGGCAACCCTTCAATGTAATAGGGCGCCCATTCATCAATTATAAATTCTGCACCATGTATTGTTGCTCTAACCTTATTTCCATCTTCGGCCAATGATGTATTTATCAAATAAAAATCCAAAAGTACCCGATTAGTATCATCAGCCTTATAGGTTCCTTTAGGTCGACTATAGAACAATAATTCCTTTGATAAGTCCTTCTTTTTAGCAATACTATCTCCAATTTGAGTTAAAAAATAAGCATCTTTATTTTTAACAGATTCGTGATATGATCTTGACAAGAATGCTAGAACTACATCGCCTCCTTTGGTTTTATCTAATTGATTATGAATAAACTCTTCAGTGTATTTCGCGGAGTATGGTCCGTTATTTACAATAAGATGAATATGTTGCCCTTTTGCAGAATTCGCAAGCTTGTATTCAAACTCCTTTGGACTTTGTAATCCTAGTTTATAATTCTCTAAATCAAATGAAAATAAGTATCCTTCATCTGTCCAGCTAGATTCTTTCAAGGACAATTTAGCATTTTCGTATTCAGTTGACCCTTCGACTTTTGTTATTTTTATCTGATCTGTATTTTTACAACCTATGATTAATATAGTGTAGAGTAAGATTAGTTTTTTCATTTTTTTTAATAGATTATTAAATTAGCTTAATTATTTTTTCGCACTAGTGATCAAGAAATCTAAAGAAACATATTTTAGGGCTTTTTCATTTGTTGATTCTAGCTCAACCAGCGGAGCACAGCCTGCATCAAAAGCTTCTTTCCATCGAAGGGAACAAAGGCACCATTTATCTCCAGGCTTTAACCCAGGAAATGCATATTGCTCATTAGGACTTGTAAGA
>CABXZJ010000037.1 GCA_902516685.1 uncultured Formosa sp.
ATAGCTTTTACATTTACATTAGCAGTACTCACTTTCATTATAACAACATTTAGTGGTAATAAAAATTACTGGAAGCATATTTTTTGGATGCCCGGAGTACCTGTACCTATGAAAATATTTTTAATGCCCATTGAACTTATTGGCGTGTTTGTAAAGCCAATATCTCTAATGATTCGTTTGTTTGCCAACATTACGGCAGGGCACGTTATTATTTTAGCATTAATGTCATTAATCTTTGTATTTAAGTCTGTTGCAATCGCACCAGTTTCTGTAGCATTCTCATTGTTTATTACAGTCATCGAAGTTATTGTAACCGCAATACAAGCATATATATTTACAATATTGTCAGCTCTATATTTTGGAATGGCAACAGAAGAAGAACATCATTAACTTAAATTATAAATTATGACTATTACAGGAATTGCAGCAATTGGAGCTGGATTGGCAGCTATTGGAGCTGGAATGGGTATCGGAAGAATTGGCGGTTCTGCCATGGAAGCTATGGCTCGTCAGCCGGAAATGCACGGAAAGATTCAATCATCAGCATTAATTTTAGCGGCTTTCGTAGAAGCGGTAGCACTCTTTGGAGTTGTTGTTGCTTTCTTACAAGGCTAAAAAGATAAACTACAGAAGCAACGGTTGGTTGCTTCTGTAGTTTTTAATTTAAGTTATTTTAATAGAACGTAAATGGATTTAATAACACCTGAGTTTGGACTTGTTTTTTGGACCTTGATAACATTTTTGGTCTTACTTTTTATTTTAAAAAAATTCGCTTGGAAGCCTATTTTAGGTGCTGTCAGTGAGAGAGAAGAAGGAATAAAGGAAGCTTTGGCCTCCGCTGTAGAAGCTCGTAAAGAAATGGAAAACTTAAAAGCTGACAACGAGCGTATTCTAAAGGAAGCTCGCAACGAGCGGGAAGCCATGCTTAAAGAAGCAAGGGAGTTAAAAAATAAAATGATTGACGATGCGAAACAAGACGCCAAATTACAGGCCAGTAAACTTGTAACACAAGCTCAAGCTGCGATCGAAGTAGAGAAAAAAGCGGCGATTGCAGATTTAAAATCACAGGTTGCGCAAATCTCTATCTCAATTGCAGAGAAAGTTGTGCGTCAGGAATTATCAAATTCAGAAAAGCAAGAGAAATTGGTCGAATCCATGTTGGATGAAACTACTTTGAATTAAAGCAATACTATGTCAGGTATAAGAGCAGCCATTCGATATGCCAAAGCTATTTTAAGTGTTGGAATAGACAACCAAACTTCGGAAAAAATCCAATTAGAAATGGATCAAATTGCCCACGCGATTGAATCTAATGCCAAACTGAAAGAGGCCTTAAAATCTCCAGTAGTAAAACTATCAGTAAAAGCAATAGTTTTAGACAAAGTCTTTAATAATATTAGCCCCGAACTAAAGTCTTTATTTCAAACTTTAGTACAAAATAAGCGTATTGATTTACTTGAGGAAATTGCCTTGCAGTACAAGAAGCTATTTAACCAGATCAACAACAAAGAACAGGCGACAGTCACCACAGCAGTACCAATGACCTCATCCATGGAAGATAAGATTATGGCAAAACTTAAAACTTTGTCAAGTAAAGATTTAATCTTGAAAAAAAGGGTGAATGAGACCATACTCGGAGGTTTTATTTTACGAGTTGGGGACAAGCAATACAATGCTAGTGTTTCTAACCAATTAAACGAATTAAAAAATAAATTTCAAATAAATTAAAATGGCAGATGTAAAAGCAGCTGAAATTTCAGCAATTTTAAAGCAACAACTTTCAGGATTTGAAGCGACTGCGTCCCTAGACGAAGTAGGAACTGTATTAACTGTAGGAGATGGGATTGTCCGCGCCTACGGATTATCCAACGCGCAGTACGGCGAATTGGTTCAATTTGAAGGCGGTCTTGAAGGGATTGTTTTGAATCTTGAAGAAGACAATGTTGGGATTGTACTTTTAGGTGCTTCTAAAATTGTAAGAGAAGGTTCAACAGTTAAACGTACAGGCCGTATAGCATCTATAAATGTTGGAGAAGGTATTGTGGGGCGTGTGGTGGACACCCTTGGCACACCCATTGATGGAAAGGGGCCTATTGAAGGCGATCTTTACCAAATGCCATTGGAGCGCAAAGCTCCAGGTGTTGTATTCCGAGAGCCGGTCACTGAACCACTTCAAACAGGAATAAAATCTATTGATGCTATGATTCCCGTAGGGCGTGGGCAAAGAGAACTCGTAATAGGAGATCGCCAAACAGGCAAAACTGCAGTTTGCATCGACACCATTTTAAATCAAAAAGAATTTTATGATGCAGGGGAACCTGTTTATTGTATTTATGTTGCGGTAGGACAAAAAGCGTCCACTGTTGCTTTAATTTCAAAAACACTTGAGGAAAAAGGTGCCTTGGCTTACACTACAATTGTAGCAGCAAATGCATCAGACCCTGCACCAATGCAGGTTTATGCACCGTTTGCAGGTGCTGCGATTGGAGAGTATTTTAGAGATACAGGCCGACCTGCTCTTATTGTTTATGATGATTTGTCAAAGCAAGCTGTGGCTTATCGAGAAGTTTCACTTTTATTACGCCGCCCACCAGGGCGCGAGGCTTATCCAGGAGATGTATTTTATTTACACTCGCGTTTGTTGGAACGCTCTGCAAAATTGATCAACGATGACACCCTTGCAAAGGACATGAACGATTTACCTGAATCCTTGAGGCCTTTGGTGAAAGGTGGGGGATCTTTAACGGCACTTCCAATCATTGAAACGCAAGCTGGGGATGTGTCTGCTTATATTCCTACAAACGTGATTTCTATTACAGATGGTCAGATTTTCTTAGATGGTGATTTATTCAATTCTGGCGTTCGGCCTGCGATCAACGTCGGTATTTCTGTGTCTCGTGTGGGAGGAAATGCACAGATTAAATCTATGAAAAAAGTATCTGGAACATTAAAGCTTGATCAAGCACAATTCCGTGAATTAGAGGCTTTTGCCAAGTTTGGTTCAGATTTGGATGCTGTTACATTGAATGTTATTGAAAAAGGAAAACGAAACGTTGAAATCCTTAAACAAGCCCAAAATGATCCTTTTAAAGTAGAAGACCAAATTGCGATTATCTATGCAGGATCTAAAAACTTATTGCGGGATATTCCTGTTAATAAAGTCAAAGAGTTTGAAGCTGAATTTATAGAATTTTTAAGAGCAAAACACAGTGGGGTTCTGTCTACTCTTAAATCTGGTAAGCTGACAGATGAGATTACAGACACTTTAACAAAAGTAGCACAAAACATGTCTGCTAAATACAATTAGTCTAAAGCATGGCAAATTTAAAGGAAATAAGAAACAGAATTTCGTCAGTATCCTCTACGATGCAGATCACAAGTGCCATGAAAATGGTTTCTGCCGCCAAGCTCAAGAAGGCCCAAGACGCTATCACAGCGATGCGACCATATGCGGACAAGCTTACAGAGCTTTTACAAAATTTAAGCGCTACGTTGGGCGCGAGCAGTAGAAGTAAATTTGCAAAACAACGCGAGGTAAAAACAGTACTTATTGTAGCAATTACCTCCAATAGAGGGCTTTGTGGCGCTTTTAATTCTAATATCATCAAACAGGTAACCCATTTAGCAACGGCATATGAGAATCAAAAAGTTTCTGTGTTGGCCATTGGAAAGAAAGGCAATGATGCCCTTGAGAAAGAGAACCAAGTCATTTCAAATCAAAGTAATGTTTTTGAGGATTTGACTTTTGAAAATGTCGCAAAAATTGCTGAGACGTTGATGGCACAGTTTGAATCGGGTTCGGTTGATAAAATTGAGTTAGTATACAATAAATTCAAAAACGCAGCTACTCAAATTGTTTTGACAGAACCATTTTTACCCATTGTTTCAAATACCGAAATTGTAAATTTAAATCTAGACTATATATTTGAGCCTTCGAAAACGGAAATTGTCGAAACCTTAATACCAAAGTCTTTAAAAACACAGTTATTCAAAGCCGTTAGAGACAGTTTTGCAAGTGAACATGGTGCCCGTATGACAGCTATGCACAAGGCTACGGACAATGCCACAGAGCTAAGAGATCAACTAAAATTGACCTATAACAAAGCAAGACAAGCAGCCATTACCAATGAGATTCTTGAAATTGTTGGTGGTGCTGAGGCGTTGAACAACTAAAGTAAGCGCTAGAAACACAAACAGTCCTGAATCGAGCACCCTTCTGCCCACCGGCTAATAATTATTATATCTGCCTTAAAAAGTGTATTTTTAAGCCCATAAATTTAGTAGTTTGACGAAGCTTAAAACACTTTATAAGCAAACATTTATTTACGGGTTGGCTACGGTGATTCCCAAAATGCTCAGTTTTTTACTGGTACGTTTGCATACGGATAAATCAGTGCTAACAAACGTAGCTGATTATGGAGATGTCTCTTTAATCTTTGCTTATTTTGTATTGTTCAATGTACTTTTGGCTTATGGGATGGAAACCGCTTTTTTCCGCTTTTTTAATAGCAATCACAAAAAAGAAACAGTTTTAAGTACTTCTGCAATTTCTTTGTTATTGACTTCATCACTTATTTTTGTTGTGGGCTATCTATTGAAACAAGAGATCTCAAGCTACATTAACATTGATACCGATTATATAGTCTTGGTTTTGTGGATTTTATTTTTTGACGCTTTGGTAATCATTCCATTTGCATATTTACGCGCCCTAGGTAAGCCGGCCAAATACACAGTCATTAAGCTAGTGAATGTAGCGCTTAATTTAGGGTTTAATATTGTCTTGTTGTTATTTTTAAAATCATGGGCAGAAACGTCCTCGTTTTGGGAATTGTTTTACCGCCCCAATTTTGAAGTTCACTACATTTTTATAGCCAATTTGATAGCAAGCGTCGCCACTCTTTTATTGTTAATTCGGTTTTATTTTAAGCTCACTTATAATTTTAATGTCAAACTTTGGATGCAGATGTTGCGCTATGCAGCCCCAGTACTTATCGCAGGAATTGCCTTTTCCATCAATGAAACTTTTGACCGAATTTTATTAGAGCGGCTATTACCTGAAAACCTATCTAAAACCGCCATTGGAACCTACTCTGCTTGTTATAAATTAGCCTTATTCATGACCTTATTCGCCACAGCCTATCGCTTGGGAATTGAGCCGTTCTTTTTTAGTACTGCGAAAGAGAAAGAGGCTAAAACTAATTATGCCAAAACATTAGAATTTTTTGTAATATTTGGAGCATTGATTCTTTTGATTGTTGTCGTATATGTTGATCTATTAAAATTAATTTTGATCCCAAACGAAGCCTATTGGGATGCTATGAGTGTGGTGCCGATCTTGTTACTTGCTTATTTATTTTTAGGGATTTATCACAACTTGTCTGTATGGTATAAAATAACTGATCGCACAAAATTCGGGGCTTATATCTCTATTTTTGGGGCCCTATTAACAATGCTTATTAACT
>CABXZJ010000038.1 GCA_902516685.1 uncultured Formosa sp.
CAAATACACTCATTATTCACAATGATAAGGTCGTGGTTGACAGCCCCTCAATTGTTGCCAGAGATCGTGCCTCTGGAAAAATTATTGCTGTTGGTAAAGAAGCCAATTTGATGCAAGGGAAAACACATGAAAACATCAAAACAATTCGACCTTTAAAGGATGGTGTCATTGCCGACTTTGATGCCTCTGAGCAAATGATTAGCATGTTTATCAAAAATATTCCTGCGTTAAGAAAAAAGCTTTTTGCACCTTCGCTTAGAATGGTCATTTGTATTCCCTCAGGAATAACAGAAGTAGAAATGCGAGCGGTTAAAGAATCCGCGGAACGCGTAAATGGAAAAGAGGTATATCTCATCCACGAGCCCATGGCAGCAGCCATTGGAATTGGTGTTGATATCATGCAGCCCAAAGGGAATATGATTGTCGATATTGGTGGGGGAACTACCGAAATTGCTGTTATTGCCCTTGGGGGTATTGTATGTGATAAATCCGTTAAGGTTGCCGGAGATGTTTTTACAAACGATATAATTTACTATATGCGGACGCAACACAACTTGTATGTTGGAGATCGCACCGCTGAAAAAATTAAAATTCAAATTGGTGCTGCGACCGACGATTTAGAGCTTCCACCAGATGAAATGAATGTTCAAGGCCGCGATTTACTCACTGGTAAACCCAAACAGGTTCAAATATCACACCGTGAAATTTCTAAGGCCCTTGATAAGTCTATTCTTAGGATTGAGGATTCAGTAATGGAAACTTTATCACAAACCCCACCTGAACTTGCTGCCGATATATACAATACTGGCATTTATCTTGCCGGTGGCGGATCCATGCTAAGAGGCTTGGACAAACGTCTTTCACAAAAAACAGATCTCCCAGTATATATCGCAGAAGATCCGCTTAGAGCTGTAGTTAGAGGTACAGGAATTGTTTTAAAAAACATTGCCAAATATAAGAGCGTCTTAATAAAATAGAATTTAGGCGATGCAGCAACTCCTTAATTTTTTCTTTAAAAATAGAACTTTCCTTCTTTTTTTAATGCTGTTTAGTTTCTCTTTGGGCCTTACCATCACTTCGCATGATTACCACAGGAGTAAGTTTATAAATTCTTCAAAGCTTATGGGTGGATCCATTCATGCATTTTTCTCAAAAATTGGAAACTATTTTAATTTGAAAAAGGAAAATACTATCTTATTACAAGAAAATAATCGGCTAAAAGCACTGATTCTTAACCACCCAATAAAGTCTAAATCAGTTTCGAATCAAGCTGAAAACTACAAGCTTACCCCTGCTTCTGTTATTAAAAACACTTATGCGTTTCCTCAAAATTATTTGACCTTAGATAAAGGGGAAAGAGATCTTATTAAAGAAGATATGGGAGTCATTACTTCAAAGGGTTTGGTGGGAATTATTGATAAAACTTCCTCAAAATATGCAAGGGTAATTTCTATTCTAAATATAAAAAGTAAAATCAATGCTAAACTTAAAAAAAGTAACCATTTTGGGACCTTAGAATGGAATGGAAAAAACCACAAGTTAGTACAATTGCATGATATTCAAGATTTGGTAAAATTAGTAAAAGGTGATACCGTTGTGACAAGTGGATTCTCTTCTGTTTTTCCAGAAAATATACCAATTGGACGCATCGAATCCTTTCGATTAAATGATACAAAAGACCTTTATATCATCAATGTAGTTTTGTTTAATGATATGACCAATTTAAGGCATGTTCACATCATTGAAAATCTAGATTTGGAACAACTAAAAATACTTAAAGGAAAGAATGAATAGTACCTTGTTTATAAATATCACTCGTTTTATGGCATTGCTACTACTTCAGGTTTTGGTGTGTAATCAACTAAATTTCTTGGGGAGTTTAAACCCTTATGTGTACGTACTTTTTGTGCTATTATACCCCATTGGTGACAACCGAATGGGTTTCATTTTTCTTGCCTTTGTACTTGGGTTTATTTTAGACTTATTTTTAGACAGTGGGGGCGCACACGCTACAGCGGCCGTTAGTATGGCTTACATTAGACCAGTGTTTTTAAAGTTTTCTTTTGGTGCTGTTTATGAGTACCAAGCTATTAAATTGAATGCTGCAGAAGCATTGCCAAGATTGACTTATTTCACATTGCTAATTCTTATCCATCACTTTATTTTATTTACACTTATTTATTTTGACAGTAGTAAATTTAAAATTATCATTTACAACACATTAATCAATGGAGGCTTTACGCTACTTTTTGTATGGCTTTTAAACGCTTTATTTAGCTCTAAAAAATCATGAGAAAGTACCTCCTTTTAATACTGGTAATTGGCACTGGAATTTGTTTAATCGGGCGATTATTTTTTCTTCAAGTGTTGGACTCGGATGCCAATACTCTAGAAAATGACAATGCCATTCGAAAAATATATCAATATCCAAAGCGCGGTTATATTTATGACCGTGGAGGTAAGCTTTTAGTCGCCAACCAACCAACTTACGATGTAATGGTAGTGCCAAGAGAAGTAGAACCTTTGGATACGATTATATTTTGCAATTTATTGAAGATAGACAAAACAGAATTTTTAAAATCTTTGAACCGAGCCAAGCGCTACTCGCCCCGACTTCCCTCATTATTTCTTTCTCACCTATCCAAAGAAGATTATGCTTTCTTATCTGAACAAATGCGAAAATTTAAGGGTTTTTACATCCGAAAAAGGGCGGCCAGAGATTATCAAACAGAAATTGGAGCCAATGTTTTAGGATATATCGCTGAGGTCAATCCAGACAACCTCTATAAAGACAACTATTATAAATTTGGAGACCTCATCGGAAAACTGGGAATTGAAAAATCTTATGAAAAACAACTCCGTGGTGTTAAAGGTGTTAATTACATTCAAAAAGACATTTATAACAGAGATATTGGACCTTATAAAGCAGGGCAATTCGATACACTTTCTATTCCAGGAAGAGATATAAAAATAACTATTGATGCGGAGCTTCAAGCTTATGGAGAACGTTTGATGCAAAATAAAATGGGGGGGGATAGTCGCCATCGAACCCAGCACTGGAGAATTATTAAGTTTAGTTTCTGCACCTTCCTATAATCCAGGATTATTGGTGGGCAGAGAGCGCTCCAAAAACTATATAAAGCTTTACAAAGATTCGATTCACAGACCATTATTTGATAAAGCACTGATTCGGATGCACGCACCTGGATCACCCTTTAAAACATTGGTCGCATTGACTGCACTACAAGAAGAAGTAATCTCTGAAAAGGAACTCATATATTGTGATGAAAAATACACCTATGGAAAAAGACGCCGCGTCATGAAATGTCATTGTGGAGGGGGGTACCGTAATTTAAATACAGGAATTAGTAATTCTTGTAATTCCTATTTTGCAATGGCATTTAAAAAAACTATCCAAAAGTATGAAAACGCTTCAAAAGCTATGGATGTTTGGAGCTCTCACATACAAAGTTTTGGACTGGGAAATTTTCTTGGTAATGATTTGTCAGTTGGAAAAAAAGGAAATATACCAGACGGAAGTTATTATGATAAATGGTATCCAGACTTCAGATGGGGACCCACGACCATTCTATCCAATGCCATTGGTCAAGGGGAAATTTTAGTCACGCCGATTCAACTAGCGAATATGACTGCAGCAATTGCCAACAGAGGCTTCTATTATACGCCTCACATTATAAAGTCGATAGAAGGAGACGTTATTGATGCTAATTTTAGAATTAAAAAACAAACCTCAATTGATACTGCATATTATGACCCTATTATTGAAGGAATGCACAACGTTTACAAAACAGGAACGGCCAATTTTCTAAAGGTCCCCGGGATTGAGATTTGCGGAAAAACGGGGACTGCTGAAAATTTTACAAAAATTGATGGGATCAAAACACAACTTACAGACCACTCCATTTTTATTGCATTTGCCCCTAAAGAGAATCCAAAAATTGCGATATCAGTACTTGTTGAAAATGGATATTATGGCGCACGATGGGCAGGACGTATTGCAAGCTTAATGATTGAAAAATACATCAAAGGAGAAGTCACACTCAAAAGGACAGAGCAACTTGTACTCAATAAAAGTTTAGAAAATGAATATCTAAAGCCCTACAGCGGTAAACCCTTTAAAATTAATCAATAATGAGCCTCAATAGAGCAAATAGTTTTCAATTGGATTGGCCAGTGGTTTTTATATATTTAGGGTTGGTTGTATTTGGGTATTTCAATATTGTATCTGCAGCAACTGGCGCTGAGTTTATATCTTTTTTTGATATTTCCAAACCCTATGGTAAACAATTGATTTTTATTGGTGCTGCTTTTACTTCAATCGTTTTTATTTTGGCTGTAGATGCAAAATTCTACGAAAGATTTGCCAGTATTATTTTCCTGCTTTCAATATCAATACTCATTGGTCTTTTTCTATTTGGAAAAAACGTCAATGGGGCACTTTCTTGGTATGATATTGGAGGATTTACCTTACAACCCAGTGAATTTGCAAAATTTGCTACAGCTCTTGCCCTAGCAAAATATGTAAGTGACCTTCAAACCAATATAAAAGAAATAAGACATCAAATTCGAGCCAGTCTAATTATTCTAATTCCTGCGTTTCTGATTCTTTTACAAAACGATGCGGGAACTACTCTGGTTTTTATTGCCCTTATTTTTGTACTATACAGAGAAGGTATTCCTGACAAGTATGTCTTG
>CABXZJ010000039.1 GCA_902516685.1 uncultured Formosa sp.
ATGATGGTAACCAAAGTGGACACCAAAACTTTTATTGGAAAAAATATTTTGCATGTGGCTGTTTTTAAAAAGAAAGATGCGAGAACCATCTATAATATGATCTACAAAGATGGAAAGGGTGGGGCCACTTTTATAAAGCGTTTTGCTGTGACCTCAATCACAAGGGACAAAGCTTATGATTTAACCAAAGGAAAGCCGCAAACTAATGTATTGTATTTTTCAGCCAATCCCAATGGGGAGGCTGAAATAGTTTCCGTTTTATTGCGCCAGGTCGGGAGTATTAAAAAATTGAAGTGGGACATTGACTTTGCTTCAATTATGATCAAAGGCAGGGCTTCTAAAGGCAATTTAGTCACCAAACATGCGGTAAAACGCATAGAACTTAAAGAAAAAGGGGTTAGCACCTTAAAACCCCGTAAAATTTGGTTTGATGATACTATTCAGCGCATTAATGTCGATGGTAGAGGCGATTTAATTGGTGAATTTAGAGGTGAGGATCGGTTATTGATCATTACACAGTCAGGGAACCTTAAAACCATCATACCAGATGTTTCAACCCATTTTAGTGAGGATATGATTGTTTTGGAAAAATGGATACCTTCCAAACCCATTTCAGTGGTGTATTTTGATGGCGCAAAAGAAAAATATTTTGTTAAGCGTTTTTTGGTTGAAAATGAAAATAAAGAAGAAGTATTTATCTCATCACATGCAAAAAGTAGGCTTGAAATCGTCAGTACTGATTGGCGCCCAGTAGTAGACATTACCTTTGCCAAGGTTAGAGGTAGGGATCGAAAGCCCAATCAAAGTATCGATATTGAGCACTTTATTTCTGTGAAAGGCATCAATGCTTTGGGAAATCAATTATCTAAATTAAAAGTCAATCAAATTGACTTATTACCCTCACTACCTTATAAACCCCCAATAGAGATCCATGCAGATGAGTTAGATGTTATAGACGAAGAAGAATTTAAAATTAAACCTATCTTACAAAGCAAGACTGAGATACCTATGAAGCCAATATCCAGCATTGATGAAATAGATAGTGGAGTTAATGAAGACTCCAAAAGTCCTGATGCTGGTCAAACAACACTCTTTTAATCTAATCTTCTGGCGGTACCTTTCTGTTTGTTGGCTTCTCCAACATAGCCATACTCAAAGTTGTAAGTATTGTCTGTTGTGTTTAGTATTTTAAGGTGAATATCTTTTTTCTCAGCCAATCTTTTTGGGTTTATTGTTTTAAAAATCATTTCACAATCATTTATCCATCGTACACTGGCAGAGTCCACTTGTCCTCCAAAAGATTCAACTTGTAGAGACTCAGTCCGTTTAAAAGTTGAGGTAAACAACACTTCGTTTAAAATAATTTGACTCTCAAAAGTGCCCGTTCTAAAAGCATTGCAGTCCCGCTGTACTTCGAAACAAGAGGTTGCTAAAAAAATAATTAGTACGATTTTAAATTTCATACTGTAAAGATACAAAAGAGGCCACGAACTTCTTATTTTTTTTCATTTTCAGTGTAATCACAAAAGGTGCCATCGTTGTAAAAAATAACAATGCGCGCTATGCACTTGACGCTGTTTAAAATCATATTTTTTGAAGTTATTTCGTTTTTAGATTTATCTTCGCCGTTTTCAAAGTTTTTATCACTTTTTTCTGTAACTGAAGAGTAGGGGCTGAGGGTCATTTCTCCAGATCCTTTTAGCAACCAATACAAATTAATTTCTGGCAAGACTGTATTTAATTTTGTGACAAAGTCTAAGCTCGGTTTGTTTCGACCACTAAGAATGTGTGAAATACTGGAGCGTTGTACATTGATTAGCTCTGCAAAAGCCGAGGCAGAGAGGTTATAATGTTCAATAACTTCTTTTATTCGTTTACCAAATTCACTCGCATTCATAATAGTTTACATTTGTATATTTATTTGTTATTCACAAATGTAAAATTTTATTTTCAGATATAAAAATGCTTTAAATTAAATAATTTATAACTTTATATAAATCTATATAAATAATTGATATACAACTATTTAATAATATAAATAAGAATCAATAAAAATTTTTAATAAGCATGCTTAAAAAATATACATATGTAAACTTAAATAGAGCAAAACTCTGTTTACAAATGTAAAAAAGAGATTGATTACTTTTGTAAAGGATACTAGCCAATAAATGCAATTATATCAAAACATAAATTCAATTTTTTCTGACCTAAAGGTTCAAGATCTTAATGGACGGTATGTTACCAACGCCCATATTTTACCAATTCTGAACAGACTTCCCAACGGATTTAGTTATGAGATAGCAGGTCATTCTAAACGCAATCAACCAATTTATGCGCTTAAAGCCGGCAACGGGTCAACTAAAATTTTAATCTGGTCTCAGATGCACGGAAATGAATCTACTTCTACCAAGGCGCTTTTTGATTTTGTATTTAATATAGAATATTTGGGAATTTCGCCTTCTTTAGAGCTTTGCTCGTTCTTTATAATCCCGATTCTTAATCCTGATGGTGCACAAGATTACAATAGGTATAATGCGAATGGTATAGATTTAAATCGAGATGCACAAGCACTGACACAAAGCGAAAGTCTTGTCTTGAAAGAAGCTTTTAATAACTTTGAGCCTAATTTTTGTTTTAATATGCATGATCAACGCAGTATATATTCTGTTGGCGGTACTAAAAATTCAGCAGGCTTGAGTTTTTTGGCACCAGCAGAGGATAATAACCGCTCAATTTCATCTAACCGCAGGCAAGCTATGGGGGTTATTTCTGAAATTAACAGCGTATTACAATTATTTATTCCGAATAAAATTTCAAGGTTTGAGGATAGTTTTAATATCAATTGTGTAGGTGATCTGTTTCAATCTTTAGGGGTACCTACAATCCTTTTTGAGGCTGGACACTTGGTTGACTATCACAGAGAAGATACCCGTAAATATATGCTTATGGCCTTGGTTAGTGCATTCAGAACTATAAGTCAAAAGATTGTACCCAAAGATATGATTATTTCCTACTTAGATATTCCTGAAAATAAACCATTATATTATGATATACTGATTAAAAATGTGTCTATTAAAAATGGTAATCCACAAACTAATGACATTGGTATTCGTTATGAAGAAATATTAAACAAGGATTTGATTGAATTTAAACCTGTAGTTAAATTTATAGGCGATATGAGCAAATATTTTGGACATCGGGTAATTGATGCAAAGGGAGCCAAAGTATTATCTAAAACATTATCACAAATTGAAATCAATTCAACAATAGACGAAATTATAATTAAAAATGAACAAATAAGCCTTTTAGTTGAAAATAATTCAATTTAAATGGCTTTTTATTGACATTAATTCACTAAATTTGGCTTTCATTAAAAAAGTAATATAGCCATGGCAAAGTTCAAACTTGATGAAATTGATCATCAAATACTAAATATGCTCATAGATAATACAAGAATACCGTTCACTGACATAGCAAAAAAATTATTAATTTCTGCAGGTACAGTTCATGTAAGGGTAAAAAAAATGGAAGATGCTAAAATTATTAAAGGTTCTTCATTAACTCTTGATTATCAAAAACTGGACTACACTTTCATTGCCTATGTAGGAATTTATCTTCAAAATACTTCCCAGACAAAATTTGTGTTGCAACGAATCAATGAAATCCCCAATGTTACTGTTGCCCATATAACAACAGGAAAATTTAATATTTTTTGTAAGATTAGGGCAAAAAGTACAACGCACGCAAAAGAAATTATATTTAAAATTGATGATATTGAAGGCATTTATAGAACTGAAACTATGATTTCCCTTGAAGAAAGCATTAATGATAAAAAGCGCTTAATGCATTCAATATTTAATGAACTTCAATAACCTGAAACTAATTGTCGTAATAATCAAAAGCTTCGAAAATTAATTTTTCGTCAACAACAACATCTAGACGACATTTTCCTATAGCCTCAAGTAATACGAAGTTAATATGACCATGGGTGTTTTTCTTATCGTGTTTTAGTAAATCCAAAATAGACTTAATATTATCTCTCTTGAACCTACACTTTTCATAAATTTTAGAAAAAGTGGTTTTAATTTCTTTTAGGTCATTATCAATCAGTCCACACAACTTGAAAGATAAAAAGGCTTCCAAGACCATTCCGATCTCAATAGCTTCACCATGTAATAAAGTTTTAAATGCTTTATTATCAAGACAATATGACTCAATAGCATGACCTAGAGTATGACCAAAATTCAAAAACTTTCTTACGTTTATTTCATTGGGATCCTGATTGACAATTGCATTTTTAATTTCCACAGAACGGTAGATTAAAGGAGTTAGATCATCGACTTTAGGGGATTGAAGTTCTTTTAAAGCATTCCAATACAAACGATCTGAAATTAAACCATGTTTTAGCATTTCCGCCATTCCTGAACGTAATTCATCATTGGGGAGTGTTTCTAAGAATTTTGTATCAATGAGCACCATCTCGGAAAAAGTAATTGTCCCAACTTGATTTTTAGAAAAGTCTAAATTGACACCAGTTTTG
>CABXZJ010000040.1 GCA_902516685.1 uncultured Formosa sp.
TCAATAGTAGCAATATTGTATTTGTCACACATCCATTGACCAATATTTATACGATTATTTTTAGAAATTTGTATTTCAATTTGATCTTTTCCTGCTCCATGTGCTAATATTTTTCTAGGTTCGATATTGAGTTTAAATTTTTTAATTGCAATCTGTGAAATAAAAGTTGTGGAGGCACCTGTATCCAAAATAAACCAACCCTTAATTCCATTTATTCTTGCAATAATTTTGTAATGTTTACTAGGTATTAAGTGTAATTTTATTTTGTAGAATTTACTTTGATTTAAAAATATATCTAAAGATCGTTTGTTTTTCAAGCGTTATTATTTTTAACAAATATAGTATACAAAATAGTATTTTTGCATTATGAATTTAACTGATACTCACACACACCTATATAGTGAAGCCTTTGACCATGATAGGGACGAAATCATTTCAAGGGCTTTAAAAAGTGGGATTAAACGCTTTTTTTTACCTGCCATAGATTCAACTTACTCTGAAAGAATGTATGATTTAGAAAAAAAATATCCAAAGAATATATTTTTAATGTCAGGACTCCACCCAACACACGTCAAGAATAATTATTTAATAGAGCTAAAGCATGTAGTTGAACAACTTAAAAAGCGAAAATTTGTTGCTATAGGAGAAATTGGAATTGATTTATATTGGGATACAAGCACTTTAACTCAACAAAAAGAGGCTTTTCGTTTTCAGATACAACTAGCCAAAGAATATAAATTACCTATTGTAATCCACTGCCGTAATGCTTTTGACGAGGTTTTTGAAATTTTAGAAATTGAGAAATCTGAAGATTTGTTTGGGATTTTTCATTGTTTTACCGGCAATGTGGAACAGGCTAAACAGGCTATTTCCTATAATATGAAATTAGGGATAGGAGGGGTAGTCACCTATAAAAATGGGAATATTGATAAGTTTTTATCACAAATAGATCTTTCCCATATTGTTCTAGAAACAGATGCCCCTTATTTATCTCCAGTTCCTTTCCGTGGTAAGCGAAATGAAAGTGCATACTTGTTACATATCGTTGAAAAGGTTGCAGATATTTATGGGAAAGAAAAAAAAGAAATCTCTGAAATCACCACCAATAATGCAATAGAAATTTTTAATATCTAATAAATGAATCCTAAAATACTATTAATTTACACTGGTGGAACTATAGGGATGACTAAGTTGGCACATAAAGAAATTCTACAGCCTTTTAACTTTGATAGCTTACTAAAAAAAATTCCAGAGTTAAAACTTCTTCAATGTGAAATCGAAACTATTTCTTTTGAACCTCCTATTGATTCTTCAAATATAGGTCCTAATCACTGGATTCATTTGGCAGAACTTATTGAATCCCATTATGAAACGCATCAAGGTTTTGTAGTATTGCACGGAAGTGACACTATGAGCTATTCAGCTTCTGCTTTAAGTTTCATGTTAGAAAACTTAAATAAACCTGTAATATTTACAGGCTCTCAACTTCCAATTGGTGATTTGCGTACAGATGCTAAAGAAAATTTAATTACCGCGATTCAATTAGCTAGTTTACAACAAAATAATATTCCAATTATAAAAGAAGTAGGATTGTATTTTGAATATAAATTATTTAGAGGTAATAGGACTACTAAAATAAATGCAGATCATTTCAATGCTTTTGCCTCGAATAATTATGCTCCTTTGGTAACTTCAGGAGTTGAATTACAAGTACAATATAATTTATTACTAAAAAAAAATCCAAATAAAGAAATTAAAGTTTGGAAAAACTTGAATACCAATGTTGTATTAATAAAGTTATTCCCTGGAATACAATCCACTACAATAGCCTCAATATTAGAGGCTCCAAATTTAAAAGGAGTAGTATTGGAAACATATGGCTCTGGAAATGCAACTACATCAAACTGGTTTTTGAAGCTTATTAAACAGGCAATTTCCAAAGGTGTATATATTGTAAATACAACCCAATGCTCCGGAGGAATGGTACAGATGGGTAAGTATGAGACAAGTCAATATTTACAAGAATTAGGTGTCATTTCGTGTAGAGACATGACTACTGAAGCTGCTATTACTAAAATGATGTTTTTACTTGGGACTAATAAGCTTAAAAATTTTAGATTTGCTTATCAAACTTCATTAAGAGGAGAATTAACTGAAAATTAAAAGATTTTTACTTTCAGAAGTAAACATTTTTTTATTTATTTGAAATTTTTAAATAATTAGAGAGGTGGCCGAGTGGTCGAAGGCGCACGCCTGGAAAGTGTGTATACGCCAAAAGCGTATCGAGGGTTCGAATCCCTTCCTCTCTGCAAATTATTTTAAAGGCTAATAGATTATTGTTAGTATATAGTAAAATAAGAGCTACTGAAGCTTAATCCATATGACTCACTTTTACTCCATGGGGAAGAAGGGCCAATTGTGATTTTATACTTACCAGGTTCCAGGCTCAGTTTTCCATTTGTATTAACGTTACTCATCATATTACTAGTGATTAAGAATTTTATATTTTTAGCTTCACCAGGTTTTAAATTTATTTTCTTTATTCCAATCAATTTAGAATTAGGAACTCTAAAAGATGACTCTAAATCACTTATATAAAGCTGTACTACTTCAACTCCTGGAATCTCACTAATATTTTGAATTACAATTCTAGCTTCAACGTTTTTTCCCATTTTAATATTTGAATTATCTAAAACAATATCTGAGTAAGAAAATTTTGAGTAACTCAACCCGAAGCCAAAAGGGTACATCGGTTCGTAATCAATGAATTTATAAGTTCTATTATCCATACTGTAGTCAGAATAATCAGGAAGTTGACTTAATGATTTTGGAAAAGTTATAGGTATTCTACCAGAGGGGTTAACATCTCCAAATATTATATCAGCAATTGCATTTCCTCCTTGTTCTCCAGGATACCAAGCATAAATTATAGCATCTACAAATGGCTCAATTTCATTAAATTCAATAGCTGAACCTCCAAATGTAACCAGTACCAGTGGTTTTGTTTTATTCTCTTTTCTTATACTTTTAATATAATTAATTTGATTTTTAGGAAATTTTAAATTCGTTCTGTCTCCGTTTGCATCAGAGGCTATAGCATCTCCTTCCTCACCCTCAATTAGCGGTGATATACCCATAAATAAAATAGTTGCATCAGATGCTGATGCTAAGTAAATAGGGCCACTTTTCTGTTTTTCGTTATTTAATTCAACACCCATTTTATACTGAACCTTAACACCATGATTAATTTTTGCCATAATTCCTTCTAGAGGTGTAACCATATTAGGACTTAATCCATGATAATTACCCAAAAGAACATCAATATTAGCAGCATTTGGGCCTGTTAAAAATAAACTTCTTATATTTTTACTCAAAGGCAAAATATTGTTTTTATTCTTTAAGAGTACAATTGACTTTGATGCGACTTCTTTTGCTATTTGTATGTGCTTTTTAGAATTTATTTCATTAATACCCAGGGTGTCAAATGGTACTGATCCTTTTTCATCAAACATTCCTAATTTTAATCTAGTCATTAATAAGCGTTTTAATGACTTATCAACATCTGATTCAGACACTAGACCCTGATTCACTGCAATTGGGATTTGACTATATAGGCTTCCACAGTTTAAATCTACTCCACCTTTTACAGCAAAGGCAATACTTTCAATATCACTATTTTTATACTTATGATTAGATTTTATATCATTAATAGCTCCGCAATCTGTAACCACATGACCTTTAAACCCCCAATCTTCTCTAAGAATTTTTTGCAAGTTTTTATTTCCACAACAAGGCTCTCCATTAACTCTATTATAAGCACACATCACAATTTCAACATTTGAGTCAACTAAATCTTTGAATGCTGGTAAATAAGTTTCATATAAATCTTGCTTAGATACATTAGCATTAAAGTGATGTCTGTCTTTTTCTGGCCCTGAGTGAACAGCATAATGTTTAGCACATGCTGCGACCTTTAAATATTTAGGATTATTACCCTGTAGGCCTTTAACAAAAGCTTTACCTATAAGGCCAGTTAAATAGGGGTCTTCTCCATAGGTCTCATAACCTCTTCCCCATCTTGCATCTCTAAAAATATTTATATTAGGAGACCAAAAAGTTAGTCCAGTATATTGATTTTTTATTCCCTTTGATTGTGATACGTTATACATTGCTCTCGCTTCATCTGAAATTGCATTTGCAGTTTTATTAATTAGTTCAGAATCAAAAGTTGCTGCCATTGCAATAGGTACAGGGAACACAGTAGCCTTACTTGCTCTTGCTACGCCATGCAAACACTCATTCCACCAATTGTATTGATCAATTCCGTACTTATCTATAGAAATTGAAGAATTAACCATTTGAGAGGCTTTTTCAGACAAAGTCATTTTTGAAATTAACTGGTCAGCACGATTTTCAAAGGAATTATTTTCGAGATTTGAATCTTGGCCAAATGAAATTAAACCAATTAGGAATATATATTTATATAACTTCACAATTTTTAAATTTGGGGGTAA
>CABXZJ010000041.1 GCA_902516685.1 uncultured Formosa sp.
GCAAAGAAGTAGTAAAAGGAAAATATGGAAACTTATTCCAGATGTATGAAAAAATTGTAGATGAAAATCCTTATGAAACTCCTATGATGATTTATCCAGCAGTTCATTACACAATGGGTGGTATTTGGGTTGATTATAATCTACAAACAACTATACCAGGTCTTTATGCAATAGGTGAAGCTAATTTCTCAGACCATGGCGCAAATCGTTTGGGTGCATCTGCCCTTATGCAAGGATTGGCAGACGGATATTTTGTTTTACCATATACAATAGGAGACTACTTATCAGAAGATATACGTACAGGTCCAATTTCTACAAATACTATTGAATTTGAAGAAGCTGAAAACAAAGTAAAACAACAAATTAAATATTTTATTAAAAATAAAGGCAGTAAGCCCGTAGATTACTTTCATAAGAAACTTGGTAAAATAATGTGGAATAAATGTGGTATGGCACGAAATGCAAAGGATTTAAAAAGTGCTATCAAAGAAATAACGAAATTGAGAGAAGAATTCTATAAAGAAGTTCTAGTTCCAGGAACTGCGAATGAATTTAATGAAGAGCTCGCCAAAGCAGGGCGAGTAGCCGACTTTTTAGAACTTGGAGAACTTTTTGCAAAAGATGCTCTTACAAGAGAAGAGTCAGCTGGAGGTCATTTCAGGGAAGAGCATCAAACAAAAGAAGGAGAGGCTAAACGAAGAAAAGAATTTCAATTTGTATCGGCTTGGGAATTCAAAGGTGCTCCCAAAGATGCTAAACTTCACAAAGAGTCATTGTCCTATGAATATATTGAAGTAAAAGAACGCTCCTACAAATAATCATTTTTATGAAATTGATATTAAATATATGGCGTCAAAAAAACGCTAATGAGAAAGGAAAAATTGTAAAATACCATATTAGTGGTATTTCTCCCGATATGTCATTTTTAGAAATGTTGGATGTATTAAACATCCAACTTATCGAACTTGGTGATGAGCCTATTGCATTTGACCATGACTGTCGCGAGGGGATTTGTGGATCATGCTCTTTATATATTAACGGAGAAGCTCATGGTCCGGATCGACGTGTGACTACGTGTCAATTACATATGCGAAAATTCAAAGACGGAGATACTATTTTTATTGAACCCTTTAGGGCAAAATCGTTCCCTATAATAAAAGATTTAGTTGTTGATCGATCAGCTTTTGATCGTATTCAACATGCGGGTGGATTTATATCTATTAATACTTCAGGTAATACTCAAGATGGTAACTCTATTCCAATTTCAAAACACGCTGCTGATCAAGCAATGGACGCCGCTACTTGCATAGGTTGTGGAGCTTGCGTAGCAACATGCAAAAACTCCTCAGCAATGCTTTTCGTAGGAGCAAAAGTTTCTCAATATGCACTTCTTCCTCAAGGTCAAGTTGAAGCTCCCGATCGAGTTAAAAATATGGTAGCGCAAATGGATCTAGAGGGGTTCGGGAATTGTACAAATACTGGAGCCTGTGAGATAGAATGTCCCAAAGGAATTTCCTTGGAAAATATAGCAAGAATGAATAGAGAGCTTATAAAAGCTAGCTTAAAAGGTTAATCTTCTAAAAAAAAATCTTCTACTGAATCCCAGCCTGCGCGAATTTCTAAAATTTCCTTGGCGTAACTAACTCTCTCGGGTTGAACCTTTTTTAAATAATTACCAGCATCGTATCGACCGTTATTATTTAAGTCGAAAATAGCTCTAATGAAATACTCGCCAGGATCAAGATTAATAAAATCTACAGGCTTTGATTCGTTAATTATTTTTTCATATTTGACTTTTCCATTAGCTGAAATAATCTGGACAATTAAAGGATAAGTTGCATTATTTAAGTTGAGTCGTAAATTTCCGTAAGAGGAAAGCTTTTTGGTATTTGCATTGAAATTAAGGGTGTCATTTTGGTTTCCATAAAAATCCATAAATGCTCCTGGCATAAAAATTACCTTATAACGATTGTCCTCGTTTAGATCAAATTTTAAATTAACCTGTGTATTTGTTAATTCATCTATTGATAAATGACTGTCAATATAAATTGAATCTTGATCAATTATGATAGTTTTTGATGGGTCAACTTCAATAATTGGAATACTAGAACTTATTTTAAAAATATTTCCTAATTTCAATGATGTGGAAAGTGCGCTGAATGTTAAGGAATCATTTTTCATTTTACTGGTCCTGACATTAACGGTGTCTTTTTTTTCTTTATTTAATACTTCGAACAATAATGAGTCTACTTTTAATTCTCTTGGTCTTATCCATAAGTTTAAGGTATCCTTGTTTGGTTCTTTAGAGGTTATAATCGCTAATGAATCAAATACATCTGAAATTCCTTTGATTTGCATAGAAGACGGATCTCCCTCGTATCCAAACCCAATACGCCCTTGAGCAAGCTGTCTAGCTCGAATAAATTTAAATTCAGGTCTTTGCTTAAAAAGTTTTAAAACATATGCTGTATCTGACGGAATTGTAACAAAGTTACTTCGAAATGCTATTTTATCTTTTTTTTGCTGAAAAGTATAATTAATATTTTCTTCTTCAAGAGCGGTTAACAAGTATTGCCCAGCCTTAATATTACTAATAATAAATTTAGATAAGCTATCGGTTAATCCTATATACTTTGGTTTTTGTTTGAAAATAATAGAATCGTTGTAGGTAGAATCAATCTCATGTAAATGAACTGATATTCCTTCAGATGTTTCAAGTTCTAAAGCATCGGATATTAAACCAGAAACTGATAAAGAATCTATTGTTGGGCCAGTTGAAAAAACATATCTGTAAAATGGAAAAGTATTTCCTTCATTATTATCCTCAATACTATTCCCGAAGTTAAAAGCATAAGTGCTGTTCGATTGAAGAGTGTCATAAATTTTTATAGTAATTATCTTACTAGCTGAGCCCATTGGAGTTATTTCTGGTTGAGGATCCATTGGTGGAGATATAATAAGTTGTTTTTGTAGATTTTTGAGCTTAATATACTCATCAAAATAAATTTTAATTTCATCTGAACTAAAATTTATTGAAAAATTTTGTGGTTCTTCTTTTATTACAACTGGAGGTATGATATCCTTTATCCCTCCACTTGCTGTTCCACGATTAGCACATTTTAAAAAAAACAAAGTGCATAATAATAAATATGAAATTCTTCTTCGCATAGGCAATATTACTATCACAAAGAAACAATATATTTCAATACAAATTACTTACAAAATATCAAATAAGTTATAGACAAATTGTTTAATATAATTTTGATACCCGACTAAAAAAACATTTATATTTTTATAATTCTTATATCTTAATTTAACAAGGTTTTATATTTTTGCCTAATGAGTGCTCAACAAGAACATTTTAAAAAAGTTATTTCCCATGCCAAAGAATATGGATTTGTATTTCAAAGTAGCGAAATATATGACGGCTTAAGTGCTGTATATGATTATGGGCAAAATGGAACCGAACTCAAAAAAAACATTCGCGAATACTGGTGGAAAGCCATGGTGCAAATGAATTCTAATATTGTAGGTTTGGATGCAGCTATTTTTATGCACCCAAAAACCTGGAAAGCATCAGGACACACAGATGCATTCAATGATCCTTTGATTGACAATAAAGATTCTAAAAAACGTTATAGAGCTGATGTCCTTATTGAAGATTATTGTGCTAAAATCGAACAAAAGATTGAAAAAGAAATCAAAAAGGCCAAAAAAAGATTCGGTGAAAATTTTGAAGAACAAGAATTCATATCCACAAATAGTCGAGTTTTGGGCTACCGTGAAAAAGTTAATCGTATCTTAAAACGTCTTGGAAAATCTTTAGAGATAGAGGATTTTTCAGATGTCAAGTTATTAATTGAGGAATTAGAAATTGCAGATCCTGTCAGCGGAAGCCGAAATTGGACTGATGTAAAACAATTCAATTTAATGTTCGAGACTAAGCTTGGAGCATCTGCTGATAATGCAATGGATTTATTTCTACGGCCTGAGACGGCCCAAGGAATATTTGTAAATTTTTTAAATGTCCAAAAGACTGGCCGCATGAAAATCCCTTTTGGGATTGCTCAAACTGGAAAAGCATTTAGGAATGAAATTGTTGCTAGACAGTTCATCTTTAGAATGCGAGAGTTTGAACAAATGGAAATGCAATTCTTTATTAAACCAGGAACGC
>CABXZJ010000042.1 GCA_902516685.1 uncultured Formosa sp.
CCCAAGTAGAATCTCTGTATCATTTAGCATGTCTTTCAAGCGTTGTAAATTTTGCATGTTTACAATTCGGGGGTAATCTGGGGATATCTCAGGATTGTGTCCATAAGCTTTTAAAATTTCTAATTTTAAATATTTAATAAGATCAGATTTAATCTCATTTTTTGCCAAAACATAGTCCGGAGCAATACATGTTTGACCTGCATTTAAAAATTTACCCCATACCAAACGTTTAGCAGTTAATTTTAAATCGACCGTTTCGTCAACAATGCAAGGGTTTTTACCTCCCAACTCGAGAGTCACAGGTGTTAAATGTACTGCTGCAGCCTTTGCTACAATTTTTCCAACAACTACACTTCCTGTAAAGAATATATAATCCCAACGTTCTTTCAACAGTGCAGTGGTCTCTGGAACTCCACCTAATTCAACATGGACGTGCTCTTCGTCAAAAATATCTGACAAAATTTCTTTAATGATCTCAGCCGTGTTGGAGCTAATTTCACTAGGTTTTAAGACCACTGTATTACCTGCAGCAATAGCTGTAATGATTGGTCCAATAGCCAGTTGAAATGGATAATTCCATGGAGCTATAACTAAAACAGTACCGTAGGGCTCATAGTAAATGTAATCTTTTGATGGAAAATTAAGTTTTGATGAAAAAACCTTTTTTGGTTTAGACCATTTTGAAAGATTTTTAAGAACATTATCAATTTCTGAAATTAGAATACCTAACTCACTCATGTACGCTTCAAATTTAGGTTTCTTTAAATCTTTGTAAAGTACTTGATGGATGGCATCTTCATTATTAATAATACTTTTCTTGAGTTGTTTAAGTTTTGCCTTAATGAAATTTATATCACGTGTTTTACCAGTTTCGAAAAACCTTTTTTGAAGCTGTATGATTTGTTTAGGTTCTTTCATTATGCATTTATTTTAAAACATTTGTTCCATAAAACGTCTTCAGGAGGATTTGCTTCAATTTTAATCATTTTTTTTGAAATAGGGTGCTTGAATTCGATACTTTTAGCATGAAGGTGAATACCTCCGTTTTTATTACTTCTTTGAAAACCATATTTTAAATCTCCTTTAACCGGAAATCCTATATACGACAATTGACTTCTGATTTGATGTGATCTCCCCGTTTCTAAGCAAATTTCCATATGTAAATATGTTTGAAATTCTTTTAATATTCTATAGTGTAAAACTGCTTTTTTACTGTTATTAATTTCTTTTTTGTAAGCTTTTGTGATGTTAGTTTTTGAATTTTTTTTTAACCAGTGAATTAAAGTATCTCTGCGTTTAATTGGTTTATTTTTAACAATAGCCCAATAAATTTTATGTATGTGGTTTTCTTGAAACAAAAGATTCATTCTCTTCAATGCTTTGGAGGTCTTTGCAAAGATAATTGCACCAGAAGTTGGACGGTCCAAGCGATGAATTAAACCTAAAAATACAGACCCAGGCTTATTGTGTTTATACTTGATGTATGACTTTAAAATTTCTAAAAGTGATTTATCATTTGTTTTGTCTCCTTGAACAATATCCCCAACACGTTTATTAACTACAATTAGGTGATTGTCCTCGTAGAGCAATTGTACATTTTGTGCATCTGTAACAATTCGTGACATTTATTAGTATTGTTCCTTATCATTTGGAAATTCACAGGTTTTTATATCAGAAATATATTTACCAATAGCATTTGTCATAGATTCGAAAAGATTCATATAACGTCTCAAAAACCGTGGATTAAATTCATAAGTCATACCAAGCATATCGTGCAATACAAGTACTTGACCGTCAACACTGCTACCTGCTCCAATCCCAATAACTGGAATTTTCAATTGACTTGCAACTTTTCTAGCCAGCTCAGCAGGAATTTTTTCAAGTACAATTGCAAAGCATCCCAAACGTTCCAAAAGTTTTGCGTCCTCTAAAAGTTTTTCAGCCTCCTCGTCTTGTTTAGCACGAACTGTATATGCACCAAATTTATATATTGATTGAGGGGTCAAACCTAGATGACCCATAACAGGAATGCCTGCATTAAGAATTTTCTTTATGGAATCTTTGATTTCTTTACCTCCTTCTAATTTTACTGCATGACCGCCACTTTCCTTCATAATTCTTATGGCAGATCGTAAGGCCTCTTTAGAATCACTTTGATATGTTCCAAAGGGCAAATCAACCACGACAAGGGATCGTTTAATTCCCCTAATAACTGAAGAAGCATGGTAAATCATTTGATCTAAAGTTATGGGGAGTGTGGTTTCATGACCAGCCATCACATTACTCGCTGAGTCACCAACAAGAATCACATCAATTCCAGCTCCGTCTACAATTTTAGCCATTGTATAATCATAAGCAGTGAGCATAGATATTTTCTCTCCAACAGTTTTCATCTCCACCAATGATTTGACAGTTACACGTTTATATTCTTTAGAGTTTGACATTTTATTAGAAATTTTTGTAAAAATAGTAAAAAAAGAACTGAACAAACATGACACCTTGTCATATTTTCTGCAATGGCACAATGATTGCCTTTTAATTAGCAAATGAAAAAATTTAATATAAAAAATTATGAGTAAAATTATAGGAATCGATCTTGGTACAACAAACTCTTGTGTATCTGTCATGGAGGGAAATGAACCTGTTGTAATTACTAATACGGAAGGACGTAGAACAACCCCATCTGTTATTGCATTTGTTGAAGGAGGAGAAATAAAAGTTGGTGATCCTGCCAAAAGACAAGCAGTTACAAATCCTCAAAAAACAGTATATTCTATTAAACGCTTTATGGGAAACAAGTTTTCGGAATCAAAAAAAGAATCTGGTCGTGTTCCATACAAAGTAGTTAAAGGTGATAATAACACACCTCGTGTTGATATTGATGGACGTCTTTATACCCCACAGGAATTGTCAGCAATGATTCTTCAGAAAATGAAAAAGACTGCTGAAGAATTTTTAGATCAGGAAGTTACTGAAGCCGTGGTCACGGTACCTGCTTATTTTAATGATGCACAGCGACAAGCCACAAAAGAAGCGGGTGAGATTGCAGGTTTAAAAGTTCGAAGAATTATAAATGAGCCTACTGCTGCAGCCCTGGCCTATGGAATGGATAAAAAGGGAAAAGACCAAACCATCGTTGTATTTGATTTCGGAGGCGGGACACATGATGTTTCTATTCTGGAGCTTGGTGATGGTGTTTTTGAAGTTTTGGCAACTGATGGTGATACTCATCTAGGAGGAGATGATGTTGATGAGAAAATTATCAATTGGTTAGCAGAAGAATTTAAGAAAGACGAAAATATAGATTTGAGACAGGATCCAATGGCACTTCAGCGTTTGAAAGAAGCTGCTGAAAAAGCCAAAATAGAGCTATCATCTTCATCTCAAACTGAAATTAATTTACCCTATGTTACTGCCACAGCAAGTGGACCTAAACATTTGGTTCGTACTTTGTCACGTTCAAAATTTGAACAACTAATTGATGATTTAGTTAAAAGAACCGTCAAACCATGTCAAGCTGCTTTGAAGGCTGCAGGTATATCCAAAAGTGATATTGATGAAATTATTTTAGTTGGTGGTTCAACTCGAATTCCTGCAGTTCAGGAAGCTGTTGAGAAATTTTTTGGTAAAAAACCAAATAAAGGGGTAAATCCTGATGAGGTGGTTGCCGTAGGTGCTGCTATTCAAGGTGGAGTTTTAACCGGAGATGTTAAGGATGTATTATTGTTAGATGTTACTCCTTTATCACTTGGAATTGAAACCATGGGAAATGTTATGACTAAGTTGATTGATGCAAATACGACTATTCCAACAAAAAAATCACAAGTTTTTTCTACAGCGGCTGACAACCAACCATCAGTCGAGATTCATGTTCTTCAAGGGGAACGTG
>CABXZJ010000043.1 GCA_902516685.1 uncultured Formosa sp.
TTTACTATATTTGAGGAAGTTATATCTAAGACCTGTGATTGCTTTTAGCTGCTTTTCACAACTGGTTAGAGAGGGAGAGCCATACAAAAAGCCCTCTCAAAAGAAAGGGCTCTAAGGGTGGTCCCAACTGGGCTCGAACCAGTGACCCTCTGATTATGAGTCAGATGCTCTAACCAACTGAGCTATGGGACCCAAATGAGCTGCAATATTACGACCATTTTTATACATCTCAAAGAACACTATAAATTTACTAAAACTCAAGGCTATAATTCCATAAGAAATATAGTACTTTTATAGCATGGAAAGCCAACGACAAAAAAAAATAGCTTCTGTACTTCAAAAAGATTTAGTTGAAGTTTTACAGGGGGCTGCTAGAGATGGAGGTATGAGTGGAGTTATAATTTCGGTTACTCAAGTTAAAGTTACTGTAGATTTATCTATTGCAAAGGTTTACCTTAGTATTTTCCCAATAAAGCAGGCCAAGGTTCTCATAGACGGTATTACTTCAAATGCTCCTATAATAAAGCATGAATTAGCAAAGCGTACGAAACATCAATTAAGGCGTATGCCTGAGCTATTATTTTTTCTTGACGATTCATTGGAATATAATGATAAGATAGATCAATCTATAAAGCAGTCTGAAAACCCCATTCAAAATAGAGACTTACTAGATAAAAGAAAGAAGATATAATTGAATTTTCCGTTTTACATAGCCAAACGTTATTTGTTTACTAAGAGTAAAAATAAAGCAATTAATTACATTACTATTATAGCCAGTCTAGGGGTTATCACTGGAACTGCTGCACTTTTTATTGTTCTCTCCGGATTTACAGGATTAAAGGCCTTTAGTTTAGAATTTACAACACTAACAGATCCAGATTTAAAACTTTTTCCTCAACAATCTAAAACTTTTATCTTTTCAAATGATCAAAGAAAAAAAATGTCACAAATTAAAGGAATTAAATCATTTTCAGAAATCGTTGAAGATAAAGTTTTAATAACATGTGAGGATAAATTCCTAGCAGTGGATTTGAAGGGAGTTGATTCCAATTATCCACAAAAAACAATTGATTCTATCTTGGCTTATGGAGATTGGGTGGAATCTGATTTGCCTCAAATTGTTTCAGGATGGGATATTACAAATAAATTAGGTTTTGACATCTACGACATAACAAAAATTATAAGATTGTACGCTCCAAGGCCAGGAACGGGTCAATTGCTTTCAATTAAAGAGGCATTTAAAAGTATGAAAGTAGTTAATTCGGGGATTTTTCAAATAAACGATAACCTAAACAATTCTTTGATATTTACTAGTATTTATAATGCAAAATATCTCCTAGGAATATCCGCTTCAGAAGTGAGTAGCATTGAAATTATTACAACAGAAAGGGTTAATTTAAAACAAATTAACTCCGAGTTAAATAATTTATTTGGAAGTAAAATTGTGATAAAAGATAGAACACAACTAAATGGAGCCTTATACAAAATGCTTAATACGGAACAATTGGTTGTGTATTTAATTTTCACTTTAATATTAATTATTGCTTTATTTAATATTGTGGGTTCAATTGTAATGATGATTTTGGAAAAAAAGGAAAATTTAAAAACATTATTTAGTATTGGCGCCACAAAAAAAATGATTCAAAAAGTATTTTTCTTGCACGGACTTTTGATAACTTTCTTTGGAGGTCTAGCCGGTCTATCTTTGGGAATTATTGTAATTTTTGTACAGCAATATTTTGAACCTGTTCTTATTACACCCACATTGCCTTACCCTGTAATTTTGAGCTGGATAAACATCTTTATCTCGTTTGCAACTATTTTTATTTTAGGCAGTATTGCATCACTGTTAGCGTCTTTCAGCATTAAAAAATTAGACTTTAAAGTTTAAGCGAATTGGTAATTGCCAAATACATTTTCCACCTCATCAAAGGCCTCGAACACGTCGCTGCTATGGTCGCTCGTAACCATTTTAGTTCTAAAGGGTTTAAAATTCGGAATTCCTTTAAAGTAATTAGTATAGTGCCGTCTTGTTTCTAAAACCCCAAGAACTTCTCCTTTCCAGTCTATTGCCATTTTTAGATGTCTTCGTGCAGCATTTACTCTCTCTGACATACTGATTGGATCTAAATGTACCCCAGTTTCAAAATAGTGTTTTACCTGTTTAAAAAACCATGGATTTCCAATACTTGCTCGGCCAATCATAGCACCATCTAATCCGTAGAGATCCCTCATCTCAGCAGCACGTTCAGGGGAGCTGATATCACCATTTCCAAAAATTGGTATGTGTATTCTAGGATTATTTTTCACCTCAGCAATTGGCCCCCAGTCCGCATTACCTTTATACATTTGAGCACGAGTTCTTCCGTGTATTGCAAGGGCTTTTATACCCACATCTTGAAGTCTTTCAGCAACTTCAACAATTTTAATGGATTCATGATCCCAGCCTAGCCTAGTCTTAACAGTCACAGGAAGTTTTGTTCGCTTCACCATTTCTGCTGTTAATTTTTCCATCAAACAAATATCTTTAAGTATACCAGCTCCAGCTCCTTTACTAACCACTTTTTTTACAGGACATCCAAAGTTTATATCAATTATATCAGGGTTGGACTTTTCGACAATCTCAACCGCACGAAGCATACTATCTAAATTTGCCCCAAAAATTTGAATTCCTACTGGTCTTTCTTTTTCATAAATATCAAGTTTTATTACACTCTTTGCAGCATCTCTAATTAACCCTTCGCTTGAAATAAACTCTGTATAAACAACATCTGCTCCTTGCTCTTTACAAAGCGCTCTAAACGGAGGATCACTTACGTCTTCCATTGGAGCGAGTAATAAGGGAAAATCTGGCAATTCTATGGGTCCAATTTTAAGCATATTATTTATAAAAATTCATTTCATCTAAATAAACCCAAACAGACTTTGGTAGTAGTGGCCGAATGTTTTTTCCTTCTTTAATTGATTTCCTTATGGAAGATGAAGAAATTTCAATAATTGGCGCCCCCACCTTC
>CABXZJ010000044.1 GCA_902516685.1 uncultured Formosa sp.
TATTCTTCCTGAGGTAACATTTCAAGGCTCAAATCCTTTATTACCTACTCTTGAGGGGCAATACATAATCAAAAATATAATAATTATTACAGCAGCGTTAATAATTGGAGGAAGTAAATTGAAAATAAATTTTTTTAAAAAAGTATTTTAATTTCGACTTATTGACAGAATAGAAAAACTTATATATTCAGTCAAGTATCTACCACAATTATTATATTTTGGTTCTGCAGGTCTTATAATGTTATGTTTATTCCTTAATGTTAAACCTTTTGGAAATAAACTCATGGCAGCGCTGTATATTTTCTTTTTTTATATGATTTATTTAGTAAGTAAAAATTATAAGAAAAGAGATACATCGCCTGGTAAAACTGGATTAGAAAAACTAATTTATTCAATTATCTAAGAATAATATTTGGATACTTACTTAAATTCTTTTGTATATAAATTGGAAGAGTTTGTTTTGATAGCCTCTGAGAAGTAAAATTTAAATTTCAGTTTACCGTCTACTTTAACTAAGTAGGTGCTTTCAAGCCACTCAAATTCAAGCTTAACTTTCCCCTCAGGGGTATTAATAATAAACTCACCAAACTGTTTAAGAGAAATGTGTGCTGAATTAAAATCGCTATCAATTGTGATGTCTTCAAATTTTCGCTTACTGCTAATAATGTCGAAACTTTTTACGAAATCAATAAATTCTTTTTTAGTGTAACGTCTGCTATTTTCAAAGATAAAAAAGTCGTCTGTGACCATAGAATCAAAACTGTCTAAGTCATTATCTAAAACCTCAAAAAAGGTTTCAAATGTATCCATAACTTCTTTTTTAGAAATTTTTTTCGGTTTTTGACAAGCGAAGATGAATAAAGCGGAGAGTAAGAGTAGTTTTTTCATTGTTTTAATTTAAATAAGCCTAATGGTAAAATAAGAAATAAAGCATAAATATTGAATAAATATCCTACAATCGGTACTGTTATCATTAATAAAATTAACCAATTTCTTTTACTCATTTAGAAAGGATTAATGTTTTTGATGTTAGGTTGAGATTTTTATTCTCTTGATACTAATGCTTGAACTATCTCTTTTAGTTCAGATACTTCATCTCGGTATGTGTCTATTTCTGCTTGTTGCTCATTCATCTTTGCATCTTGCTCTTTCAATGCATTGATAAGTACAGGCACTAATCCTTGATAGTTTACCGACTTAACACCATTGCTTTCTGATACAAGTTCTGGAAACACTTTCTCTATGTCTTGAGCAAGTACACCTATTTTTTGTTTCTTGTTCTCATCCTTTTTCATAGTGTATGACTTACCATCTATTTGTAATACTTTAGCTAAAGTACTACCAAGAGAAATGATATTAGCTTTTAGTCTTGCATCAGAGTTAATGCTTAAATCTCCCGCTATTGTAGTAGTACCATCAAATAGTACTGTTAGTGCATCACTTCTGTTGTCTGCATCTGCTCCATTTCCAATTACAAAAGCTGTGTTTTCTGTACTAAACTCTGTAGCATTATTAGTAACTGTTGAGCCTAAAAGATTGTTTTGTCCGATGACTAAAGAACCATAATCACTTGCTGTTGTGTTATCTCCCATTGCTGTAGAATCATTTCCACTTGCTGTTGTGCCATTTCCCATTGCTGTAGAATAATCTCCACTTGCATATGTACCAGCTCCCATTGCTGTAGAATAATCTCCACCTGCATATCCAGCTCCCATTGCTGTAGCAACAGATCCACTTGCTGTTGTACCAGCTCCCATTGCTGTAGAAACATATCCACTTGCTGTTGTTTCTCTTCCCATTGCTGTAGAAGCATATCCACTTGCTGTATTTGTTGGTGATTGTATTCCACCAGTACCACTTGCATTATTAAGGCTAGATGTAAATGGAGAGCTTGATGGTAGATTAGTAAGCTGTGAACCATCTCCTATAAAAGATGTTGCTGTTACAGAACCTGCAATGTTTGTAGTACCATCAAATAGTACTGTTAGTGCATCACTTCTGTTGTCTGCATCTGCTCCATTTCCAATTACAAAAGCTGTGTTTTCTGTACTAAACTCTGTAGCATTATTAGTAACTGTTGAGCCTAAAAGATTGTTTTGTCCGATGACTAAAGAACCATAATCACTTGCTGTTGTGAAACCTCCCATTGCTGTAGAAATAAATCCACTTGCTGTTGTGTTAACTCCCATTGCTGTAGAATAATCTCCACTTGCTTCAGTAGATTGACCCATTGCTGTAGAATATTCACCACTTGCTTCAGTAGATTGACCCATTGCTATAGAAGCATATCCACTTGCTGTTGAGAAAAAGGTTTGAATACCATTCGAGATTGGATTAAACTCCCATTGCGCATTCATACTAAATGATATGGTTAATACTAAAAGTGTATATATATTTTTCATAGTTTTTTAATTGTTTTATAAAACTAATGAATTTATATCAATCTTAGCTCAGATGAGGTCTTTTGTTAGAAGCTGTCTTAGATAGCTTGATAGTTTTAATCTGTTTTGCTTAGCTTTTTCTGTTAGTTTATCTGCATCACTCTTTGTGAATTGTATGGATACTGTTTGATAGTTATTCATTGGTTTCATTATATTTGATTAATGAGCGATAAAAAAGAATTTAGACACACAAAGTTAGGAACTTTCCTTTTTGGGAATAATAATTTAAGTAATCCAGATAAAGAGATTAGAATGCGTGAACACGAGCTCCAAAAAAGAAACTTTCACAGAAAATTAAAATCATTGTGGTTTTCGCTGTTATTGGGGGTAGTATATTTTTTGCTTCTTAAGTTAATGAAATAAGAAGATATGCCTATGGTTTAGTATTTTTTTTCGTAGGTAAACAAAAAATTCAAGCTAAGTAGCTTTGTACCAAAGCCTGTTGGGAAAACAACT
>CABXZJ010000045.1 GCA_902516685.1 uncultured Formosa sp.
ACAAAGGAATTGATGCGATCCGTTATGAGGGCAAAGAATCTGATAACCCATTGGCATTTAAATACTATGACCCTGAACGCGTAGTTGCAGGCAAAAAAATGAGAGAACACTTTAAATTTGCTATTGCCTATTGGCATACTTTCTGTGGTCAAGGTTCAGATCCTTTTGGACCAGGGACTCAGAATTTCCAATGGGATCAATCTACTGATCCAGTGCAAGCTGCAAAAGATAAGGCCGATGCAGCATTTGAGTTTATTACTAAAATGGGGTTCGATTATTTTTGTTTCCACGACTACGATTTAATTGCTGAGGGAACGACTTTATTAGATTCTGAAAAACGTCTATCAACGATTGTTGATTATTTAAAAAGTAAACAGCAAGATTCAGGAGTAAAACTTTTATGGGGAACTTCTAATTGTTTTTCAAACCCACGTTTTATGAACGGGGCTTCAACTAATCCTAATTTTGATGTTGTAGCAAGAGCAGGTGCACAAGTTAAACTAGCTTTGGACGCCACTATTTCGCTCAATGGTGAAAACTACGTCTTTTGGGGTGGCCGTGAAGGATATATGTCTCTATTAAATACTGACATGGGTCGTGAGCTTGATCATATGGGCCAATTTTTAACCATAGCAAGGGATTATGCTAGAGCTCAAGGATTTAAAGGTACATTTTTTATTGAGCCAAAGCCTATGGAGCCTATGAAACATCAATACGATTTTGACTCAGCAACTGCAATAGGTTTTCTTAAAGAATATGGCTTGGATAAAGATTTTAAACTTAATATTGAAGTTAATCATGCTACATTAGCTCAGCACACCATGCAACACGAATTAGCTGTTGCAGCCAAAGCTAATATGTTAGGTAGTATTGATGCCAATAGGGGTGATTATCAAAATGGATGGGATACTGACCAATTTCCAAATAACATACAAGAGACCACTGAAGCAATGCTAATTTTTCTTGAAGCAGGTGGTTTGAAAGGTGGTGGTATTAACTTTGATGCAAAAATTAGAAGAAATTCAACTGATATGGAAGATGTATTTTTAGCACATATTGGAGGTGCAGATACATTTGCGAGAGCCTTGATTACTGCGGACAAGATTCTAACATCCTCCCCTTACAGAAAATTAAGAAAAGATCGTTATTCATCTTTTGATTCAAATAATGGTGCTGCTTTCGAAGCAGGATCTCTAAATCTCAATGACTTATATCAAATTGCTTTAGAAAACGGAGAACTAGATTTACAAAGTGGTAAACAGGAGCTCTTTGAAAATATCATAAATCAATACATATAATACTCAAATTTTATAAAAATGAAGCATTTATTTTTATCAAGCTCTTCTGTTTTGCAAGGATTAGACTGGCTTGTTTTGAGTATTTATTTTTTAGCTCTTATTGCAGTAGCTGTATGGGTTGTACTTCAAAAAAATAAAAATACTGAAGATTATTTTTTAGCAGGTAGAAATGTTGGTTGGTTTGTAATAGGTGCTTCAATTTTTGCCTCAAATATTGGTTCAGAGCATGTTGTTGGACTAGCCGGTACTGGATTTGAATCGGGAACTCCTATGGCACATTACGAGTTACATGCTTGGATTGTCCTATTACTTGGATGGCTATTTTTACCTTTTTACATTAGAAGTGGTGCTTTTACAATGCCAGAATTTTTAGAAAAACGATTTGATAGTCGATCGCGCTGGTTTCTATCTGTATTTTCATTGGTAGCTTATGTTTTGACAAAAGTTTCAGTTACTATTTATGCCGGAGGTATTGTCGTTTCTGAATTATTGGCTATTCCATTTTGGTATGGGGCTATTGGTATTGTTATATTCACAGGGATATACACTGTTATTGGAGGAATGAAAGCCGTAATATATACAGAAACTCTTCAAACAGTCGTATTGATTTTAGGTTCAGTTATTATTACGTATTTGGGTCTTCAAGAGGTTGGGGGATGGAATCAATTGAGAGAAACTGTTATTGCTGTCAATCCTGATCATTTTAATATGTGGAGGCCAATGAGTGATCCAGATTTTCCCTGGACAGGGCTTTTAATTGGAGGTACTATTGTTGGGATTTGGTACTGGTGTACAGACCAGTACATTGTTCAACGTACCTTGGCAGCCAATAATATTAAGATTGGAAGGCGTGGAGCAATCTTTGGTGCCTATTTAAAATTATTGCCAATTTTAATATTTTTAGTCCCCGGAATTATCGCATTTGCATTATCAATTCAAAATCCAGAAATTTTTTCAGTTGAAAAGGCAGATAGAGCTTTTCCAATGCTTGTAAAAACTCTTTTACCTGTTGGGCTTAAAGGATTAGTAGCAGGAGGATTAATGGCAGCATTAATGAGTTCATTAGCTTCAGTATTTAATTCTTGTTCAACTATTTTCACAATTGATATTTATAAAAAATTAAAACCTAATAAATCTGAAGCTTCACTTTTGAGGACAGGCAAAATAGCTACTGGGTTTATAGTTATTTTAGGAATTATTTGGATTCCTATAATGGAAAAAATTGGTGGAGGGGTAATGTATCAATATTTACAAAATGTTCAATCTTACATTGCACCGCCGGTAACAGCTGTGTTCTTGCTCGGTATTATTTGGAAACGTGTCAACTCTACTGCTTCAATTACAACTTTACTAGCTGGATTTGTTCTTTTAGTTTTACGTCTGGGTTCTGAAATTTATTTTCAACCCCAGATTTTAGCTGACGAAGTTGTAAACCATACATTGTATTATTTTGCAACTATTAATTTTGCACATATGGCAATTTTTATGTTTGTATTTTCTATCATTTTATGTGTGTCTGTAAGTTTGGTCACTAGAGCTCCTGATTATAAAACAAT
>CABXZJ010000046.1 GCA_902516685.1 uncultured Formosa sp.
ACAAGCATCAATGATAAAAGCCAGTGCTAGTGGGAATTTAAATGAAGATTTGAAAAAAGACAAATCGATTAAAGACAGTATTGCAAGTAATAACTCTTTTAAAGACACTGAACTGGTGGAGAAAAAAGATAAGAGATCCAAAATTAGTAACAGAGAAGCAAGAAAAAAGGCTTTAGAAGAAAAGAAAAAACGTATTTTAGCCAATCGAAAAGCAAAACTAGAAGCGCTTAAGCGTAAGCGAGACAGTATTAAAAACAACAGAAAATAACTTTTAATTACAATTTGAAATGAAACATTTAAAAAATCTATTCTTAATAACAGCCATTATTACGTTATGCAGCTTTTCTTTACAAGCTCAATCAAAAGTTGCTCATGTCAACACTCAAGAACTTGTGGAGTCAATGCCAGAGATGCAAAATGCTAAGTCTGAGCTAGAAAAGCTAGCTAAAACATACGAAACTGATATCCAAGCCATGGCTACTGAACTTCAAAACAAAATCAAGCAATATGATGCAGAATCCTCTACAAAAACAGACGAGGAAAATGGAAAAAGATTACAAGAAGTTCAAGGAATGGAACAAAGTATTCGTCAATACCAAGCCCAGGCTCAACAAGACTTACAGAAAAAAGAACTTGAGCTTTTAAAACCAATAACTGAAAAAGCTAAAAATGCAATTTTAAAAGTTGGCAATGATCAAGGCTTTGATTATGTTTTAGATTCGTCACAGGGACAAGGGGTTATAATGGCTAATGGTAAAAATCTTTTAGCAGATATAAAATCTGAGTTAGGTTTCTAAATTTTGAAATTAAAATACTTATCAAAAAGCTGCCCATAATGAGCAGCTTTTTTATTTTTGTAAATGTATGAACTCAAAACCTATTGGTATCTTTGATTCTGGAGCTGGAGGTCTTTCAATTTGGAAGGAAATCAATATGCTGATGCCAAATGAATCAACTATATACATTTCCGATTCAAAATATGCTCCTTATGGAAATAAAGAAACTGAAGTGATATTGAAACGCTCAATTAAAAACACAGAGATTTTATTAAATAAAGGTTGTAAAATTATTGTAGTGGCCTGTAATACGGCTACTACCAATGCAATAAAAGAATTAAGAAGACTGTTTTCAATTCCTTTTATTGGTATCGAACCTGCTATCAAACCTGCAGCATTATTAACCAATACAAATTCGATTGGAATATTAGCGACAAAGGGAACATTGAGTAGTAACCTTTTCCATGCAACTTCTAGACGCTACACTCAAAATAAAAATGTAACGGAACAAGTTGGTGATGGTATTATAGAGCTTATAGAGTCAGGAAAACTCAGTTCTTCAAAAATGATGAATTTATTAAAAAGGTATTTAGAGCCAATGCTAAAAAACAATATTGATTGTATTGTGTTAGGCTGTACTCATTATCATTTTTTAATACCTCTTTTGCGTCAATTGCTTCCAAAGAATATAACAATTATAGACTCTGGATCAGCGGTAGCTAAACAAACTAAAGAAGTGATGGTTAAGAATAATTTATTGAATAAAGATATAACAAAGATTAAACTAGAATTCTACACCAATGGGTCAAAAGAAATAATAGCTAATTTAATGAGCTGGGATAAGTCAATAATTAAAGGCCTGGATGACAGTTAATTTACACTTGGACACTCACAGTCATATTTTTCTTTTCTACATCCAAAATTGAACCCAAGTGTTAATTGATGATACCCTCCATTGTCCAAAACAATTGAATTGGATTGATTCGAATATGTGTATGCAAACATAAAATTATTATATTCTATTCCTATCAAAGGCGTTATGTATTGAAGCTTTTGACTACTAATAGAGCCTGAGTTAGTGGTAAACTCTGCACCATCAAAGCTCCTTCGGTAGGAAATCCCAGCAAAAATACTTCCAAAATCAAAATCTCGATAGGCCTTGAAATTATAGTCCATAAAAGATTCTTCAGTGGCACTTTTGAAAGAGAACAAGATAGATGGTTCAAAGCTCCATTCACTTCCAAACTTAGAAAATACATTTCCAGCAGAAAAGAGATAATTAGTTAAATTATTATATGCAACTCCTTGTTCATTAATATTTACTCCTTCATTTTTTAAAAGATTTTTTATGGTAGCATGAGCATAAAAATTTATGAAATGATAAGAAAAGCCAAAATCTACATTAAACTCAGATGATCTTTGTTCAATTCCGGCTATTATTGGGTCAAACTCTATAAAAGCAGTTTCATCAAGTTTGTATTGAATCATTCCGGCACTTAAGCCAAAGGATAACATGTTAAGGTCAATAGTATTTCTAGAAAACATTAAATGGTGTGCGTAAGTCAAATAAGCCCCTGTTTGCGAATGATATCCATTTTGATCATTATAAATAATTCCACCAATGCCGGATTGAGAGTCCCCTACTCTTCCATTAATACTAAATGTTTGTAAACTTGGTGCATTTTCTTGGCCAAGCCACTGTTGCCGAGCTGTTAAGCGAGCTTTATTGCAATTAGCAACGCCAGCCATTGAGGGGTGAATTAGATAATAATTATCTGTTAAGTAATCAGAATATATTGGAAGACCCTCTTGTGCATTAATTGTATGAATAAGAAAACACAAGAATATTGTTAAGGATATATTTCTGGTTAATTTCATTTGAAGACTAAATTTTCTATATAAAACAAACTATAAAGTTTTTAAATTATAGTTCAAGCCAAATATATAAATTTTTGCGTTAGATTATTAATTTAAGATGCTAATATTCCATCTATTATTTTATGTGTTAGAAGCATA
>CABXZJ010000047.1 GCA_902516685.1 uncultured Formosa sp.
AAGGATTCGATATATCAAGTCGTTTTTTTCAAATATTCAATAATATTATTTATGTTAATCATGAACTTAGTGGATTTTTTAAACTTGAATTATCCAATGATATGAAAACACTAAAAAACTATTCACTAATAGATTCGATTGAAATGGGTAGTGGTTCAAACTTTATAAAGTTTTTAGACGAATACCTTTATTCATCTTCAAATGGATTTTATCGTTTGGAAAAAGCATCAATGAAGTTTAAGAAATCTAATAGTATATCTGAAATATTTAAAGATTATAATCCAACAACAACCCTTTTAGATATCAACTCATCAGAAAATATGAAATGGTGCTTCAGTGGAAATAATATTCTTATCGTCTCGCCAGGAAGCCTGAGTGACAAACCAGTTATTGAACAAATTCCAATTAAATATTCCAATTTCAGAAATGTCGTTATGGGTTTCGAAAATCTTACTAAAGTTGATCAAAATGAGTTTATTTTAGGTTCATCTAATGGATATTTTGTTCTCAGGAATGGTAATCCAAAGCTAGATAATACTCATGCAGTCAATATTAATTCTGTTTTATCAAGTATTAAAAATGAAACTAAGCAAGCCTTGGATTTAACATCAAACCCCAGCTTACACTATAAAAATAACAACCTGTATTTTAACTTCAGTATACCTAAGTACGGGGATGTTGTGGATACTAAATATTCTTACACTTTAGAAGGTTGGTCTCAGGGTTGGTCAAATTGGAGTTCAGAAACATCACAAATTTTTGAAAATCTTCCTTATGGAGATTATATTTTTAAGGTCAAGGGTAAAGTGGGTAACACTCTGACTTTAAATGAAGCCTCATTCCCATTTGTTATTAATCGCCCAGGTATTAATAAATCAACACGGTCTTCCAAAAAGTAGTCAGCAACTATCTCTAATTTATTATCAAATAATTGTGCATCTATACCAATATCCAATTTTTCTGCTGTTTCCCAAGATGCTACGGGGTTGGGAAGTGCACCAAGTGCTGTACCGTTAGTGAGAGCATTGTCAAATACATAAGTCGCCTCTCCACTTAAAGTAGCTCTGTAAAGGTCACTACCAACTAAATTACCTAGTGTTCCATAACTACCTCTTATCTTTAAGAAATCAACGAAATTTACATTAAAAAATGATTCGTCAGAAACTTTCCATCCAGCAGTAACAGATTTAAAATAATCAACTCTATAATCACTATCAAAAGCTGAAGAAGCATCTCTACGAATCATTCCTGATAAGATATATTTTCCTTTAAAATCATATTGAAGTCTTGTAAAATATGATAAAAGTCTATTGTCGTATGTGTAAGAACCTGTTTCTCTTGCATCACTAGTACCTGTGGTTAAAGCAATGTCTGCAAATTCCCAAGAGTTGTTCGGAACATCGAAGCCCGTAGCAAATAAACCATCACCCCAATCCTTAGTTACTGCCATACCAACTGTTACATCTGCATTGTGATCGCCAAAGTTGTTTTTGTAATTAATAAATGTATCCCAAGTGTAAGAGTTATACATCTGCTTGTTTTGACTTACTGTGCTTCTGTCAGTATTAAAGACTTTACCAGCTCCATAATTAACTATTGGAGAAAATGTTTTTGCTTTGTCTGTGTATGATTTAAAACCCATTCGAGTAGTTGCAGTAAGTCCTTCTAATACTTTATATTCCAACTGAAAGTTACCTTCAATACTGTTTCCAAAATAGGAATTATATGTATCTCTAATCTGAGAAAAAGGGTTTATAATCTCATTGCCGAACAAACCATTTTCATCCTCTTGATCTATAGAAAATAATGGTGAATAGCTAATAGCATTAAATAGTACAGATCCTAACCCAGACTCGTTAATTGTTGTTCGAGAATTAGCAAAATAGTTAAGATTTAAATTTGTTGTTAATTTATCGTTTACATCAATACCAAGACTTAACTTTACATTATCTCTTGTAAAATTAGATTTGTCACTGGCAATTATACCTTCCTGATCTAAGTGTGAAGCTCCTAAGTAGTAAGTAATATTATCTGTACCTCCCGATAGACTAATATTATGATTTGTAATATTTGCAGAGTCAAATAGATTATTTTGCCAGTTAGTGTTATTTTCCAAATTATTTAAATTAGGAAAAGGGACAGATTGTCCATTAGCTGCATAACTTTCATTAATAAGAGCTGCATATTCCTCATTATTAAGAAGAGATAATTTTTTTGAAGTTTCTTGCGTTCCGCTATAAACATTATAAGAAACTTGAGGGGAAGAGTTTTTAGAACCTTTTTTAGTTGTTACTAAGATAACTCCGTTGGCGCCTTCGATTCCGTATATGGCAGCTTGGGCATCTTTTAAAACTGTTAACGATTCTATATCATCGGGATTTATGCTATTCATTGAAGCTATATAACCATCTACCACTACTAATGGGTCGTTATCAGAGTTACTACTAACCCCACGAATTAGTATTCGAAAACCACTTCCTGGTGAACCTGAAGATGTAGTCACTGAAACACCAGAAGCTCTTCCCTGGAGGGCTTGAGCAACGTCAATTGGTTTTAATTTTTCTATTGTTTCTGACTTTACCATTGACACAGAGCCTGTCAAATCTTTTTTACTTTTTGTACCATATCCAATAAGAACAATTTCATCAAGAGTCTCATTGTTTTCAACCAAATATACATCCATATTGGATGAAGCCATTAATTCTTTTATTTCAAATCCTAAATAAGTGAAAACTAAAACTGAACTTGAGGAAACATCATTTAATGAGAAATTTCCATCAAAA
>CABXZJ010000048.1 GCA_902516685.1 uncultured Formosa sp.
TTCAGACACAAGCAGAGGTTGATGCACACCCCTCTCAAGATGGGCTTGGCAATGTTGCTCAACCTGGAGATTTACGCTTTGTAGATGTCAACCAGGACGGTACAATTGATGCCAATGACCGCACCTTTATTGGAAAGCCACTTCCAGACTATATCATGGGATTCAATTTGGCTATTGATTATAAAAACTTTGATTTTTCTGCTTATGCTTATGCAGAGTTAGGGAAAGACATGGTTCGCAATTATGAAAGGGATCAGCCAAATGTTAATAGGTTAGATTATTATTTAGATCGTTGGACTGGTCCAGGTACGAGCAATGAAGTGCCTAGAGCAACAACAGGAGCAACCTCTAATAAATTATTTTCTGATTTCTTTGTAGAAGACGCATCTTTTTTACGCATTCAAAATATCCAACTAGGATATACTTTACCATTGTCTGAGGATATTAAAATTTCTAAAGTTAGACTTTATGCTTCTATCAATAATGCTTTTACTTTTTCTAAGTATAAAGGTTTTGATCCCGCAGCAACTAATGGAAATGCTATTGGAGGGGGAATTGACCCTGGTTTCTATCCAGTGACAAGACAATACTTATTAGGACTTAATATTTCATTTTAAAAATTAATACAATGAAAAAAACAAACAACAAAATATTTTTAATAGCAATAGGTTTATTACTTGCTTTTGGAATTTATTCGTGTGAGGATAAGTTCTTGGACGAAGAAGAAAACTATCTGATTGATTCAGAGAGTTATTTTAATTCCGAGGATGATTATTATTTAGCCCTTGTTGGCGCCTATGACTTATTGCAAGCAACATATGTTAATAACTTACTAGGTGAGATTGCTTCAGATAATACATTGTGTGGTGGAGAAAGTGCTACTGACGTAGTAGGTTTTCAACAAATTGACGATATGATTCATACTCCTGTTAATTCTAATCTGAGAGATATTTGGAATTGGATGTTTGCTGGGGTTAAAAGAGTTAATTATTTTTTAGAGTTCAAAGACAGAACTGACTTTGATGGTCGTGAAATTATGGTCGCTGAAGTTCGTTTTTTAAGAGCTTATTATCATTTTGAGTTAGTCAAATGGTTTGGAGGAATCCCGATTAAAAATTATCAAGATGCACTTAATGGAGCTGGTAAGCGTTTTGCACCTGGAGATGAAACATCCGTTCAAAGGTACTCAGAGTCTGAAGTATATGCACTCATTGAAAGTGACTTAATTTTTGCAGTTAATACATTAGATTATACTGCACCACAAATAGGGCGTGTAACAAAAGGAGCCGCACAAGCATTACTTGGTAAAGCTTATCTGTATCAAGACAAATTTTCTCAAGCAGCCGATGTGTTTATGGATTTAATCGATAATGGCCCATACCAACTAGCATCAGACTACAACCAAATTTTTGAACTTGAAGGTGAAAATAATGTTGAATCAGTTTTTGAAGTTCAATATACTGACGGTGAAGGGGCTGGATTTGGATGCTTACAATGTAGTGAAGGAAATGTTGCTGTTGGATTTATGGGGATCAGAGCTCACACAGGTCCAGTTTACGATTCAGGATATAGTTTCAATGTTCCAGTTCAAGAATCATATGATGCTTATTCTATTGGAGATATTAGAAGAGATGTTGCAATTTTAGATATTGTTGCTTGGGCTAATGCTACTGGTGCTGAATATGTAGAGGGATATGAACATACAGGTTTTTACAACCGAAAATATCTTCCGCGCAAAGGGGATCAAAATATTGGCGATCAAAATTTAACGAATCCAAATAATTACAGATCTATACGTTTTGCAGATGTTCTGTTAATGGCTGCTGAGTCGCTTAACAGAAGCGGTGTTGATGACACACAAGCTCTTACTTATTTAAATGACGTGAGAGAACGTGCTTTTGGCAATAGTGATAATAATATTTCTGCCTCAGGTACAGCATTAACTAACGCAATATGGGAGGAAAGACGCTTAGAACTAATGGGTGAAGGCCACAGATTTTTCGATCTTGTTCGAACCGGACAAGCAGCCTCAGCCATTAACGGATTTGAGTTAGGTAAGCATGAAGTTTTTCCAATACCTTTTGAAGAAATTCAATTTTCTAATGGAAACTGGAGTCAAAATCCAAATTATTAAAACAAATAAGTATGAAAAAAATAAGATATATATTTAGTTTATGTTTAATTGCACTAACTGTTTGGACATGTGCTGATGACAAAGACATAGAGTTTGTAAGTACAGCAACAGCTCCAACAAATTTAGCTATTCAATTTGACGTGACTCAGGACAATACTGGGCTAGTCACTATGTTACCTACAGCTGAGGGGGCAGTATCATTTGATATTATTTTTGGAGATGATACAATAGAACCAGAATCTGTTGAGAATGGAAATAATATTTCACATATTTATGAAGAAGGAACTTACACGGTCTCTGTTACTGCTTATGGAGTAACTGGCCTCTCAACATCTATTTCACAAGAATTAGTTGTTTCATTTCAAGCACCTACAAATCTTGTAGTAACTGTTGAAAATGATGCTGCTATTTCAAAACAGGTTAATGTTACTGTTAGTGCAGATTTTGCGATTAATTTTGAAGTTTATTCGGGGGAATCTGGTGTTCTCGACCCCGTTACAGCTAATATAGGTGATACGGCGGTCTTACAATATTTAGATGTTGGAGTTTACGACATTACTATCATTGTCTTGGGCGCTGCCA
>CABXZJ010000049.1 GCA_902516685.1 uncultured Formosa sp.
TTAAAGTAGCTAAATTCATGTAAGCATCTAAATATTTAGAATTTAATTCGATGGCTCTATTGTAATAATTACTTGCATTTTTAAAATCTCCTGCTTCGCCAGCAATTACTCCAAGATTATATTGTAGCTCTGGATTCATGGGATCTAATTGTGTAGCTTGTTCAAAAAGACTCTTGGACTTTTCACTATTCCCTAAATTGTACTGGACGACTGCCTCAGTGGTTATTAAATTTATGTCATTTGGATTTGCATCACGAGCCTCGCGCATAGCTTCTAGGGCTTTTTCTGTATTACCTTTTTGATTATAAATCAAAGCAATATTTTTAATTATTTCGGGGAAATTAGATCTTGAATTTTTTTCTGAAGGGTTAATGTGTGTTGAAGCTTTTACTGAAGCATCTCTTAGTAGTTTGTTATCAAAGGATTCGTCCATATTAGTGGCAATATTGAACGCATAGTATTGCTTTTGAATTCCTGTATACCCAAGTGCTCTCAATTCTTCATACATTACTAAAGATTTATCATAGTCTTTGGCGTTAACCGCTGTGGAGGCGGCGTAATAAAGATATAATGTATCTTTTTTTGAAATTCGATAAGCATTTGAAAAATAGTTAATAGCAGTTGAAAAATCGTTTTTTTGAACATAATCACTACCTTTATTTATTAAATGATTAATTAAATTGTTAAGATGGATTTCTTTAGATTGTGGATTGTTTAATGATGAAACCATTTCAAAAGATGAAACGGCTTTTTCAGTTTCATCAGGTCCTGCATCACCTCCTTTAAAATAAATTTTGCTTTTTAAAAGATAGAATTCACTTTTTTGTTTTTCGTCCATTGAAACAAGCATAGGCTCAATTGATTTGATGGTAGTCTCTGCTTTTTCAAAATTTCCTTTATTCAGCTCTTTTGTAACTGATCGTAATTCTTTTTTTTGGGCAAAAATAGAGTAAAAACTTGTCGTTAATAATACTAGTATTAAATATATTCTCATTGTGTAGAGTTTTTATAATTATTCTTCAGTTTGGAGATTTTCTTGAGAGTTTTCAAAACTTGACTTTATAACTTCCGTAACATCTTTTTTAATCACATCCTCTTTAACTTCTTCTTCTTTCATAACCTTAGCAACTGCAGCAATGGAATCAGTACCTTTCAAGTTAATGAGCTTTACCCCTTGTGTTGCACGACCCATCACTCTAAGATCTTCCACAGCCATTCTAATTGCAATTCCTGATTTATTAATAATCATTAAGTCATCCTCATCGGTCACATTTTTTATAGATACTAAGCTGCCTGTTTTTTCAGTAACAGAAATTGTTTTGACGCCTTTTCCTCCTCGATTAGTAATTCTATAATCATCCAAGTGAGATCGTTTACCATATCCATTCTCAGAAACAACTAATATATTGCTATCCATATCATTAACAGAAATCATACCAATAACAGAATCTTTGTCACTAGCAAGGGTAATTCCCCTAACACCAGAAGCACCTCGTCCCATGGGACGTGTTTTAGCCTCCTCAAAGCGGATAGCTTTTCCAGATTTAAGTGCTAACATCACTTGACTTTCACCAGTGGTAAGTTTAGCTTCTAATAGCTCATCACCTTCTCGAATGGTAATTGCATTGATACCATTAGCACGAGGTCTTGAATATTTTTCTAATGAAGTTTTCTTTACCTGACCCATTTTAGTTGCCATTATAACATAATGCGCATTGATATAATCTTCATCTTTAAGGTTTTGTGTGCAAATGAATGCCTTCACTTTGTCGTCTTGCTCAATATTAATTAAGTTTTGAATTGCACGACCTTTCGACGTTTTACTGCCCTCAGGAATTTCATATACACGCATCCAAAAACATTTTCCTTTTTGAGTGAAAAACAGCATATACTGATGATTAGTACCTACAAACAAATGTTCTAAAAAATCCTCATTTCGGGTTGTTGACGCTTTTTGGCCAACTCCTCCTCTATTTTGAGTTCTGTACTCTGTCAAAGATGTTCTTTTAATGTATCCTGCATGTGAAATTGTAATAACCACTTGTTCATTAGGTATCATATCTTCAATTGATAAATCTCCCCCAGCGTACTCAATGATAGAGCGACGTTTATCTCCATATTTGTCTTTAACCACCAATAGTTCGTCTTTAATAATTTGCATACGACGTTCTTTTTTTTCTAAAATGTCATTTAAATTATCAATAGTTTTCATCAAAGATTCGTATTCTGAACGGAGTTTATCTTGTTCTAAACCTGTAAGTTGACGCAGGCGCATTTCAACAATAGCCTTTGCTTGGATTTCGCTTAATTCAAAACGTTTTACAAGTTTTAGCCGAGCTTCGTCTGGATTAGATGAACCACGAATAATCTTTATGACTTCATCAATGTTATCTGATGCAACAATTAGTCCATCTAAGATATGTGCTCTTTCTTGTGCTTTTCGTAGTTCGTATTGGGTTCTTCGAACAACAACTTCGTGACGATGATCAACAAAGTGACGAATCATATCTTTTAGATTCAACATTTCTGGTCGGCCGTTGACTAAAGCTATATTATTAACACTGAATGATGACTGTAATGCAGTATATTTAAAAAGCTTATTTAATATAATATTTGGAATTGCATCACGTTTTAATACGTAAACTATACGCATAC
>CABXZJ010000050.1 GCA_902516685.1 uncultured Formosa sp.
GAGATGATTTAAATGCAAAAAAATATAAAGAATTAGCCGAATCATTACAAAAAATGAATTAATTATTTATAATCTGTTAGAAGCTTTTGATGAATTTTAGTTTGTGAGAGTAATTTTCTAGCTTTGAATTGTAGATACCATTTTCATCAAATTTATCTACACGTACTTTGCCATGTGCATGTATGATACTGTTTTTATTTATCAAGATTCCTACGTGACTTATTTTACCTTCCTTATTACTAAAAAAAGCGAGGTTTCCAGGCTTAATATCATTAAAGATATTTAAAAATTTCCCTTGGTTAGCTTGTTGAAATGCATCTCTTTTTATTTTGATTCCATTTATTCGATACACCATTTGTGTAAGCCCTGAGCAATCGATTCCGAATGGAGTTTTACCTCCCCATAGATAAGGGGTGTTTAAGTATAATAAAGCTGTTCGGATTATATTTTTTTTTGATATTGAAATTTGGCTTTTATCAAACTTATGTTTGAGATAGTTTAAAGAATTCAAAACACTACCTAACACTATTGGTTGTAAGTTTTTGTTTTCGTCATTTAAATAATCAACTAAATTTGTACTTAAGATCTCATTTTCAGTGGATACTTTTTTGAAATATTTCTTTTCAATTTTATAAAATTGTTTATTATCTACCCAGCCTTCATAGCCGTCATAATGTAAGCTAACAAAACTCCATTTGTTTTGATAATTTAATATTTTGAAACACTCTCCATACAGTATCTGTGAGATTAATTCACTTTTGTCAGATGCTTCCTTTCTAAGTGCTACAATGCTGTGGTTACACAATCCGTATTCTGGCATTAATCAAGTTTAATAATTAATGATGACGCTCCACCACCGCCATTACATATAGCAGTAGCTCCAATTTTTCCATTATTATATTTCATTACATTAATAAGTGTGACTATTATACGGGCACCCGAGCAACCTAAGGGATGCCCGAGAGAAACGGCTCCACCATGAACATTTACTTTTTTTGAGTCAATGCCTAGAATTTTCATATTGGCCAAACCAACAACTGAAAAAGCTTCATTAAGTTCAAAGTAATCAATATCTTCTATTGACAGTTTTAATTTATCTAAAGCTTTCGGAATAGCTTTTGAAGGCGCAGTAGTAAACCGTTCAGGTTCTTGTGCTACATCAGCATAACTCAAAACAGTGGCTATCGAACTGAGTTCTAATTCTTTTGCTTTTTCCTTACTCATTAAAACTAGTGCAGCAGCACCATCATTTATTGTTGACGCATTTGCAGCTGTGACTGTACCATTTTTGGTGAAAGCAGGATTTAATTTTGAAATTTTATCAAACTTTATATTATTAAATTCTTCGTCTTGAAAAATAACTTTTGGTTCACCATATTTTTGTGGAACACTGACAGCAACAATCTCATTTTTAAATTTATTTTTACTCCAAGCATCTTTAGATCGTTTATAAGATTCAATCGCAAAAGAGTCTTGTTCTTGTCTAGTAATTGAATATTCTTTAGCACAGCTGTCTGCGTGAACACCCATCAATTCTTTATCGTATGCATCCGTTAATCCATCTTTTTTAATACCATCTTCAATAACTAATGGGCCGAATTTCTTACCATTTCTAAAATTGCTGTAGTGTGGTGTCAAACTCATATTTTCCATACCACCTGCAACAATAATCTCTGCGTCTCCTAGTGCAATACTTTGGACAGCTTGAATAACAGCTTTCATGCCTGAAGCACAAACTTTATTTACAGTTGTGCACGGAACAGTTTCCGGAATACCAGCAAATATAGCTGCTTGTCTAGCAGGTGCTTGACCTACGCCTGCTTGTAAAACATTACCCATATATCTTCATAATTTGGAGTTAAAGTATATTCTCCAGAAACAATAATTTCATTTGTTAAATTAAGAACTATCTCCCATTTATTTTGATACATACAAACTTTAGCTAAAAGAGCTTTTGCAGCACCTTTTGTAGCACGACCCAATTGCATGTCAGGATACGCGCTTTTTACTGGTAAAACATTTATTGCATCTATTAAATCATTTTCAATAAATTCATATGTTTCTTCTTCCGTAGCTCTACTAAGTAATTCTTCAAGTGGTGAATTAATGTCAGGAGTTTCAGTTATAAGTGGTACTCCTCCAAAAGTTTGTAAAAGTCTAAAGTACAGTAATGCTCTTAAAAATTTAGCCTCACCAATGAGTCTAGATTTTAGTTCTGTATCTAAGTCATCAAACGGTTGAATTCTATTTATGGCCTGATTAGCTCGCTGTATGCCATTAAAATGTCCTTCCCAAACTTCAGCAACTGAAATCGATGTAGCGTCATGTGTTAAATTATCAAAAAGGTGTTTATCAGTTCCTGTATCCCCTGGGTCACTCCCTTTATCAGCATCATCGCTAGAAATACTGGTTATTGCATTCCACGAAAAAGAGCTAACCTGCCAAGATAGAAATATATTATATGTCCCGTTTATTAACTCTAT
>CABXZJ010000051.1 GCA_902516685.1 uncultured Formosa sp.
TACTTATTAAAGTAGGAGTTACGTTAATAGTAGCTACAATCGGCGCTGATGATGAATTAATGGCTGTGAAATTTATATCACCAGAACCTGAAAGTCCAGCGCCTATCTCAATGTCAGATGTCCAGTTATATGTAGATGTTCCTGAAGTATTTTGTGTAGAAAATAACACATTAACTTCATCTAAATTACAAACTATCTGATTAGTAATATCGTCTACTTGTGCTGCAGGGTTAACTGTAATTGTAAAAGTTTCATCTTCCCCATTACAAACAACGTCTCCGTTTGCAAATATAGGAGTCACAGAAATAATAGCAGTAACCGGAATGTTTGTTGTATTATTTGCTGTGAAAGATAGAATATCGCCACTGCCACTGCCTGAAAGTCCAATACTTGGAGTATTATTTGTCCACGTGTATGTCGTTGTACCAACTGTGTTTTGTGTTGTAAATAATACTGAAGAAGTTGTTCCTTGGTGATATACTACCTGGTCTACAGGCTGGTCAACTTGTGCTACAGGATTTACTGTGATAGTAAAAATCTTGTCTTCCCCATCGCAAACAACGTTATCAAATTCAAATGTAGGAGTCACAGTTATATTAGCTACAATAGGAGTTGTTGATGAATTAGTCGCTATAAAATTCATATTTTCACTCCCTGAAAGACCAGCACCAATCTCTATATCGGATGTCCAGCTGTAAGAGTTTAAACCAAAAATATTTTCTGTTGCAAATAAAACATTGACTTCTTCTAAATTACAAACTGTCTGGTTTAAAGGTTGATCAACCTGTGCTGTAGGATTTACCGTTATTTTAAAGGTCTTATTTTCTCCATTACAGCTAATACCATTAATTTCAGAAAAAGGGGTTACTGTAATAGTTGCAATAATTGGGGCAGTAGTTGTATTAGTTGCTGTGAAATTAAGAATATTTCCGCTCCCAACAGACGAAAGTCCGATAATTGGAGTATTATTTGTCCATGTGTAAGTCGTAATGCCGCTTGTATTTTGGGTAGTAAATTCAACTGTAGCAGTAGAATCACCATTACAAACTACCTGATCTAGAGGTTGATCAACTTGTCCTGAAGGATTTACAGTGATTATAAATGAAACTGAGTCGCCTTCGTTTGTAACGCCTCCATTTTCAAATACAGGAGTAACCGTTATGTTTGCCACAATAGGATCTAATGATGAATTATTCGCTGTGAAATTCATATTACCTGAACCTGTAAATCCAGCACCAATATTAATATCAGATGTCCAATTATAATTTATATTACCTCCACTTATACCACTCACAAAAATTATTGACGTTAGCTGTTGATCACACAACAACTGATCTTCCACCAAAATAATTGTAGCTATTGGATTAACTATTACTTTATAAATTATGGGATCTGCTGGACAATCAATAGGGCTATCCAAAACAGGGTAAATAGTGTAAGTAACTTCCAAAGGCTCAGTGCCTGAGTTAAATAATGTTTCAGCAGGTATAGTGGTCGTTTCTGTGCTAGAAAAATCTACTAAACCTGTGATGCCAGAATCAGCCACTGCTGTCCAATTAAAAATAACATTTGTTGTACTACTTGAAATATTTGTTAGAGATGATGTCTGACCAGAAGTTATATACTGGTCTGCTAATGCATTAACCCCTACTGTAGGGTTGACTGTAATTGTAAAAGTCTTGTCCTCACCATCACAATCAATACCTCCATTTTCAAATGTTGGAGTCACAGTAATGGTAGCTACAACTGGCTCTGTGGATGAATTAGTCGCTGTGAAAGCAAGAATATCCCCAGTACCACTGTCAGAAAGACCAATGCTTGGAGTATTATTTGTCCATGTGTAAGTCGTTGTACCTCCTGTGTTCTGTGTATTAAATTCAACAACAGAAGTTATGTCGCCAATACAAACTAATTGATCTAGGGGCTGATCAACCTGTGCTGAAGGATTGACTGTAATTGTGAATGAAACTGAATCACCTTCATTAGTTACACCTCCATTTTCAAATACAGGTGTTACTGTAATTGTTGCTACAACTGGCGCTGAGGACGAATTAGTCGCTGTGAAGTTCATATCACCAGTACCTGAAAGACCAGCACCTATCTCTATATCGGATGTCCAATTATAAGTTATATTACCTCCACTAATGCCACTTATAAAGATTATTGATGTTAACTGTTGGTCACATAATATTTTATCTTCAATAAAAGTAATTGATGGTGTTGGATTAACTATTACTTTATAAATTATTGAATCTACTGGACAATCAATAGGGCTATCCAAAACAGGGTAAATGGTATAGGTAACTTCCAAAGGCTCACTGCCAGAACTAAATAATGTTTCGGCAGGTATGATAGATGTATTGGTACCAGACGAATTTATTAAACCTGTAACTCCAGAATCAACTACTGCTGTCCAGTTGAAAGTAACATTTGATGTATTACTTGTGATATTTACCAAAGACG
>CABXZJ010000052.1 GCA_902516685.1 uncultured Formosa sp.
TTATGATACCATCAGTAACTTTATAGTTTTTTTGACGTGTGACAACAATATGAGTACGATTTGGTAAGGGTTTTGGAAAACTTTCAAACGTTTTTCTACCCATTATCATGTGGTGACCTGAGGTTAGTGATTTAAAACGTTTCAAATCAATGCTTAAATCCCATATAAGGTCATTATCCTTTCCAATGACCTGATTTTCAGAAACGGCTACAATTACGGTAAGAGGTGGGTAGTTTTTTGTTATCAATGAATTAGAATATTAGAGTGTGAAAAATAACGTTTCTTAGATATAATTATATGGCAACTTTTCCTTTTATGTGAGGATGGGGATTGTAATCTGATAATCTAAAATCTTCAAAAGTGAAGTCAAATATATTTTTTAATTTAGGATTTAACAACATTTTAGGTAAAGGTCTGGGTTCTCTTGAAAGCTGCAATTCTAATTGTTCTACATGGTTGTTGTAAATATGTGCATCACCAAAAGTATGTATAAAATCACCAGGTTTATAGCCGCATACTTGCGCCATCATCATAGTAAACAAAGAATATGACGCTATATTAAAAGGAACACCCAAGAAAATATCTGCACTTCTTTGATACAATTGACAGGATAGTTTGCCATTATGAACATAAAATTGAAAAAAAGCGTGACATGGCGGTAATGCAGCTTTTCCGTTAGAAATATTTTCTGAAAATGGTTTAGAATTATCCGGAAGGACCGAAGGATTCCACGCTGAGACTAACATTCTTCGGCTATTTGGGTTTGTTTTTAAAGCCTCAATCACCAATTCAATCTGATCAATTTCGTCACTATTCCAATTCCTCCATTGATGACCATATATAGGACCAAGATTACCATTTTCATCAGCCCATTCATTCCATATTCGGACACCATTTTCTGTCAGATATTTAATATTTGTATCACCTTTAAGAAACCAAAGGAGTTCATATATGATAGATTTTAGATGAAGTTTTTTTGTTGTAACCATTGGGAATCCTTGACTTAAATCAAAGCGCATTTGATAGCCAAATACACTTTTTGTACCGGTCCCGGTACGGTCTCCTTTTTCGTTACCATGTTTTAAGACATGAGACACTAAGTCTAAATATTGTTTCATTACAAATATGAATTTATATTGATTTAAAAATAAATAATACCTCTTTTAATACGAAGTTTTGAAGTCTAATAATTTGAAAAGTTATTAACGAAGTTTTATCCAATTATCAGCCCAGCGATTGTTGCAGAAAGTAATGATGCAATAGTACCTCCTATGAGTGCTTTTAATCCTAATTCAGAAAGTGTTTTTCTTTGTCCTGGAGCTAAGGAGCCAATACCGCCAATTTGTATTCCTATAGAAGCAAAATTAGCGAATCCACAAAGCATATAAGTAGCCATAATTATAGATTTTTTGTACTTTAAATGAATTGGGTTTGTGATGTCCTTTAAATCAGCTAATTGTATATATCCAATAAACTCACTTGCTGCAAGTTTAATTCCTAAAAGCTGGCCCATGAGAGCCATATCTTCTTTAGCAATTCCAATAAGCCACATTAATGGCGCAAAAGTATAACCCAATATAAATTCAATAGATAATCTTTCATATGAAGTGTTTGAGTTAATAATTTCGTTTAGTGATGTGAAATTCCAATTAATTTTAAAAGATTCTATCACAAAACCATCAAAATCGGCTATTCCTCCAAGCACACCATTCAGCATAGCTATTAACGCTACAAATACAAGAAGCATAGCACCAACGTTTACAGCAAGCTTGAGGCCTTCAGTTGTTCCATTTGCAATCGCTTCTAAGATATTAGAGCCTATTTTTTCTCTAGAAACAGAAACAACAGTATTAATTTCTTCAATTTGCGGGAAAAGTATTTTGGAAATTACGATTGCACCAGGTGCTGCCATCACTGATGCTGCTAATAAATGTTTGGCATAAAATAATTGTGAAACTGGGTCATCTCCACCAAGAAACCCTATGTAGGCTGCTAACACTGCGCCTGCAACAGTTGCCATACCTCCAATCATTACAAGCAATATTTCTGACCTATTCATTTTCTCTAAATATGCTTTGATTAGTAAAGGTGCTTCTGTTTGCCCTAGGAAAATATTTCCTGCGACACTTAAGCTTTCAGCTCCAGAAATTTGTAATATTTTACTTAGAAGCCACCCCATCACTTTAACTACTTTTTGAATAATTCCTAGGTAAAAAAGTACTGAAGTTAATGCAGAAAAGAAAATAATTGTAGGTAGTACCTGAAAAGCGAAAATATATCCAAATGAATCTACATTTAACATATCACCAAATAAAAATTTAGTACCAGCCTGCGTGAACAAAAGAATTGCAATGAATCCCTGTCCAACGCATTCAAAAGCTTTCATAACGAAATCAACCTTTAAAACTCCAACAGCTATTATAAGCTGAAAAATTAATCCAATGCCTACACTTTTCCATT
>CABXZJ010000053.1 GCA_902516685.1 uncultured Formosa sp.
CATAAGCAGAAAGATCTGCAATATCACCAGTAGCTAAAAAATGTAATGCTTTACCATCAGAGCCTCCAGATGGACAGTCAAGTCCATAATACCTTGCAATGCTAAAGCAGCTGGTGGAGCTGGTGGAGCAGCTACACTCCAGAAATATAAGTTATCTAAGAATACATCTCCATTACCTTCTGTTTTAAATTGGAAAACATTAGTTAGGTCAGGAACAGTAAACTGTGTTAAAGGAATATCAACACTTACCCACTGTCCAGTAGTTATTCCTAACTCAGTACCAATATCATAAGCGTTTTCAGCACCGGGACTGATTAAAGAAAATCTTATATCAGTTGAATCAAACGTGAAATAATCAAGGTGAACATAATCCATAGCTGAAACATCACTATTCGTGTATTCCAATCCTTGATAATTTAATCCTTCATATTGAAGGGTATTACAATCACTATCAGGTCCAATTTGAACTACCGAAGCATTAGTAGCTTGACCCCACCCTGGATTTGTGTTTGTCGCAATATTAACTGAATATGCATCACTAAATACAGAAAGAACATCTACCTCCGCTTGAGTAGGAACTGGAGCACAAACATCAGGTACTGCAGTTGGCTCATTATAAGTACCTTGTAAATAACTAATATTATCTATGTATCGTACATCTGGAGCTGTTCCAGTTGGGTTACCTGCAGCTTCACAATAATTAAAGAATAAAACTATTTTGTTATATTCTCCATTAACAGCAGAACCATCATGTCCTCCACTTTGAAAATCAACACTAATTGTTTCCCATCCGGTTCCAGAAACATTAAATGGAAGCTCTTTGTCGCCTGCACCATTGAGACCTTGCTCGAACTTAAGAAGTCCACAAGTAGCTGTTTCACTCCACATCTCAAATGTTACTCGCTTGGAAGTACCATCTAGTAAATTAACGGCATAAGTACCGCCAGCTAGACTCAATTGAGAGTTTTGCCAAGGGTTTCCTTCTGCAGTTAATTCCATTTTACCAACGTTTCCGTGATCTCCTGCACTTGTGTCAGGATCAGCAACTATAGATGCGATTTGACCTGAATCACCATTCCAAGTATCGCCTGTGACAGGATAGTCTTCAAAAGTAATAACTGAACGTGGGGTATGTGATAAATCAGCAACAAATGGATAAATACAATTAGAATCCCATGTTGAAGGAGTTGCTGGGGAAGTACATTGAACTCCACCATAAGTCCATACACCTTCAATTTTGTATGCCCAAGAATCTGTATATTCCCAATCTGTACCAGTTCCATCAGTTGTTGGATCTTGGAATTGATCAACTACAACATCATTAAGAAGTAAAGCAATGGGATCATCTCCATTTTGTGAAACTGTAGAACCAGCTTCAATTACTGAACTAAAGGCTACTGATGCTGACATATATTCATTCATGTAAGCCGCATCTCTAGCAAGTAAAATGTGATCTCCGGCTGAGGCACTTCCAGCAGGAAGAGTAAAATCAGAAGAAAGATCATTATTCCCGTTACTTGATATAGCAAATGCGTAAACAGATAAATCAGGTACATCAGCAGTAGCTAATAAGTGTATAGCTTTTCCGTTGGTACCTGTAGATCCTCTAAAATCTATAATCCCTTGCAAAGCTAAACCTGACTCAGGAGTAGTAGTTTCACCATCACCTGAAGCAACAGTATTTTCATATGTTCCAGTTGAAATTTTAAATTGATCAATTTCTACTGAACCATCACCATTTTTTGAGCAAAATTGCAAGAATCTAAGCACCGCATTTGGAGACATAGTTTGAGTAGCAGCGTTCCAATTAGTTGTTTGATTTATGTCATTGGTGGCAGTAGTTAAACCATATGGATTCGTTGGGAACTCACCAGGACTCCCAACCCAAAATGTGGAAGTCATATTAACAAAATCCATAGTTGTACCAAGAGTAATTTGTTCGCTGTAAACAGATGAAGTCCCCAGACCACCTTGATCTTTGGAACCTCCATACTGTAGACCGTTATTGAGAACTATAGATTCAACTTTAATATCACTATTGGCAGCATCAGGAGTTAATTTCAATCCAGCCATTCTGTGATTAGTACCATAATTAGTATTTCCTGAGCCTTTCATAAAAAGCTGCTGGACTGTTCCTGTCCCTGTCAGGTCTATGTTGTTGTAAGTAATTGAAATATGCAATTTACCATCAACTAGGTCAGTAGGTGTAATATCTATTCCTGGAAGAAAGGAACCAGAAAATCCATTACC
>CABXZJ010000054.1 GCA_902516685.1 uncultured Formosa sp.
TCCTGGTCTGGTAAAATTGCACCAGGGCTATTTCCTTGAAATATTTCATCAAGTGCAAATTCTACATTTTCAGGTGTCAGCTGAACATGAGGTTCATTACTGGTCGGCATGCTCCACGCATCAAAAGGGGTATTATCAGGGTTACTCATATAATCGAACCAATTATTTGTAAAGTAATCCATTGCACTTATTGAAGGGATAAAAGTGAAATAATTTGTTTGTAATTGTTCTACAAAGGTATCAACTACTGGATCTGAAGATGCATAGGTTGCTGTAAGTTCATTAATATCAAATAATCCACCTGGAGCTGTATCAACTCCAGCAGTATGACCATGAGATTGTGCCACTGCAGTTGAATTAATATCACAAAAGCAAAACCAGGGAGCGTCTATATATACATTGCTTACATCAGAAGTCATATTGATATTTGGTGTATACCATGCATCTAAATAAGCGTCAGTAGATGTTGCAACATTTGGCAAGAAAGCATCCAACACTTGATCTCCTGGATTTACTGGGTTCCCGTTATTGAAATAAAATGGAGCAGGCGGACTACTGCCATTAATGATTGCAATGTTTCTTGAATTTTGCGGATATTCTGATGGGCCAACATTATCAATGGCATCGTAGAAAATATTAAAAAAAGGATGAGGCTGAGGAAGCGCATCGCTATTATTAAATTCAGCAGAACCTGGTTGAACATGCTCTTCAAAGTGATCCCAAAGCATTTGACGTGCCGCTGGAGATTTTAGTACACCATCAACTAATGGTCTTAATGATTCAACACTAAAGTCTCCAACCCATGTACCCAACCCGTAAGCAAGGTAATTAAACATGTGCTGGAAACCAATTGGAACATTTGCACCAGCATGAGGGGTGTCAAATGAGATGTATAATCTTGTTTCATGTTCAATATTGTTAGCTTCCATATAATTTAAAGCATATCTAGCAACCAGTCCCCCCATACTTGCGCCGATTACAACATTCTCTTCATTTCCAACTTTCGAATCATTTATATTTTTTATTAATTCAACCAAAAGCATTGCATTTCTTTCGATATAATCCGCACCGCCATATATCAACTGCTGGTCTTCCTCTCTAAAGTAGGTGGGAAAATTAAGTACCACCACATCATATCCGTTTTGTCTAACAATATCTCCCAAATTACCACCATCAAAATCTAACTCGGCATAAACAGCATTTATGTTTCTAGAATCAGTTGGATCAAACCCATCAACTAAAAATATTGGCTTATCTAAGATACCATCGTCACTGTAAAAAATATCCATTTCTCCCCAACCTTTAAATGGATATTCGTTATAGGGCTGTATGTATGGCGGCTCTGTTGTTTCAGAAGTAAAACCAACAATATCTTGACTATTCATAGTGTTGAGTTCTTGATTTGAATATATAACATTGAGTTCAGACAACGATTCAACTACTGATTGATCAGATAGTGTAATTCTAAATGATATTTCTTTTTTTCCTTCATTTAAGTAAGAAACATGAATAAGCTGATCAACTTGAACAATTCTAAAACCTAAACCGTCCCCAAAATTAATTTCAATTTTATTAATACTACTTTCTGTAGTATTAATCAAGGTTTCCGAGCTCAACAAAAAATTCATATTAGTTCCTCGCTGAATACTTTTTAAGGGAGCTCCTACCAATAATCTGTGATTATTAAAAATATCTACCTGTTCTCCAACTCTTTTAAAAGTTGAATTAATTTCAGGAACAATTAACTCTTGCATTTGAACAATTTGCTTGAAAACATCAAATTCAGTAAAAATAACTCCAATCGGGACCTTATCGCTTAAGGTTTCTTTTTGTGAAATTATTTTTATTTTGTCAAGTTTTGATAATCGTCCTTGAAAATCGGAAAATGAAATTGATTTATAAGTTTGATAAAAGTCTCCGATGGAATGTTTTTTGTCCTTCAACTTAATTATGTTACTTATTCCAGCAGGGTTGTAAAGAATAGATGTTTTCATCCCTCTTTTATCAAAATCAGGAAAAATATCTCTGATTGATTGACTATTTGCAAAAGAAAAGCCAATAAAGAAAACATATAGAATACAATTTCTAAATTCTTTTTTCAT
>CABXZJ010000055.1 GCA_902516685.1 uncultured Formosa sp.
CAATATCAGGCTTAGCTTTTAAGCCATCTCTAATTGTAACTTCAAGATCTATAATTTTATTGGTATCCAAATCAATGGCTTCAATGGTGTCTTTATATACAGATTTTGAACTTGTTACCACAATATCTTTATTATCTAAATTTGCTGTTTTGATGGCATTTTTTATGATTTCTAAATTATTATAACTAGACCTTAAATATGAAAAAGCAATCAAAGAGGTGATGTAAACACGACGCTTGAATGCAGTTTTACCAATTCCTACTCCTCTTATTTCTAATAATGTAGATATAGTATTAGTAAGTGCGAAATTTGTAGCACTTGAACGTGCATTGGTTGAACCTTGATTGAAATGAATTTCGCCAGCTACTTTTCTAGTAGATATATATGAATGGTGATTAAAATTATATTTATCTAATTCTTGACGAGCATTTTCTACAAAAAGAGTATCTGTTAATATCCTTAAGTTTTCTGGAACATTTAAATTACCGCTATTCAAAAACATAGCATCATAAAGAGCAGTAATTCCAAAGTTACTTAGTTGAGCAAAATCTTTTCTGTATGGCCTGTATTCATGAAAATCTAATCCAACGTCAGGGTTAAAATCGGAAAAAGCTTGTTTCAAAACTATACTTTCTTTAGCCACTAATTTAGTTTGATCTCTGTTTAAATCCAGTCCATTAGCTGCATAACGAATCTGTTTTAAATACCCGTCAATATTAGCCATTGGAACAACTCGAAGTTCAATTTTATCTAATAAATATGTATAGTTATTATCATTTAAGAGTTTATCTAATACATACAGCATTCCTTCTGTACTGGCTGGCTCATTACCGTGTAATCCACCCTGCATCCAAACCTTTATTTTTGGTCTATTATTTTGATTATTTATAATTAATAAGGGTATTTTTTTTCCTTTTTGACTTTCTCCGATAAATTGTAATTGAGCCAAATCGGGGTTTTGGTCAACCAGATTATTTAAAAATATCATCAATTCAGAATAATTCGTATAACCTTTCTTCTTTTTGAGTCCTGGTGTTATGTTTTCTAATTCTTCATAATCTGGAAAAAACAAGCTTGTCACTTTTTTAGATTGTGGACTTATTTGCGACCACAAGTGTGCAGAAAATATAAAAATATATATGAAAATAAATTTTTTAATCATACTTAAAATGCAAATGTTAGCATTAATCTTGTAATAGTTTCATTTCCAATGATAGGGTCACCATTCATATCATTGATACCATCTCTTCCATCAACAAAAGTCCAGGAAGCTTGAATTTTAGCACCATAATTTCGAGATAAGTATTTACTGACTCCAAAGGAATAATAGTTTGGCCTGTTATAAAAGGTAGCATTATTTAAAAAAGAATGTGTGTCTGCTTTGAGATGTGTAAACCTTCCATCAAGTGATATGCCGCTTTTAAATAAATAACCAAATTGAATATTATAAGCCTCTCCCAACATCATTCTACCTTTTACATAATTTTTAACATTTTGTTCACCATCAACAGTAAAAGTTGACGAAGTAGTACCATTATTTCTGACACGTTGAGAAATATCGTCAGGAACGCTTGCATCTGTATTGATATATTCTGCTAGAGCAGAAAAACCATTAAATTTAAATAATAAATCGACCCCAAATTTCATGTAGTCGGGTAAAGATTCTTCACCTAAATCATTTAAATATATAATATCCCCACTGCCGCGACCTCTGCGACTACTCATACCACTATTGTGACTAAAATGTATTCCTATCACTAACTTTGGAGCTGTTTCTCGCATAACATCTGCTTGTCGAAATTGTCCTTTATTGGTAAATAATCCAAAAGGAAGATAATCAATTCGACCGCCTATTTTTAGTCCCCCATGGTCTTTACCTGTAACATTACCTCCATCTCCATTAGTTAAAACAAAATAAGGCCTTAAATAAGAACCTCTACCAGCTCTAAGAGTGCCTTGAACAAACAATCCAAATTCTCTAATGCTTGCAAATGCCGATGTAACTCG